>JBCDGG010000014.1:0-49521 GCA_038757905.1 Pseudomonadota bacterium | reverse complement strand
GGCGCGGCGCTGGAACAGGCGGTGCGGCGGGACATGAGCGGCGCAATGGGCGCGGCGATGGACCAGGCGGCGTTCCTAGGCACCGGGGCCAACGGTCAACCGCTTGGCGTCATCGCGGGCGCGGCCACCTACGGAATTACGTCCACTGCTGTGGATGCTCTGGCCGAGTGGGCCGCATTCCGGGCGGGGGTGACACGCTTCATGACCGCCAACGCGGCGAACGCCCCCGGTCAGGTGCGTGCCTTGGTCCGTCCCGAAATTTGGGACTACATGGAAGGCAAGCAGTCCATCCTGCCCGACCTGTCCGAGTGGGATCGGCTCTTGAAGAACCTTCCGGCCGGCAACATCGCCATGACGAACAACGCGCTTGCCGCGCCGTCCGGGACGCCTTCCGCCACCTCGGCGCTGCTGACCACCGCGGCGGGCGGTGTCGCCCCGATCTTCATCGGCGAATGGGGCGCGGTGGACATGATCCGCGACCCCTACAGCGATGCGCAGTCCGGCGGGCTACGGATCACAGCACTGGCGACGATGGACATCACGGTTGCGCGCCCTGCGCAGCTCGAAGTCCTGACCGGACTTGAGCTGGCGGCGGCGTAATGCTCTGGGGCGCTCATGTCGGCAGCCTTGAGCTGCGCACCGAGGGCGGGGAAACCCGCCTTCGGGCAACCTTCCCATATGGCCAAGAAACCGTGCTGGCCGAACGCATCGGGGCAGGGCGTGAGCGTCGTGAGATGATCGCTGCCCGCGCCTTTGCGGATCGGCTGGAACGCGGCGAGGACGTGTATTTCCTCTCCGGCCATGACTTCAACAAGCCGCTGGCATCACGTTCCGCCGGCACCCTGACCCTGACGGAATCGGATGACGCGCTGACGGTGGAAGCGACCATCAGCGCCGACATGGGGCAGGTCAGCTATGTCCGGGACTTCCTCTCGGCCCATGAGGCCGGGCTGGTGCGGGGCCTGTCCCCCGGCTTCCGCGTCCGGCCGGGCGGCGAGACGGTCGAGGAACGCGGCAACGCGATCCTGCGGACCATCAAGGCGGCTGACCTGATCGAGATCAGCGCCGTCACGAAACCCGCCTATCCGCAAGCCCAGATAGAGGCGCGCAACTGGCAACCCATGGGCGAGGTGGCGAAGCGCCTGACGCACCGCCCCGCCGCGATCCGGTGGAGGTGACCATGCTCGGATGGCTCATGAACAAGCTGCGCCCGATCGAGGCCCGGTCCAGCGGGTCCGGCTACACGGCCCAGGTCATGGCGGCGCGGGACAGCTTTATCAACGGGCGGCGCGGCGTGGCCGAGCTGACGGCGACGGTGCAGAGCTGTGTCAGCCTCTGGGAAGGCGGGTTCGCAATGGCGGACGTGTCCGGCACTGAGCTGCTGACCCGCCAGACGATGGCGATGATTGCCCGCTCGGCCGCGCTTAACGGTGAGGCGGTCTATCTGATCACCGAGCTGGGGCTTGTCCCGGCAACGGATTGGGACGTGACGACACGCGACGGCAAGCCGCGCGCCTATCGCCTGTCCATCCCCGAGGCGGGCGGCGGGCGCACCGTGACAGCTCTTGCGGCCGAGGTGCTGCACCTTCGGATCGGCTCGGACAACCTGACCCCGTGGATCGGCACGGCCCCGCTGCGCCGGTCAAGCCTCACCGGGGCCATGCTCCACGCGGTGGAATCGGCCCTTGGCGAGACCTTCGAGAATGCCCCGCTCGGCTCGCAGATCGTTCCGCTGCCGGACACCGGGGCCGAGGACATGGCCTCGATGCGCGGCGCGTTCCGAGGGCGGCGCGGCTCCACGCTGGTGATCGAGGGCGTGGCGCAGGCGACGGCGGCGGGCATGAATCCCCAGATCGGGCAGAAGCCGGATCAGCTCTCGCCGGACCTGTCCAAGAGCATGACGGCCGAGACGCTGGCGGCGGCGCGCGAGGGCATTCTCATGGCCTATGGCGTCCTGCCGTCGCTGGTGAACCGTGCCGCCACTGGCCCGGCCGTCAGAGAGGCGCAGCGCCAGCTTGCAATCTGGACGCTGCAACCCATTGCCGCGCTGCTGGCCGATGAGGCATCCACCAAGCTCGGCGGGCTGGTGGAGATCGACACCATCCGGCCCCTGCAAGCCTTCGATGCTGGCGGACGTGCCCGCGCCCTGTCCGCGATCATCAAGACGATGGCCGAGGCGAAAGAGGCGGGCATTCCGCCGGGCGACGTGTCCGGGGCCATGCGCATGGTGGACTGGAAGGAATAGGGCGGGGCGCGCCTCGGGTCTCTTGTCGAGCTTGTTCAGCCCGGAAGCGCCTCGGATCAGTCGGTGAGTGCCGCAACAACCCCGACAGCGCGCGGCCCGCTCTCTCTGGCGGGCGCGGCGCGCATCATCATACTTCTTCGACCTCAAGAGCAACCCGGTCATACTTGTTCTGAGTGTCGGTATCCGTGCAGAGGACAAAGAAGCGCCGCGACAGAATACGATACACCGGCTCATGGCCTCGGCCGTATTCCAGACAGATCGTGTCACCCACATCCGGCAGGGCGATCAAGTCCAAGTCCTCGATCATATTTTCCGTGACCGTCCCGCCTTTGGCGTAGAGCCGCACCTTAATCACCATTGCGTTTCCTTTTCAGTCTGACCCCGGCTCCGCCGCCGTTCTCCGCGATGAACTCAACCCCGGCTTCCTCAAGAGCCTTCTGGACCTTCATCAGCGTGTCCAGCCTGACGCGGACAACCTGACGGCCCTTCGCTTCCATGTTCCGAACCGTGTTGATGCTGACCGAGGCGCGCTCCGCCAGCTCGGATTGCTCCATCTCAAGCAGCACCCGCGCCGCGCGAATTTGTGTCCCGGTCATACTCATATGGTGATGATACCCATATTGATGGTTGACAGCAACAAGATTGCGAATATAGTTCTGATACCCAAAATCATATTTACCACACCCAAGAAAGAGCGACTGATGACCAAGAACGCCATTCCCATGTCCCGCCGCACCCTCTTGACCGCGCTGCCCGCCACGGGCGCGGCGCTGGCCTTGCCCGCTGCCGCCGCTTCCCGTGAAGCGGACCCGCTGGTGCCCCTCTATCACGAATGGCTGGACGCGCGCCGGGAATGGCGCGAGCTGGCCGACCTACCCGGCAACGGCAATTGGGATGATCCGCGATCGCTTGCCGCCGAGGCGCGTGAGAATGCCGCCGAGGACGCAATGCTGACCCTCAAGCCCACGTCGCTGGAAGGCATCGGCGCGTTGGCGGCGCTGGCGTGGGTCTATGTCAGTCCGGGCACAACCGATCCCTACGAATTTGCAGAGCGGGCGCAGTCCTATGACTGCCGGGCCGTCATGGCGCTCTGGAAAGCCTGCACGGGTCTCGATGGCTACCCGGTCACCTGAGTGCAGTGGGGAGACCGTCATGTCTTATAGGAATGCTGTTCCTTTTGTCTTGACGCAGCATCATTGGAATGGCATTCCTATTCTCATGGCGAAGCTGTCGGACATTCAGAAGTGGCTTGAGGGCACCCTTGGCGGAGACGCGCCGAGGGCCAATTCGCTCATCAAGACCGTGCGGCAATCCGGCATGTTCACCACCTCTGGCAAGGGGCGTCACGCGCCCCAGATGGTCAGTACCGACTATGCCACCGCAATCTGTGCGGCGCTGGTGACCGATCCGCCTACGGCCGCGCCCGCCACCATCGCCCAGCTTCTGAGCGCCAGTTTCAGCTATCTGGAAGTCACGCGGGCGGACGATGGCGACCCGGTTCTTTACAACGACACGATCCAGTGGAGCGACAACGACGAATACGGCAACCGCATCCTGCCGCAATTCTTCGTGGACGTGCCCAAGACGGTCTCGGCCGCGCTCTGCAAGATCGCTGACGAATACCGCAAGACCGGCCGCGACGGCATGTCGTTCGATGACTGCGTGGAGCTGTGGGTTGATGGCGATGCGTGGGTGGACATTCACCTGAACGGTTTGGACTTCGGCACGGTCGATGAAGGCGCGGACTGGACCAAGAACAAGAAGCAAACCGAATACAACTGGCGCTTCCGGTATCACACCCGGCGGCACGGCAAGACGCGCAGCGGCCGGGCAATTATGGTCCGGCTGGACAGTCAGGCGCTCTATGGCCTTGCCGAGCTGGCCCATGCGCCCGAAGCGCCCGGCGCGGAGGTTGTGTGATGGCAGCTCGCCCGGCCCTTGTATCCCAAGTTGAAATCAAGCGCACCCTTCAAGCGGCGCTGTCTGCTGGCCTGCGGATCGGCAGGGTTGAGGTGGATCATGCCACCGGCCGCGTTGTCGTGTTTCCCGAAGGCGCGGCGGCGCAGGCCGCTGGCCCCGATCCTGACGAGCTGCTGAAATGACGCGGCGCAAGAACCCATATCCCGGCGTCCGCAAGAACGTGGTCAAGGGGCGCGTCTACTGGAAGTTTGAGCGCGGCGACTTCCGCACCAATATTCCCGGTCCCTACGGATCGCCCGAGTTTCTGGCAGCCTATGAGGCTGCGCTTGCCGGTTCCAAGGCGTCCAGATCATCGACGGCGCTGGCCGGGACGCTGGCATGGCTGATCGAGCAATACCTTCGCAGCCTCCGCTTTCAGAACCTCTCCGACAGTCGCAAGCGGACGATCCGCCTTGAGCTGGATTGGCTGCGCAAAGAGGCAGGCAAGTATCACTTCGAGCGGCTGGAAGTCCGGCACGTCGAAGCCCTCATGTCGAAGAAGAAAGGCCCGACCGCCGCGAACACGGTCAAGAAGAACCTTTCGATGCTGTTCAACTTCGCGGCCAAGAAGCTGAGTTACACCGGCCCGAACCCGGCGCGTCACGCTGAGCGGATGAAAACGAACCCGGACGGCTTCCACACTTGGACAGAGGCCGAGGTGAACCGCTTCCTCGAGTGTCACGGGCCGGGCACGAAAGCGCGGCTGGTCATACTGCTGGCACTCAACACCGGCATGGCGCGTCAAGACCTCGCCCGAGTCGGCCGTCAGCACATCAAGGGTGGGCGGATCGGATATCGCAGGCACAAGACCGCTGTTGCGGCTGACATGCCCATACTGCCCGAGCTGGCCGAGGAGCTGCGCCACGTTCCGAAAGACCGGATGCTATTCGTCACTCAGGACAAGAGCGACAAGCCCTATGCCGTCGCATCGCTGGGAAACTGGTTTCGGGACAGGTGCGCCGAGGCGAACGTCCCCGGATCGCTGCATGGCCTGCGGAAAGCCGGTGCTACGCGCCTTGCGGACGCTGGGGCGACAGAATGGGAGATCGCTTCCTACCTCGCACACTCGGACACGACGCAGGCGGCGGTCTACACGAAAAAGGCCAACCGGGCGCGCCTTGCAGACAGCGGTTTTGCGAAGCTGAGCGCGGGCAACGTGTCCAACCTTTCTGACGAGTTGGACAGGAAGGAGGGAAAAGCCAATGACTAACAATGCGTTAGATCAGGAAGTGGCAGCCCGTAGGGGAATCGAACCCCTCTTTCCAGGTTGAAAACCTGGCGTCCTAACCGATAGACGAACGGGCCGTGCTGTCCAGTGTCGGGTTCCTAGAAAAAACCGCTGGCGAGGGCAAGCGGAATTTGAGGTGGCTGTCGCCGACGGTGCAAGGGCCTAGGCAGGGGCCGGCGCGGCGTCGTCGAGGCGAAGTTGCGGCGCGCGGCGTCCTTGCCACGTGTTCACCTCCAGCCGGCCCGCAACGTGGAAGCGCGCGCCGCTGCGCTGCATCAGGGCGGCTCCAAGCGACGTGCCCATGGCGCCGAAGGCGATGGCGTCGAGCCGCGACCCGGCATCAGAACCGAACGTGAGTTTGAGGTGCCCCGTGCCGACTTCCCTTGCGTGCAGCAGCCGGAGATCGGGCATGGCAAACCGGGGCGCGGGGGCGCCGGAGCCGAAGGGGCCGGCGCTGTCGAGATGGTCGATGAGGTCCACCGTGGCGGCCTCCGGCATCACAACGCCGTCGATCGCAAGGCTCAGGGGCCCAGGTGCGGCGGCGCCTTGCCGCGACAAGAGCTCGCCGAGCCGCGCCATGGCTGCCTCCAGCCGCTCTGCGCGGACAGTCAGACCCGCCGCCATGCGATGCCCGCCGCCCTTCTCCAAGAGGCCCTCCGCCGCCAGCCGGTGCACGCTCGCGCCCAGGTCCACCCCCGACACGGACCGGCCAGAGCCCTTGCCGAGGCCCCCGTCGAGACCGATCACCACAGAAGGCCGGTGCGTCGCTTCCTTGAGGCGGGACGCCACGATGCCAACAACGCCCGGATGCCAGCCTTCGCCCGCCGCCCATGCCAGGGGGCCCTCGACGCCGCGGGCCTCCGCCTGGGCCAATGCCTCCTCTGCCACGGCTTTCTCTATGTCGCGCCGCTCCCGATTGAGACGGTCGAGATCGGAGGCAAGGCGCTCGGCCTCGGCCGGCTCGGCGGTGCACAGAAGACGCGCGCCGAGATCGGCGCGGCCGATCCGGCCGCCCGCGTTGATCCGGGGGCCAAGCAGGTACCCCAGATGATAGGCGCGCGGCGGCTCGGCGAGGCCCGCGACATCGGCAAGGGCGCGCAGGCCGGGCCGGGCCCGGCGCGCCATCACCTGCAGCCCCGTTCGCACGAAGGCGCGATTGACGCCGATGAGCGGCGCGACATCGGCGACCGTGGCCAGGGCGACAAGATCCAGCGCTCCCATCAGATCCGGCGCCCGCGCGCCTGTGGCGCGCATCTGCCGGCCGGCCTCCACCAGTGTCAGAAACACGACTGCCGCGGCGCAGAGATGGCAAAGGTCGCCCGGTTCATCCTGCCGGTTCGGGTTCACGACCGCACGGGCGGGCGGAAGCGTGTCGCCGCCAAGGTGGTGGTCGAGCACTACAACATCCGTTCCGTCCGCGGCGGCGAGCGCATCGTGGGACAGCGTTCCGCAATCGACACAAATGATCAGATCGTGCGTTGCGGCAAGGCGGGCTATGGCCGGGGCGTTGGGGCCGTATCCTTCGTCGATCCTGTCCGGGACATAGACGGTCGGGACGACCCCCAGCGCCTTGAGCCAGTCGGACAGGAGCGCCGCGGAGGCCGCGCCATCGACGTCGTAATCGGCAAAGATCGCGATCTTGGCGCGGCGCCGGGCCGCGCTGACCAGCACCTGCGCCGCAGTCTCGGCATCCTTCAGACGGGTCGGATCGGGAAGCAGATCGCGCAGCGTCGGTGCGAGATGGGCGCTTGCGTCCTCAGGCGGGACGCCCCGCTGAGCCAGAATCCGGGCGAGCGCGTCGGGCAGGCCCGTGGCCTGACCCAGAGCCTCCGCCCTGCGGGTCAGTTCGAGGCCCGGGCCTTGCCACAGCCGCCCCGTCAGCGATTGCGTTACCCCGAGAAAGCCGAGCGGTGCCCCATCCTCCGGCATCCGTCACCCTACATCTTGTGCTGACAACGTGCTACGACGCTACCGGAGCCGCACCTATAGGGTCAACGCCGAAATGCGCGTGGCCTTCGGCCAAACCCGGCTTGCGCCGCGGCAGAAGCGCCTGATCAGACAGGATTGCGGTAGGACATCCGCCGAACCGAGCCGGTCTTGGAGCGCATCAGGATCGTCTCGGCCGTGAGGTAGCCGACCTCGCGCTTGATCCCGGGCAGGATCGAGCCGTCCGTCACGCCGGTCGCTGCGAAGATGACGTTCTCGGTCACCATTTCGTCCCGGGCATAGATCCGGTCGAGATCGGCGATGCCCGCCTTTTCCGCCCGCTGCCGCTCGTCGTCGTTGCGGAACTGCAAGCGCCCCCACATCTGGCCGCCCATACACTTGAGCGCTGCCGCGGCGAGCACCCCCTCGGGCGCACCGCCCGAGCCCATATACATGTCGATGCCAGTGTTCGGTTCGGCGCAGTGCATGACGCCGGCCACGTCGCCATCGGTGATCAGGCGAATGGCGGCACCCGTGTCGCGTACCTCGCCGATCAGTGCCTCATGGCGCGGACGTTCCAGAATGCAGACCGTGATGTTCGACGTGGCGCAGTGCTTCGCCGCGGCCAGCAGACGCACCCGCTCGCCAGGGGTCTGGTCCAGCGACACGATGCCTTCGGGGTAGCCCGGGCCGATGGCGAGCTTGTCCATGTAGACATCGGGCGCGTGCAGCATGGAGCCGCGGGGCCCCATGGCGATGACGGTCAGGGCGTTGGGCATGTCCTTTGCGGTAAGCGTCGTGCCTTCCAGCGGGTCCAGGGCGATGTCCACCGCCGGGCCTTCGCCTGTCCCCACCTCCTCGCCGATATAGAGCATCGGCGCTTCGTCGCGCTCCCCCTCGCCGATCACGACGACACCCTTGATGTCGAGCTTGTTGAGTTGCTCGCGCATCGCGTTGACAGCGGCCTGGTCGGCGGCTTTCTCGTCTCCGTGACCGATCAAGCGGGCCGAGGCGAGCGCGGCGGCCTCGGACACGCGGGCCAGACCGAGCGACAGCATCCGGTCGTTGAAATCCCTGGGCTTGGTCATCGGTCTCTCCTTGGGTTGCCGCGCGAGCGGGGTAGCCCTCTGATTGGGCGGGAACAAGACCGATTGCGAAAAATGGCGTACCCGGCGCCGCGGGAGAACGCGAAACGAGGCCGCCGTGCCGTTCGGCCGCGCCTTTTCACGCCGCAAGAATGCGCATAGCTTGGCCGCGCCACCACAGAGATGCGAATGTGAACGCCGCTCCCGCCTTGCTCGTCTGCCTTTTAGTCTGCACCGCCTGCGCGGACTTTCCCGAGCTCGACCGCGCCGTCACGCCGGAAGGGCAGGCCGCACCGCCGCCCGAACTCGCCCCGATCGATCCGACGCTCGCCACCGCCGCGGTGACGCAGGCAGAGACTGAAACCGTCCAGCAGGCGGGTGACGCGTTGCGCGCGAGGGCCTCGGGCACGCGCGCCCGGTCGCAGGAGCTGGCAGGCACACAAGCGATGTCGGACGCCGAGCGGGCCGAGGCGGAGGCACGCCGCGCCGCCCTCGTGCGTCAACGCGAGGCGGCGGTGGGAAACTGACGCGCTCCGCGCCGCGACGGGGACGCCTGCACGCATCCGCCAGCCTGCATTCGCGGCACAGGCGCGGGCGCCATGCCTCGCGTTGCACCGCCCCGTCCGACAGGCTAAGCCCGCCGCACTCTTACCTCTCTGTCAGCGGAGCGCACCATGCCTGATCCCCTTCGCCTCGGAATCGCCGGGCTCGGCACCGTCGGCGCCGGCGTCGTCAAAATCGTCCGCCGGGCCGCGCCGATGCTGACGGCGCGGGCCGGGCGGCGCGTCGAGCTGAGCGCCGTGTCCGCGCGGGATCGCGCGCGGGACAGGGGTGTTCCGATCAGCGACTACGGCTGGGAGGACGATCCCATCGCCCTGGCAGAACGGCCCGATGTCGACGTGTTCGTCGAACTCATGGGCGGATCGGACGGCCCGGCCCGCGCGAGTGTCGAGGCTGCGCTGAAAGCCGGCAAGGATGTGGTGACCGCCAACAAGGCGCTTCTGGCGCACCATGGTCAGGCGCTGGCCGAATTGGCGGAGGCCCACGGGGCCACCATCCGGTTCGAGGCCGCCGTGGCGGGAGGCATCCCGGTGATGAAGGCCCTTACCGAAAGCCTCGCCGGGAACGAGATCACCCGGGTGCTCGGCGTCATGAACGGCACTTGCAACTACATCCTGACCCGGATGGAAAGCGAGGGCCTGCCCTACGAAGAGGTTTTCGAGGAGGCGCGCGCGCTCGGGTACCTTGAGGCGGATCCGACGCTCGACGTGGGCGGCATCGACGCCGGCCACAAGCTTGCGCTGCTCGCGACCGTGGCTTTCGGAACCAAGGTCGATTTCGACGGCGTGGCGCTGGAGGGGATCGAGCGGATCTCCATCGAGGATATCAAGCAGGCCGCCGAGCTTGGGTTCAGGATCAAGCTTCTCGGCGTTGCGCGCATGACCGGCCGCGGCCTGGAAAGCTCTATGGCGCCGTGTCTGGTGCCGAGAGAAAGCCCGCTGGGCCAACTCGAAGGCGCGACGAACATGGTCGTGCTCGAGGGCGATCAGGTCGGCCAGATCGTTCTGCGCGGGGCTGGCGCCGGTGAGGGCCCGACGGCGAGCGCCGTCATGGGCGATGTGCTCGATCTGGCGCGCGGCATCCGCGTTCCCACCTTCGGTCAGCCCGCAACGGCCCTTGCCGATGCGGCCCGGGCCTCCACCGCCGTGCCGGCGCCTTACTATCTGCGGCTGAGACTCACCGACAAGCCGGGCGCACTGGCGAAGGTCGCGAGCTTGCTGGGCGATGCCGGGGTCAGCATCGACAGGATGCGCCAAACCCGCCACGACAGCGCGGAGGCTCCCGTTCTGATCGTCACCCATCCGACGACGCGCGCGGCGCTCGATACGGCGCTGTCGGGAATGGAAGGGACAGGGGTCGTTCCCGCCGCACCCGTCGCTTTGCGGATCGAGACGGTGTGACGAAGGGGGGCTGAGACATGCCGCGTTCCGATACGCCCGATCCGCCCAAGGAGTTGGCGCGTCTTGCGGCGTCGCCCGCCCGGCGGGTCATCGGTGTGGGAATGCTCGCCGTTCTCGGCGCCATTGTGTTGTGGACGGCCATCGCGCATCCGCCCACCGTGCTCGGCTGGCATGCGTTCCTGCTCGCCGTGGGGGGTGTGTCGCTCTATGCGGCCAAGGCGATGTGGAACGCGACCGCGCAAGAGGTGGTTCTGACGGAGGCGGGGATCTACGAGACGAGCGGTCGGGAAATCGCATCGCTCGACAACATCGCCTCGGTCGACCGCGGGATCTTTGCGTTCAAGCCGTCGAACGGGTTTCTGCTGCGTCTGAAACAGCCAGCCCCGCGCGTCTGGGCCCTCGGGCTATGGTGGCGGATGGGCCGACGCGTGGGCGTCGGCGGCGTAACGCCCGGCGGCGAAGGCCGCGCCATGGCCGACATCCTCTCCGCGCTGCTACTGGAACGCGAGACCCGCTGACGGCGCGCGCGCCGTTCGCGATTCGTATACTTGTCTCAAGACATCCCGCATCACGATGCGCGGCGGCGTCTAACGAGCGGCCGCAAAAAAAGATCTGTGAAATGCCGAAGCGCTCTAGTTCAGAGCGTTCTCGTCAGTCGTGTCGCCGACGTCTTCGCCGCCATCGGACAAGCAGCGCTGATCGCCCAATGCGATTTGAGACATCCAGCGGGGTTGCGTCACAATCGTGTTGCGCAGCTGTATCTCGTCCAACCAGCGCTGGAACAGCGGCGAGTAATCCACCCGTCCCTCCATAACGACGACCCCCTTGCCAAAGGCCATCAGAGGCACCGCGCTTTCGAGACCTCTGGCGGTCGTTTCGGTGTGTTTAGGGTAATCACCCGATGCCCAAGACCAGCACATCTCGAGCTCGCGCAGGTCCTCGTCGGTGCAGTCCGCTTGGCAGAAGAAGCTTGTCACCCGAAGCGACGTAGGATCGGGTGTGTCGATCATGTATTCGAAGACGGTTGCGAGGCCGGGCAGGAAGGTTTCCGGCAGCTCGGTCGTTTCTCGGCTGACCATGTCCGCGACGCTGTACGTCGCCTTCAGGACGGCGTTCTTGGTCCGGAAGGCATCGAACCAGACCAGGGTCAGCGCAAACAGTCCGAGCAGAAACGGCATCATCACGGCCGCTTCTACAGACACCGAGCCTTTGGTCTCTCGTGCGAAGGCGCGAACGCGGATGGCACACTCTTTGATCATCGACGGCAAGCGGTTCACTGCTCTATCCTCCGGGCTCGATCACAAAGGCCGATGTCGTGACCAGGGCGTAAAAGTCATTGTAGTTCGGCATCTTCAGCGCAAGTCGCGTTGTCGGAAAGACGGGTTCCAGCAACGCACATACGCGGATCATCATCAGATCGTTCGGGATGCCGCGGTCAAAGTCGACGTCTTCCAGGGCCGCGACGACATCAATATCGGCATCACGATCGATGCAAGTTGCCGCGTCCGGGAGCGTTTCCCACGTCGTCGTGGGAACCTCGGTGAGTTCGATCAGCAAGCGATTGCTGCAATTCGAGACGATGGCCGCCCGCCGGCAGATGTTGAAGCGCAGGAGCTCCTGCGTTGGATCTTCGAACTGGCCAAGACGCAGCGCGCGAACCGTCAGATCAGTCGCGCGGTCGAGCATCACTTGACGAGTCATGTACATACCGAGCTCGAACGAGGATAAAAAGAGCGCCATGAAGGCGGGGAAAAGAATGGCAAACTCGACCGTTGCCGCGCCGTCTTCTCGCTTCAGACCGCGCCACAAGGTCCGCCACCGCTTCTGCGCAGGCTTTTCCTTACCACGTCCGAACATCGTCGATCCCCTTGTACCCGAACACCTTTACGAGGCTACGGTTGCAACCAGCTATGGCCGATTTAAGGCAGCAACGCGAATATTGGGCCGTATTGTCGGCACGGCGCAAAAGATCTCCGACAACGCGTTGGATTGTTGGTGAGTGGTGCAATGCCCGCCTTCCGTTACGCGACCCAGACGCTGTCGCACGGCGGGCGGGCACCGCAGTTACTGGGTGAGGCGCAACTGGTTGATCTGCTGCGCGATAGCTGCAAAAGCTTGGTCGATCTCAATGGCGGAGACATCGAAGAAGTTCACCGAGTTTCCAGCGCAATCCTCAAGTGTGGCATCGCCCTGGCCGTAGGTGTCCATACCGATCGTGTAGACGACTATTCCCGCGTCCCGCGCGGCCGTGCAGATCGCCGATGTGCGGGTGTTCTTGTCGTTTGCGCGAACCCGGGTGTAGGTGTTGTTGTAGTTGCTCTGCCAGCCGGTATCGAGCGCCTTGCCCCGGATATCGCGGGAGTAGCGCGCAACCGACATTTCGTTGAACAACTCCGGCCACGTCAGACGATCCGCCGCGTTCCCCCCATCGGGGCTGCTCCGCCACCGGTCTTCACGGACCGAGTAATAGTCGGCGGACGTGCCGGATCTGTTGGTGTAGTAGGAAAAGCGCTTCTCGGTAGCGCCGGATCCGCTCGTGACCGTGTGCAAGAAGACCGGCGAGTTGCCGCTGCGATAGCTGCTTTTTAAGCGGTACTCGTCGGTGTTTTGTCCGTCTGACATCACGACGAGAACCTTCAGCGTGTTCTCGCGTTCGTAGTCGAACGGCTGTGAGCCAACGACTTCTTCCACGCCGCTGTCTTCATCTTCAGCGAGGCTATCGAACACGTCCTGAAACTCCGGATCGAGCAGGGCGGCACCCCATTTCGTCGCAACGTCCATGGACGTGTTGCCCCCCGCCCACATCGCGTCGATCTGTGCCTTCAGGGCCTCGGCGTCCCGGCTCCATGGGGTGATGTGGCGGCTCTCGTCGAAGGGGCACACCACGCCTTCGTGGTCCACCGGCCAATCCCAGGTGAAGATATCGAAGTGGCCCGCGCGCTGGAGTTGCGTGTTGGGATCGATCGACGTGCTGTTATAGTCGTTCGTTCCGAACCGCGCGCAATGGCTGTAGTTGTGGTGGTTGGAGAAGTTCAGCTCGCCCGCAAGGAGCGGCCCGGCGTTCACCTGGGTCGAGAAGGGCACGATGGAGACAGCAACGCTGCCATTGTCGATCCCGTCGACAGGGCGGGTCACCGTTTCGATGAAGGACTTCGCGGCCGGCTTGAGGAGGTTCAGGCGGTAGTCGTCGTTCCAGCCCATGGAGCCGGAGTTGTCGAGCACCAGAGAGATTTCGACATCGGTGATCGACTCGATTGCCGTGCTGTCGGCTTCAACGTCCCAGCGGTCCTGTCCTACGGTGAACATTGTCCGCATCGATACCTTCGCCGCGGCCGAAGACGTCCGGTAGTTGATGCCGTTTTCGACGCTGGCGTCGGTCAGCGCGCCCTCAAGGCCCGCGCGCTTCACATAATCAGCGATGACATCTTCGGGATCGAGCGTCTGGTCGAGGTCGGTCGCAGCAAGCACGGCACGGTCGAGCGTGTTCTGCAAGTGCGCCCGATGCACCTCGTAGAACTGGACCGAGAGGCCCAGCCCCGTCGCCGCGAAGATCCCGATGATCGTGAACAGGCTCCACGCCAGAAGACCGCCCTCTTCGTCGCGGGCGAACCGCGACAATGCCGTCGAACGGCGAAGCTGGCCGAGCGGGGCAGAGCCGCCCTGAGCGCCAACATCATTGCAGTCTGTTTGCGTTTTCAAGCACGTCATCGGGCCACCTTCTCGCTCGCAACGGGAATACGTCGCGTCCCGGGGTGCTCTCGAAGCAAGGCGGGAAGACGCCTGAATTGCGGCAGACATGCGGCCGCCCCGCTCAAACGCAGTGGGAATCCAGAAACGAACTGTTTCCGGCGCCCCGCCCGCGCCTCATTTGGCGCATACGGGGCAGGGTGTCACTGTGTCAGGCGGAGCATGTTGATCTGGGTCGCGATGGACGCAAATGCAACGTCTATGTCTTGTGCGGAGACGTCGAAGAAGTTCAGGCTTTTCTCACCGCCTGCACAGTCTTCGAGCGTGGCATCACCTTGGCCGTAGGTGTCCATCCCGATGGCGAAGACCAGGATGTTGGCGTCGCGCGCCGCGGCGCAGATTTCCGACGCACGGTCGTTCTTGTCGCCGGCATCGGTCGCCCGGTAGACCGCGTCGTAGTGACTGTTCCAGCTTCCGCCGACGGCCTCGGCTTTGATGTCGCGCGCAAAAACAGCAACCGACCACTTGTTCCAGACCTCAGGCCAATCGAGGTTTGAGACGGCGTCGCCTTCGGGTTCGGGCTGCCACGTTCCGCCCGGCTGGCTGGACAGGTCGGCGTCGTCGAAGACGAAGTACTCGCCGCGGTCCTCGTCGAAATAGGACACGATCTTGGTGTCCTCGTCTTGCCAGACCGGTGACGAACCGCTCCGGTAGGGATTGCGCAACTGGAACTCCTGCGTGTTCTGGCCGTCCGACATAACCACCAACACCTTCATGGTCTTGCTCCGCCCATAGTCGAAGGGACGCCCGGCAACTCCCCCTGCAATCTTCTCTTCCAGGATAAGTTGGTCGACCACCGGGCGGAATGCCGGGTCCAGCAGGGCGGCCCCCCATTTTGCGGCAATGTCGATCGAGGTATTGCCACCGGCCCACATCCCGTCGATCTGCGCTTTCAGTGCGTCGGCATCCTGCGAGAAGGGCAGAATGTGTCGGCTGGTGTCGAACGGGCAGACCACCCCGTTTGACTCAACCGGTGCATTCCACGTGAAGATGTCGAAGTGTCCACCCCGGCGCAGTTCGGTCTCCGGATCCATGGCCACCGAGGTGTAGCTGTTGTCCGGGAACTCCGCACAATGGCTGTAGCTGTGCTCCGCGGAGTAGGATAGCGCACTGGCCAGAGTCGGGCCTGCATTGACCTGGGTCGAAAACGGCACGATCGACATCGACACTGTCATTTCGCCCTGCGGGCCCGGCCGCATCACCGCGTCGACGAAGTCCTTCGCCGCGGGCTTCAGCAGATTGAGACGCCGGTCGTTGGACCATCCCATCGAGCCAGAATTGTCGAGCACGAGCGAAATCTCAATGTCATTGATCGCCTCGCGCGCCTGCCCATTGGCGATGGCCGGCAAGGTTGGCCGGCCGATGATGTCCAACAGCACCGTGCCGACATTGGCGTTGATGGTCGCGCCGATAACCCGTTCGTTGTCACTCACGAACGGGTCGAGGTTGACCGCATCCGCAGGGATGCCAGCGCGCTCGAAGTAATCCGCCACGACATCGGCCGGCGGCAGCTCTTGCTCAAGGTCCGCCGCGGCCAGCACGGCCCGGTCAAGCGTGTTCTGCAAATGCGTCCGGTACGTTTCGGTGCGCATCGTGTCGATGCCGAGGCCCACCGCCATCAGGATCCCGACCATGATGTAAAGCGACCAGACGAGCAGCCCGCCCGCCTCGTCCCGCAGGAACGCGGCACTGCGTAGGGGCAGCTTCGTGACCGGCGTGCGGCATTTCCCTGTCATGTGGGACGGCGAGATCGGCATAACAGAACCTCCTAAAACGCAACGCCATTGAGCGTTCGGTACGGCGCGGCCCGCCCCCACAGGCCCGAATGCCGAGAAATTGCCGCAAATTTGCCGTGCCGTCACATTGTCGCCACGATTGGTTCCGGCTTTGCAAAGAAGGCCCCGTCTGGGTGCGAGTGTTGCGAAATGTGGCGGAAATGGAGCTGGCGGACGTCCCGATCTGGGCAGCCTGCCGCAGGCCCGTCCCGCCGGGCCCCGAATCGCGTGACGGCGCGGGTGCTGCAATCTGGGCGAAACGATGGCTCTCCCGCGTCGAACCGCGTGCCGAATTCGCATGCTTTTGCCGGAGGATACGCCTAGGCTGCGGCCTGAGGGCGAAGCGCAATCGCTCTTCTACAGGCCAGGGAGGGGCCGATGAACGAAGCATTCCGAGAGCCAAGTTTCCGCGAATCCGTCGATCTGATGTTCAACCGTGCTGTGGCACTGATGGACCTGCCGCCCGGGCTCGAAGAAAAGATCCGCGTGTGCAACGCCACCTATATGGTCCGGTTCGGGGTCAGGCTCCGGGGGCGCATCCAAACGTTCACCGGATATCGCTCCGTCCACTCTGAGCATATGGAGCCGGTCAAGGGCGGGATCCGCTATGCGCTGGAGGTGACCCAGAACGAGGTGGAGGCGCTGGCCGCGCTGATGACCTATAAGTGCGCGCTGGTGGAAACGCCGTTCGGGGGCTCAAAGGGCGGTCTATGCATCGACCCGCGCGAATATGAGCCGCATGAGCTGGAGCTCGTCACACGCCGCTTCGCCTATGAGCTTGCCAAGCGCGACTTGATCCACCCTGCGCAGAACGTGCCGGCCCCGGATATGGGGACCGGCGAACGCGAGATGGCGTGGATCGCCGATCAGTATCACCGGATGAACACCACGGACATCAACGCCAACGCCTGTGTCACCGGCAAGCCGCCCCATGCGGGCGGCATTCAGGGGCGCGTCGAGGCCACGGGGCGCGGGGTTCAGTATGCGCTGCGCGAGTTCTTCCGCCATGCCGACGGGGTCTCGGCGGCCGGTCTCTCCGGCACGCTCGAGGGCAAGCGCGTCGTGGTTCAGGGTCTTGGCAATGTGGGCTTCCACGCGGCCAAGTTCCTGAGCGAGGAGGACGGTTCGCTGATCGTCGGCGTCGTAGAACGCGACGGCGCGCTGATCGACGATAACGGCCTCGATATCGAGGAGGTCCGCGCCTGGATCGTGCAGCATGGCGGCGTGACCGGCTATCCGAATGCGACCTTCGTGACCAACGGGATCGACGTTCTGGAGAAGGAGTGCGAGATCCTGGTGCCCGCGGCTCTGGAGGGCGTCATCACGCGGGAGAACGCGCCGCGCATTCACGCGCGTCTGATCATCGAGGCGGCCAACGGCCCGATCACGGCGGGGGCCGACGATGTCCTGCGGGAGCGGGGCATCGTGATCATCCCCGACATGTACGCCAATGCCGGTGGTGTGACGGTTTCGTACTTCGAGTGGGTGAAGAACCTGTCGCATATCCGTTTCGGCCGGATGCAGAGACGTCAGGAAGAGGCGCGCCACCAGTTGATCGTGGATGAACTGGAGCGGTTGGACCGTCACCTGGGAGACGCGTGGTCGCTCACGCCCGAGTTCAAGACACGGTATCTTCGGGGCGCGGGCGAGCTGGAGCTCGTGCGCTCCGGCCTCGACGATACAATGCGTGGCGCCTACCAATCCATGCACGAGGTCTGGCAATCGCGAAACGATGTGACAGACCTTCGGACCGCGGCCTATCTCGTTGCGATCGAGCGCGTCGCAAAGAGCTACAGGGAGAAGGGACTCTAGAACCGGGGCCCCGAACCCACCTCGCACTCGGCGCGCGGCGGCCTATGTCGTACACAAGCGCCGGCCAAAGCTTCGCAACTGCCCCTTGGGCGGGTTGCGAAGCTTTGGCCGGTGTCGTCTTAGGAAAAATCTATCGAACGGCGCTTCATTTCGCTATGGAACCTATGTGTCGCACCCCTATTTTAGGCTGGGACGCCCGTACCGCCTAAGAACACGCATTACGGGCCACGCGAGACCGGAAAGAGACACGAATGGGCGCAGCAACAGAGCAGCACGCGGGGCGTGGCCCTGCGGCACTCACCTATCTTCCTGCGCTTGGCGCGGCCGCCCTGTTCATCGCCCTCCTTCCTGCCGTCTCTCCCGTCGCCGGTGGTGACGTTCTGCGCTGGGGCATCGAATGGGTGCCCTCTCTCGGTGTGCGGTTTTCCGGGGTTCTGGACGGGCTCAGCCTTACCTTTGCTCTACTGATCACCGGCATCGGGGCGCTGGTGATGCTCTTCGCGGCGAAGTACCTCGCCGGGCACGTCCATGCCGGGCGGTTCGGCCTCTATCTGTTCAGCTTCATGCTGGCCATGCTCGGCCTTGTTGTCTCCGACAACCTGCTCACCCTCTTCGTGTTCTGGGAGCTGACGTCGATCACCTCCTACCTGCTGATCGGCTTTGGCCATGCCGACGCCAAATCCCGCCGTTCGGCACTTCAGGCGTTGCTGGTGACGGGGATGGGCGGGCTCGCGCTGCTGGCGGGCTTCATCCTGATCTACACGGTGGTCGGCTCGTTCGATCTGGAGGTTGTGCTGGCGTCGGGCGATCTGCTGCGTGAAAGCCCGCTCTACATCCCGATCCTCGTGCTGGTGCTCGCCGGTGCTTTCACCAAGTCGGCGCAGTTCCCGCTGCACTTCTGGTTGCCGAATGCCATGGCCGCGCCCACACCGGTGTCGGCCTATCTGCATTCGGCCACGATGGTGAAGGCCGGCGTGTTTCTGCTGGCCCGGCTGCACCCGGCCTTGTCCGGGACGGAGGCGTGGCTTTGGTCGCTGACCATTTTCGGCGGCGTGACGGCCGTCTTCGCCAGCTTCATGGCCCTGAAGCAGACCGATCTGAAACAGGCACTGGCCTATACGACGCTGATGGCGCTTGGCACGCTTGTTCTCTTTCTCGCCGACGGGTCGTCGTCTTACGCCATCACCGGGTTCATGGCGTTTCTTGTCACGCACTCTCTCTACAAGGCCGCGCTGTTCCTCGTCGTCGGAACGGTCGACCATGGCACGGGCACGCGCGACGCGCGTGTGCTCGGTGGGCTGGCCCGGGCGATGCCGGTGACCGCGTTTGCGGCCGCGCTGGCGGGCCTGTCGATGGCGGGCTTGCCGCCCTTCGTGGGCTTCATCTCGAAAGAGGTTCTTTACAAGGGCGCGGGCGAGCTGCCGCTTGGCCTGATCGTGACGGGCTTCGCCCTGGCCTCCAACGCCCTGATGTTTGCCGTCGCCGGGATCGTGGCGCTTCGCCCGTTCTGGGGCAAGCCACAGGGCGAGACCCCGGTCACACCCCACGAAGGATCCTGGCAATTGGTGCTGGGCCCCACCTTGCTTGCCGTCCTCGGGCTGGCCTTCGGCCTTCTGCCCTGGGTCAAGCAGGAGATCCTGGTCGCGCCGGGGGTCGATGCGGTGCTCGGCACGGTGGGCGAGGCCCGCGAACTCCGCCTCTGGGCGGGCGTGAACCTCGCCCTGATCCTCTCTCTCGCCACGTTCGCGCTGGGGCTGGTGCTCTATGCCGTCCATGTGCGCCTGCGCACCGCGCTGATCCGGCTGGGGCAAATCTGTCCGTCGTTCGACATCGGTTGGGACAGGTTCCTCGACGGGTTGAAGGCGCTCGCCGCCTGGCAGACGCGGGTGCTGCAATCCGGCCGGCTGGTGAACTACATGGCAGCGACCTTCGCGACGCTGCTCGTGACGCTGACGCTGGCCATTGCCCTGCGCGCGCCGGCGGTCGGGATCAATGTCGACACGCTGTCGCAACTCATGCTGAAGGAATGGGGCATCGCGCTGCTGGTCCTGTCGGGAACGGTGGTCGTCACGATCACAAACTCCCGCATCACGGCGATTGCCGGTCTGGGCGTGGTCGGCGCCGCGGTGGCGCTGCTTTTCATCACCTATGGGGCGCCAGATGTGGCGATCACGCAGCTTCTGGTCGAGGTGCTGGTGGTCGTGCTGGTGGCCCTGGCGCTGCTGCGCCTGCCGCGTCTGACGCAAGACCCCGAGCCCCGCCGCAAGCTCGATGCCGTGCTCGCCCTCGCCGTGGGCGGCGTCGTGACACTCATCACCCTGATGGTCGTGTCGACACCGGTCGACCGGCGCCTGTCGACCTGGTTCGAGGTCACAGCCTGGCCCGAAGCCTTCGGACGCAATGTCGTCAACGTGATCCTCGTCGACTTCCGCGCGCTCGACACGTTCGGCGAGATCGCCGTCGTCGCGGTCGCCGCCATCGCGGCGCTGGCGCTGCTGCGCGCGCGGCCTGGTGCGCGCGAGAGCGGGGAGGCGCAGCGATGAAGTCCGTCATCCTGGAGGCCGGCGCGCGGGTCCTCGTCGCGCTGCTGCTCGTCTTCTCCATCTATATGCTGTTGCGCGGCCACAACGAGCCCGGCGGCGGCTTCATCGGCGGCCTGATCGGCGCGCTCGGCTTTGTCATCAATGCAATTGCCTGCGGAACCGCCAGCGCCCGGCGCGCCCTGCGTGTCGATCCCTCCAACATCGCCGCGGTGGGCCTTGCCATCGCTCTCTTGGCCGGCCTCTTCGCCGCGGTCTTCGGCGATCCGCTCTTCACCGGGCAATGGTTGTTCGTCGGGGCCACCGAGGATGACAAGGGGTTACCGCTCTCGTCCGTCCTGGTCTTCGACATCGGCGTGTATCTGGTGGTCATGGGCTCCGTCCTGACCCTCGTCTTTGCCCTGGAGGAGGAGGTCTAGATGGAACAGATCGTCGCCCTCCTCGTCGGCGCGCTCGTGGCGGCAGCTGTGTATCTCATGCTCTCCCGGTCGATTGTGCGGTTCCTGTTCGGGCTCGTTCTGATCTCGAACGCGGCGAACCTGGTGATCTTCGCGGCGGGCGGGCTGACGCTGGGCGCCCCGCCGCTGGTGCCCGAAGGGGCGGACGCGCCTCCGGCTCTTGTGGCCAACGCACTTCCCCAGGCGCTCGTCCTCACCGCGATTGTCATCGGGTTCGGGCTCTTCGCTTTCGCACTCGCGCTCGTCTACCGCGCCTACACGGCCCTCGGCACCACGGATTCCGATGAAATGCGCATCGCCGAACCGGACGAGCGCAAGACCAAGACGCCGCAGCAACCGGCGGACGCCGACCCTCCCCAACGCACACTCGAGGCCGCCGAATGAGCTGGCTCCTGACGATCCCCATCGCGCTTCCGTTCCTGACCGCGGTCGCGGCCTATCTGACGCGCGAACGGCCGGCGGCGGGCTGGATCTCCGTCATCGGATCGGCGGCGTTGCTGGCCGCATCGGCAGCTCTGATGGCAGCCGTGCTGCGCGACGGCGTCGTGGCGGGCCAGATGGGGGCGTGGCCCGCCCCCTTCGGTATTACGCTGGTGGCCGATCTGCTGTCGGCCGTGATGGTGGTGATCACGGCGATCACCGCGCTCGCGGTCGCGATCTATGCGCTGGGCGACCGTTCGATCGCGCAGGAGCGGCTGGGATATCACGCGCTGTTCCAGGTGCTGATCGCAGGCGTGACGGGCGCCTTCCTGACGGGAGACCTTTTCAACCTTTATGTCTGGTTCGAGGTCATGCTGATCTCGTCCTTCGGTCTTCTGGTGCTCGGAGGGTCGAAGGCGCAGCTGGACGGCGGCATCAAATACGTCGCGCTCAACCTCGTTTCCACGATCCTCTTCCTGACGGGGATCGGGCTGCTCTACGGGATGACGGGCACGCTGAACATGGCGGACCTCGCCATCACCCTGCCGCAGGTGGAAAATCAGGGCCTCGTCACGATCGTTGCGATGCTCTTCATGATCGCGTTCGGCATGAAGGCGGCGGTCTTTCCCCTGTTCTTCTGGCTGCCCGCCTCCTACCACACGCCGGCGTTCAGCGTGTCCGCTGTGTTCGCGGGGCTCTTGACGAAGGTGGGCGTCTACGCGCTGATCCGCATGTTCACGCTCGTGTTCACTGCCGATGTCGGCTTCACCCATACGATCCTGCTGTGGGTTGCCGGGTTCACGATGGTCACCGGGGTTCTCGGCGCTGCGGCTCAGCAGGACTTTCGCAAGATCCTGTCGTTCCACATCGTCAGCCAGATCGGCTACATGATCCTGGGGCTCGCACTGCTGACCCCGCTCGCAATCGTGGGCGCGGTCTTCTACCTCGTGCACCACATCATCGTGAAGGCCAACCTTTTCCTTGTCTCGGGCGTGGCGAACCGGCTGACAGGCTCGACGGATCTGGGGCGGATCGGGGGCCTCTATGCCTCTGCCCCGTTGCTCGCGATCCTGTTCCTGGTGCCGGCCTTCTCCCTCGCCGGTTTCCCGCCGCTATCCGGCTTCTGGGCGAAGTATGTCGTGGTCAAAGCCTCGCTCGACGCCGAAGCTTGGATCCTCGCCGCGGCCGCCCTGGTGGTGGGCGCGCTCACCATCTACTCGATGACGAAGATCTGGGCGGAGGCGTTTTGGAAGCCGCATCCGGATGGGATCACCCCCCGGCTGTCGGCCATTCCCGCGAGGGACAGGGCCTTTCTGATCGCGCCGATCGCGGGACTGGCCGTGCTGACCTGCATCATCGGGCTCGCGCCGGAGCCGTTCGTACAGTTCGCCGAGCGCTCCGCCGAACAGCTGCTCGACCCGACCGCGTATGTAACCACGGTGCTCGGCCCGGAGGCTTTAGGCTCGGTCGACGTGGCGCGATTGGCGGTGCCGAAATGACCTTCTTTCTCCTCAACCTGCTGCTGGCCTTCACCTGGGCGGGCGTCACGGCGAGCTTCACATTGGGCGGGCTCGCCGTGGGCTTCGTCCTCGGCTACGTCGCGCTGTGGTTCACCCAGCCGATCTTTGGCCAACAGGAAGATCCGTATTTCAAGCGGGTCACCGCATCGCTCAAACTGCTGGTCTACTTCCATTACGAGCTGATCAAGTCGTCGGTGGATGTTGCATGGGACGTGCTGACGCCCCGCGCTTATGCCAAGCCGAGCCTTGTCGAAATGCCGCTCGACGCAAAGTCGGACCTCGAGATCCTGCTGGTAACGAACCTGATCTCGCTGACGCCCGGGACGCTGTCGGTCGATGTGACGGAGGACCGCTCCAAGCTGATCGTGCACGCGATGTTTGCAGAGGATCCGCAGGCGCTCGTGAAGGACCTGAAGAACGGAATGGAACGCATGGTGATCGAGGCGGTGGGATGACCGGAACGGATTTCCTCTTCTTCGCGGTGGAAGCCTCGTTCTGGATGGTGATGCTGGCAATCGTTCTAGCGTTTGTCCGCTTGGCCAAGGGGCCCACCCTGCCGGACCGCGTCGTGGCGCTCGACATGATGACGGTGCTGATCGTTGCGTTCTGCGGCCTCTTCGCCGTGTTCTCCGGGGTGCCGGCGTTTCTGGACGTCGCTCTGATCGTGGCGCTCGTCGGGTTCCTGGCGACGGTGGCGCTTGCCAGGTTTGCCGAGCGCCGCAGTGCCAGCGCGAACCCGCCCGGGCAGGCGGATGGCGGAGCGATCCCGCCGGGCGACGCCAGGTCCAGCGCGGATCCCGGTATGGAGGGCAACGGCTGATGGAGTGGGTCATTGGCATCATCTGCCTGATCGGCGGCGCCTTCTCGGTGATCGCAGGGCTGGGCGTACTGCGTCTGCAGGACGTGCTTATCCGAATGCACGCATCGACCAAGGCGGGGACGCTCGCCTCCGGGATCGTTCTTCTTGCGGTGGCGCTCCATTTCCGGGATGCGGAGGTGACAGCGAAAGCTGTGCTCGCCGTGCTTTTCCTTCTGCTGACCGCGCCCATTGCTGCCCATATGATCGGCCGCGCCGCCATGAAGCTGGGCGTTCCGCTCTGGCAAACGGACTATGTCGCGCTAGATGACGCCTCACACGACAACGCGCCGCAGAAAGATTCACCAACCTCGGGCTGATCCCCAAACTTATCCACAGGGCGTCTTCGGCCGGTGACAATGGCGGGGCGGAAGAGAGGTCGGCGTGACTTCCCGCGCGTACCAACCCGCATAACGCCACATGTCAGATTTTTCAGACAGTTGGGGCCCATGATGCCCACCGCTGGCCGCTAGGCCATAGCGGCAGTACCGGCCTGGTCGCGTCATGCCAGCCCCGCCCCTCGCGATTGTGCGGCGCTTGACGTAGCGGCGCATGAGTTGTGCACATGCGGCCGCTCCGCGTTGGGTTCCTATTCAAGCGCTGCACTGCAGCGATGAATCGCCCGTGACAAAGCCTGGCGCGCCTTGTATTCGAACGTTGCGACAGGGGTGTCGGTCCCAAAACGTGCGGCCCGGCTGAGAGTGACCCTTTGAACCTGAACCGGATCATACCGGCGGAGGGAGTCGTTGGGTCGATCACGGATGTCACCGCGGCCCTTCGCTCCCTCGCCATTTGCGAGGGCCCATGACGACGCAGACCGAACCTTCCAACTCCAGCGACCGAACCGGCGGACAGAGCGCCGATCTTGCGGCCGGCGAAGCCCTGACGCGGATGCGCGCCGCCGCTCCGCTGGTGCATTGCATCACGAATTACGTGGCCATGAACATCGCCGCCAATGTCGTGCTGGCGGCCGGTGCCTCTCCGGCCATGGTCCATGCCGAGGAGGAAGCGGCGGACTTCACCGCCATGGTTGGCGCGCTGACCGTCAATATCGGAACGACCTCGGGCCCCTGGCACCGGGCGATGGTGCAAGCGGCCCGCGCGGCCCGGAGCGGTGGCACGCCCTGGATTCTGGATCCGGTGGCGCATTTCATCACGCCGTTCCGCCGGAACGCGGCGGCCGAGCTGATGGCGCTCTCGCCCACCATCGTGCGTGGCAACGCCTCCGAGATCCTGGCCCTCGCCGGCGCCGAAACGGCCGGAAAAGGCGCGGATGCCGGCGATGCCGTGGAGCATGCCGCCGAACCCGCCCGGGCTCTGGCGACGCAGACCGGCAGCGTCGTCGTCGTCACCGGTGTGACCGACATCGTGACCGACGGCGCGCGCATGGCGCGGATCTCCGGCGGGCATGCGCTTATGCCCAAGGTCACGGCGCTGGGATGCGCGCTGACAGCCCTCACCGGGGCCTACGCCGCGGTCGAGACCGATCCGTTCGGCGCCACCGTTGCGGCCTGTGCGCATTTCGCGGCGGCGGGCGCGCGGGCAGGGGCAGACGCCGCGGGCCCCGGAAGTTTTCAGGTCGCCTTTCTGGATGCGCTGGCCGATGTCGGGCCCGCGGATCTCGACGCCTGGGTGGCCTCGGCATGACGCCCGACCTCACCTGTTACCTCGTGTTGGACGAAGCGCTCTGCGGGGCGCGCGGCATGGCCGAGACGGCAGCGCAGGCCGTGGCCGGTGGCGCGCGCGTCGTGCAGCTCCGGATGAAGGACGTGAGCACGGAGCGCCGCATAGCCGCCGGGCGCGCCGTTCAGGCCGCAATCGCCGGGCGCGCCACATTTATCGTGAATGACGACGTGGAAGCGGCCTGCGGGCTGGACGCCGACGGCGTGCATGTCGGCCAGGGAGACATGGCGCCCGCGCGAGTGCGGGCACTGATCGGCCCTGAGAAGCTGCTCGGGCTCTCTGTTGAGACGGAAGCACAGGCCCGCCGCGTGGATGCCCGCATCGTCGACCACATCGGCGCGGGCCCGGTGCGCGCGACGGCGACAAAGCCCGGCCACGCGGCCCCGGTCGGCTGGGACGGGATAGCCCGGATCGTGGCTGCCGCCCCGGTTCCAGCCGTCGCGATCGGCGGTGTGACTGCCGCAGATGCCGCGCCCGCGGTCCGGGCGGGTGTGCATGGGCTGGCCGTCGTCTCGGCCATTTGCGGTCAGGAGGATCCGGAGGCCGCCGCCCGCGCGATCTGCGCGGCGATGACCCGGGAACTGGAGGGCGCGGCATGATCCCCACAGCACTCTCCATCGCCGGGTCCGATCCCTCCGGAGGGGCGGGCATCCAGGCGGATCTGAAGGCCTTCTCGGCGCGGGGCGTCTACGGGATGGCGGCAATCACCGCCCTGACGGCGCAGAACACCACAGGCGTCGCCGGGGTCGAAAGCGTCTCGCCGGACTTCGTGGCCAGCCAGATCGCCGAGGTCCTCGTCGACGTGCGGGTGGACGCGGTGAAGGTGGGCATGATCGCCTCGGCCGAGACCGCGCGCTGCGTGGCCGGCGCGTTGGAACGGGTCTCGGCGCCCATTGTCGTCGACCCCGTGATGGTGGCCAAGGGCGGCGCGCCGCTCCTGCCCGACAACGCCGTGAACGCCGTGCGCGAGGTGCTTCTGCCGCGCGCCACGCTGCTGACCCCGAACCTGCCCGAGGCGGCGCGCCTGCTCGATGCGCCGGTTGCCACCGACCGCGAGCAGATTGCGGTTCAGGCGGCTGCCCTGCTCTCCCTCGGGCCGCGTGCCATTCTGGTGAAGGGCGGCCATCTGGACGGTGGAGAAAGCCCCGACCTTCTGGTGACCGAGGGCGCCGCGATCTGGCTGGAGGCCCCGCGCATCGCCACCGCGAACACCCATGGCACCGGGTGCACGCTGTCGTCTGCCATCGCCGCGGAACTGGCGAAGGGGCAGGACGTGGAGAGCGCGGCGCGCACGGCCAAGGCCTGGCTCAACGGTGCCATCGCTGCGGCGGACACGCTCGACATCGGACAGGGCCACGGGCCCGTTCATCATTTTCACGCGCTCTGGCCGTCGGCCGGCGCAGACGATCAGGAAAGGATTGAGACATGATCCGAAGCTTCACGCTGATGGCCGCGTTCTGCGCGGCTGGCCCCGCGTTTGCACAGGACAAGATGACGTTGCTGCTCGATTGGTACGTGAACCCCAATCATGCCCCGATCATCATCGCGGAGGAGCGCGGCTACTTCGCCGATCAGGGTCTGGAGGTCGACGTGATCGCGCCGGCGGATCCCTCGGCCCCGCCGAAGACCGTGGCGGCCGGCCGCGCCGATCTCGCCATCTCGTATCAGCCCCAGCTGCATCTGCAAGTGGCCGAGGGTCTGCCTTTGACCCGGGTCGGCACGCTGATCGCGACACCGCTCAACTGCCTGGCCGTGCTGGAGGATGGCCCGGTGCAGGAGATTGCGGATCTCAAGGGCCGCAAGGTGGGCTTCTCGGTCGCCGGTGTGGAGGAAGCGCTGCTGACGGAGCTTCTGGGCGGCGCTGGCCTGGTGCTCGACGATATCGAGCTGATCAACGTGAACTTCTCGATCAGCCCGGCCCTGATGTCCGGTCAGGTCGACGCGGTGATCGGCGCCTACCGCAACTTCGAGCTGACGCAGATGGATATCGAGGGCGTGCCGGGGCGGTGCTTCTATCTGGAGGAACTCGGAGTTCCGGCCTTCGACGAGTTGATCTACGTGGCCAATCGGGATCTGATGGACCCCGAGATGATCTCGCGGTTTCTGACGGCGACCGAGCAGGCGCTGCAGTTCATCGTCAACAATCCCGAGGCGGCGTGGGAGATCTTCGCCGGGACGTCGCCGGAGTTGCGCGACGAGCTCAATGAGCGCGCGTTTTCCGATACGTTGCCGCGGTTCGCCCTGTCGCCCGCGGCATTCGACTATGCCCGCTACGCGCATTTCGAGGCGTTTCTCGTGCAGCAGGAGCTTTTGGAGAGCGCGCGCCCGGTCTCGGAGTTGTCCGTGGATGTCGGCGCGCTGCTGTCGGGCGGCTGAGCGCGGGTACGGGGCGCAGGACGATGCATGCACCGGGTGTCACCCTGGCGGGTACGGCGCGGATCGACGGCGCGCCGCTCTTCCGCGATGTCTCGCTCGACCTCGTGGGGGGCGGGTGGACCTGTCTGCTCGGGGCCTCCGGCTGCGGCAAGTCCACCGCGTTGCGCCTGATCGCGGGGCTCGACACCGGTGTGACGTTCGACGGCCGGATCGCGGCCGATGACGCGGTGCCCCTTGCGGATCGGGTGGCCTATATGGCGCAGGAGGATCTGCTGCTTCCGTGGCTCGACGTGCGCGGCAACATCGCGCTGGGCGCGCGCCTGCGCGGCGCGCGCGTCGACACCGCGCGGGCGGAGGCGCTGGTCGACCGGCTGCGGCTGAGTGCCCATGCGGGCAAGCGGCCCGCGCAGCTTTCCGGCGGGCAGCGCCAGCGCGTGGCGCTGGCGCGGACCCTGATGGAGGACCGCCCCATCGTTCTGCTCGACGAGCCGTTTTCGGCACTGGATGCGCGAACGCGGGCAGAGATGCAGGAGCTGTCGGCGGAGACGCTGGCGGGGCGCACGGTGCTGCTTGTCACCCACGATCCGGCGGAGGCCGCCCGCATGGGCGATCTCGTCTATCTGATGGAGGAGGGCGGGCTGCACCGCGTTCCGCCCCCGGTGAGCCCCGCCATCCGCGATAGCGCCGCGCCGGAAACGATGCAGTACGGCGCCGAGCTGATGGCGCGGTTGAGGGCGGCATGAGCGCCCCGACCGACGAAGGGCGCCCGCGGGGGGCCTTGAGCCCCCGCACGGGCGCGCACGGCCCGGCCCCGTCGCGGTCCTGGCCCCGGGGCGCAAAGGCCGTGCTGGTGGCCGTGGTGCTCCTGACCCTGTGGGAGGCCCTGGTGCGGCTGTTCGATCTGCCCCCCTTCGTCCTGCCCGGGCCCGGACGGGTTGCGCTCGCCTTGTGGGAGAACGCGGGCCTGATCGCCTATCACACGGGCATCACGGCGGTCGAGGTTGTGCTGGGCCTCGTCATCGGCGCGTCGCTGGGCGCGGCCACGGCGATCTGGCTGGCGGTTTCGCCGGTGGCGCGGGCGCTTGTCCGTCCGGCGCTGATCGTCACGCAGGCGTTGCCGGTGTTCGCCCTGGCGCCGATCCTAACGCTGTGGCTGGGCTACGGCATGGCCTCGAAGGTGCTCATGGCGGTGCTGATCATCTTCTTTCCGGTCGCCTCCTCCTTCTTCGACGGCCTGATGCGCACGCCGGCGGGATGGCTCGATCTGGGCCGCACGATGGGCGCCTCGCCCGGGCGCATGATGTGGCGCGTCCGCGTGCCGGCGGCCGTCCCCTCGCTCGCCTCGGGTTTGCGGCTTGCCGCCGTCTACGCGCCGATCGGCGCGGTGATCGGAGAATGGGTGGGGGCCGCGGGCGGGCTGGGCTACCTGATGCTGCTGGCCAACGGGCGGGCAAAGACCGATCTGATGTTTGCGGCCCTCATTGTGCTGGCCCTGCTGGCGCTTGTGCTTTACCGCCTCGTCGGTGCGGCCTGCGACCGCCTTGTCGAGCGGATGAGCTGACATCCGACAGCAACACGCGCGCTGAAGTGCCCTCAGGAGCGCAGCGCCAGCCAGGCATTGGCCACGGCATGGGCGGCGTTGGCGAACATCCGCCGCTGTTCGGCCCGCAGCGACTTCTGGGTTTCGACGGCCCGCGCCACCGCGATGTCGATCTGGGCGAGGTGACTGTCGATCCGCTTTTCGGTGGTGCTCGGCTCCAAGAGGAACTGCGAGCCCAGAAAGTACCGTGTCTGGCCGTCGCGTTCGATCAGCGCCTGCAGAAACAGCAGATTGTCGAACGCCTCGCCGTTCTTGCGCCGGTTGCGGAACACGATCTGGCCCTGGCCGTTTCTCGCCAGAACCTCGCGCACCTCGGCGCGCGCTTCCATATTGTCTAGATCGTTCTGCAAAAACCGGCAATTGCGCCCCACCACCTCGTGGCGGTGATATCCCGTGAGATCGAGGAACGCGCTGTTGGCCACAACCAGCGGCACGTCCGGCGCGGTCAGATCCGCGAGGGTCAGTGCAACCGGCGAGCGTTCGAACAACTCCTCCAGGCGGTCCAGCCCGGCTCGTTTGCCTTCTGTGTTTTCGTCGTCCGTCATAGAGTCTTGCGTCTTTGCCACATTCAAAGCCTCGCTGAATACTTTAGGTCAGACAGGACGGACTTTGAACAAGGCACGATACCATGCCGCAGGACCGCGACACTGAGATCGACGAGACGGAGTTCAACGCGCCTGCGGCAGAGGGCACCGATGCCATGCCGGAAGCACCGGACGATGCGCCGATGATGCGCGACGCCTCATCGCCCCTGATCATCGGGATCGGCGCCTCCGCCGGGGGGCTGGAAGCCTTCCAGACGCTGCTGTCGCACCTGCCGGAGCGGCACGACCTTGCGCTGGTACTGGTCCAGCATCTGGACCCGGACCACGAGAGCCTCCTGCCGGAACTGCTGTCCAAACGGACCCATACGCCTGTTCAGTCCATCACCGATGGCATGGAGGTGCGCCCCGGCAACATCTACCTGATCCCGCCGGGCTCGTCGCTGACGCTGGACGGCACGACGCTGCATCTTGAGGCGTTCGACAGCCCCCGCGGCTTGCGGCGGCCGATCGACAAGTTCCTGGTATCGCTCGCCGCCTCCTGCGGGCCCAACGCCACGGGCATCATCCTATCGGGCACAGGCTCCGACGGTTCCGTCGGCGTGAAAGCGATCAAGGAGGCGGGGGGGCTCGTCTTCGTTCAGGACCCGAAACAGGCGAAGTACGATGGGATGCCCCGATCCGCCCTCGCCACCGGCGCGGTGGATCTCGTGCTGCCGTCCTCGGAGATGGTCGATGTCGTCAACGACTACTACAACCGCCGGTCCGGCATCGAGCCGTCGATCCGCAACGACGCGGAGTTCATCGAACGCGTCGCCAAACACGTGCGCTACCGCACGGGCCACGACTTCGCGCATTACAAGGAGGGGACGTTTCTACGCCGCCTCGCGGTGCGCATGTCCGTGCTCGGGATCGACGCACCGTCTGATTATCTGAAAGAACTCATCGACAATAAGGCCGAGGCGGGGCGGCTGTTTCGCGATCTACTCATCAACGTCACCGCGTTTTTCCGCGACAACGACGCTTTCGAGGCTCTGCGCGATAACGTGCTGCCCAAGATGATCCAGGCCCGCGAGAGAGACGAAGAGATCCGGGTGTGGGTGCCCGGCTGCTCGACAGGGCAGGAAGCTTACTCCATCGCGATACTGCTCGCCGAGGAGGTGCGCCGCGTCGATGCCGGACCGCGCATGTCGATCTTCGGGACCGACATCGACGACGAGGCATTGCGCGTCGCGCGGCGCGGGATATACCCGAACTCCATCGCCGACGAGGTCCCGGCGGAGTTTCTGGAGCGCTACTTCCGCCCCACGCCGGGCGGTTATGAGGTCGCCCCCAGCCTGCGCGACATCGTGAGGTTCTCCAACCAGTCGATCATCAAGGATCCGCCCTTTTCGAAGCTCGATCTCGTGTCCTGCCGCAACGTGACGATCTACTTCGATCAGGTGCTGCAGGAACTGGCGATCCGCGTGTTTCACTACGCGCTGCGCGAGGGCGGCTTTCTGTTCATCGGACCGTCGGAGAACCCGCCCGTTCTGCAACGCTACTTCGCCGATTTGGTCGGCCCCGCGCGCCTGTTCCAGCGTCGGGCCGGGCCGGCGCGGCCGCTGAACCTGCCCAATGTCGGGCTGCCGACGATCACGCCGAGCGTCACCGGGGATTCTCTGGCGTCGGATTTTCATCAGCGCTCCTATGAACAGGCCCTTCTGGCGGGCCACGTGCCGCCCTATCTGCTGCTCAATCTCTCCAACGAGGTCATCTACGCCTCCGAGGGGGCCGCGAAGTATCTGCAGGTCAAACCCGGCGCGACGAAGACGGGTCTTTTGCACCTGATCCGCCCGGAGCTGGAAGGCGTCACCCGGCGTCTGATCAACTTGCAGCCGGAACGGGGCGAACGTTCCGAACGCGAATACCAGGGCGAAGTGCAGGGCAAGATGGCGCGCATCGTGCTGTCGCTCGAGCGGCTGGAGGACGACACCACGCTGCTGGTCCTGCGAGACTATCTCGACATCCGCGAAGACCGTCCAGGCCACCGCGATACAGACGACAACGGCATCACGGACTACGTCCGCGACCTCGAGGAACAGCTCGACGGCGCCCGCCAGACGATCCGCACGACGGTGGAGGAGCTGGAGACATCGAACGAGGAACTGAAATCCTCGAACGAAGAAATGATGTCGATGAACGAGGAGCTGCAATCGGCCAACGAAGAGCTCTCGACCATCAACGAAGAGCTGCAGAACAAGGTCGCGGAGCTCAACGAAGTCAACTCAGACCTGTCCAACTTCATCCGCTCCACGCGCATCCCGACCGTCTTCCTGGATGACGATCTGCGCCTGCGCAGCTTCACCCCGGAGGCGCAGGCCTATTTCCGGTTCGTGGAATTGGATCGCGGGCGCCGGATCGACGATATCGGCTCGGATATCTCGATGGTGACGCTTGTCGGGCTGGCAGAGGCCGTTTTGTCGACCGGGGACGCGCAGGAAGCCGAGCTGCAGACCACCGACGGCCTGAGCGAGCTGGTGCTGCGCGTGCTGCCCTACCGCACCGAGGGCGCCCCCCCCTCCGGCGTGATCTTCACCCTGACCAACGTGACCGAGTTGCGCACCTATGCCCGCGAGATTGAGCATCAGCGCGCGCTGGCGCAGAAGAACCTCGCGGAGATCGAAGAGCTCTATCGCGTGTCGCCCCAGGCGATGGCGCTGGTCGACAGCGATCTGCGCTTTCTCCGGGTCAACCAGCGGATGGCGGAGATCGACGGAACCGCGATCGAGGAGCATTACGGCCGCACCATCCGCGAGATCATGCCGCGTCTGTCCGACGAACTGGCCGGGCCCGTGGCAACGGTTTTGCGCACCGGCGAGCCTGTGCTCGACAGGCGGATCTCCGGCCATACGGACGCCTTTCCCGAAGAGGAACGCGTCTGGGAGGTCGATTGGTATCCGATTGCAGAAGAAGGGGGCTCCCTCGACGGCGGCCCCCAAGTGCGCGCCGTGGGGCTGAACGTCCGGGACGTCACCCACCAGGCGGATATGAGCCGCGAGCTGCAGCGCGTGATGAAAGAGCTGCAGCACCGCGTCAAGAACATGCTGTCGAATGTGCTGGCCCTGGTGAACCGCGCCCGGCGCGAGGCGGAAACCGACACCGAAGTGTTCGAGACGCTGGCCAAACGGATCGAGGCGCTGGCCAACACCCACCGGCTGCTCACGACGGCGAACTGGGGGGCAGCACGCGTGCGCGCAATCCTGGAGCCCGAGTTGACCGATGTCTACGGCGCCGACCGTGTGCAGCTTCGCGGGCCGGATCTGCTGCTCAACGCCCGCGCGACGCTCGCCGTCGGCATGGCTGTCCACGAACTGGCGACCAATGCCGCCAAATACGGCGCATTCTCCAACTCCGTCGGCACGGTCTCCCTGTCCTGGAGCCGCATCGACGAGGGCGAGGGCGAGCGCGTGCGCCTGGTCTGGACAGAGCAGGGCGGGCCAAGGGTGACAGGGCGCGGCGAAGCCGGTTTCGGAAGCCAGCTCATCAGTTCAACCATCGAGGGTGGCCTGGAAGGCAAGGTCGAGATGGACTGGCGCCAGGAAGGGCTGCGTTGCGTGATGGAATTCGACTATGCTATCGCGCGGGAAAGCCTTCGCGAACCGGGTGCCGATGCTGCCGAGTGACACTTCAATTCTCTACCTCGAAGACGAGATCATCATCGCCCTGGATACCACCCAAACGCTTAAAGACATGGGTTTCCGACAGGTTCACGTCGTCCACAACCTGCGCCGCGCCGCCGCCGCCGCGCAGTCTGAGGCGGTTTCCTTCGAATGCGCGCTGCTCGACGTCAACATCGCCGGCGAGGGCCTGTCGCTGGACTTCGGCCGCGGGCTCATGGACAGGGGCGTCGCGGTGGTCTTTGCCTCGGGCTACAACCGGCACGAGATGGAGGCCGAGCATAGCGGCCTGACCTTCGTGGAGAAGCCGCTCAACGCCGCCACCATCGCGGCCGCCTTCGCCCGCTTCTCCTCTGCCGCCTGACCGCTTGATCCAGCCCTGACCGATCTCGCCCGGCGCGAACGGCCCCCGTTCATCTTGCCTCAAATATCCCCGCCGGAGGCGGCCGGACCGTCCCCCATGTCCGACAAGGGGGCAAGGGCGCCGAAGAGGTCCGTGATCAGCGGGTTCGGAAACCGCCGCTCCAGCGTCACGGCGGTGAAGCGCTCGGCCAGATCGGTGAAGCTGTGCGCCTCGATCAGCTTGCCCGCGGCAAGCTCGTCGGCCACGACGATGGGCGGCACGACGGCGAGCCCGGCATCCTCCCGCGCCAGCAGCCGGATCATGGCCATATCGTCGATCTCGGCGGCGATGGCCGGTGCGATCCCGAGGCCCGCGAGCAGCGCGTCGATACCGCCGCGCAGGGGGCTTTCCACCGTGGGCAGCACCAGCGGTTCTGCCGCCAGCAGGGCGGCCAGATCGGTGCGCCCGGCCAGGCGCCCGGGCGTGCCGACAAGGCTGACGGACTGGCTGTCGATCACCTTGGCGATCCAGGGGGTCGCGGCGTCGCGCAGCGGCGGCTCGTTCACCAGTACGAGATCAAGCCGATGCGCCACGAGGCTCGCCAGAAGATCGGCGAGTGCCCCGGAGCGCAACACAACCTCTACGTCCGACCGGCCGATCAGAGGCCGCAGGAACCCGAGCTGGAAGTTGCGGCTGAGCGTTGCGAGGGCGCCCACCCGCAACACCCGCCGTGCTCCGGCGCCCTGCGCCAGCGTCGCCTGCAGCTCCCGCCCGGTGGAAAAGATCGTGTCGGCATGGTCCCGCGCGATCCGCCCGGCTTCGGTTAGGGCAAGGCCGCGCCCGCGCTTCTCGAACAGCTTCGTGCCTAGCCGTTCCTCCAGCTTGCCGATCTGAACCGAGAGCGCGGATTGCGACAGGTTCAGCCGCCCTGCCGCGCGCGTGAGGTTCCCGTCATGGGCCACGATCCAGAAGTAGCGCAGGTGGTTGTAATTCAGATCCGCCATACCGTTCGATTTAGTAGAACGTTTCGAGCTAAACAATGAATTTTATACTTGGCTGTGGGGGCGGTAATCCGACGCACCAGTCCGACACGCATCACGGAGCCACCGATGCCCGACCTTCTCGCCCTTCTGCCTCTTCTGGCCATTGCTGTATTGGCGGCGGTCTCTCTCCGCGCAATCCGGTCGCCCGGCCTGCGTCCCGGCCGGGTGCTGCACGAGGCAGAGATGGCGATGCTGCTGGCGATCGGTTTCGCGGGGGCCGCACTCCTGACGCTGATCGGGATCGGCCCGGCGACATCCCCGCTGATCGGCTGGGCTGGCATGGGCCTGTCCGTCCGGATCGACATTCTGTCGACGGTGATGTTCGCCCTTGTGGCGTTTCTGGGATGGGTCGTGACGCGGTACTCGCTGCGCTATCTCGATGGCCATGACCGTCAGGGCGCCTTCGTCGGGTGGCTCGGCCTGACGGTCGCCGGGGTCCTGCTGATGGTCACCGCGGGCAATCTGGTACAGCTGTTGATCGGCTGGGTCGGCATGAGCCTCGCACTCGACAAGCTGCTGACATTCTACCCCGGTCGCCGGGCGGCCCGGCTCGCCGCGCTCAAGAAAGCGATCGTCGCGCGTACGTCGGACGCGGCGCTGCTGACGGCGCTCGTGATGCTCTGGGTCGGCTATGGCACGACCGACATTGCAACCATCCTCGCAGCCGCCGGTTCGGGCGACGACTTCCTGGGCCTCGGCACCGCCGCGGCGATGATCGCGCTGGCCGCGGCGTTGAAATCTGCGCAGGTGCCGCTGCACGGCTGGCTCGTCGAAGTGATGGAGACGCCGACGCCGGTGTCGGCGCTGCTGCACGCCGGTATCGTCAACGCTGGTGGCGTGCTCGTTCTGCGCTTCGCCGACGTCATGCTGCTGGCGCCGGGCACGCTGGTCGCGTTGGCCTTCCTCGGCGGTCTGACCGCGCTCTGGGGATCTGTCGTGATGCTCACGCAGCCGGCCGCGAAAACGGCCCTGGCCTGGTCCACTATCGCGCAGATGGGCTTCATGATGCTGCAGGTCGGCCTCGCGCTGTTCCCGATCGCCCTTCTGCATATCGTGGCGCATTCCCTCTACAAGGCGCACGCCTTCCTGTCCGCGGGCGGAGCGGTGGTGCGCGTGAAGGCGGCCCGGTCGATCCCCAGCGTCACCGCGGCCCACCCGGTGCAGGTGCTCACGGCGATGGGCCTCGCGGGCGCTGTCTACGTCGTGCTGGCCGCGGGGGCCGGGGCCGTGTTCGGCGCGTCCCCCCAGGCCCTGGGGCTCGGGGCGATCATGGCGCTCGGCCTGATGCCGATGCTGGTTCCGGCGCTGGCCGCACCCGGGCGGCAGATCCTGGTGATCCGGCTCGCGGGTGCCACCGCGGCGGTGGCCCTGGTCTACCTTGCCCTCCACGGTATGGCGAAGGTCCTCGCAGGGGCCATGCTGCCAGCCGCGCCGACGGCCACGTCGGGGCAGATCGCGGCGCTGATGTGCGCCATCGGCGCCTTCGCCGCGATTGCCGCGCTGCAGGCCACGATGCCCTTCTGGGCAGAGGCCCCCCTGGCGCGGCGCCTGCGCACGCATATTGCCAACGGCTTCTACGCGGGCGCGCTCTTCCACAGGGCGGTCGGCGGCTATGCCCGCCGCCCCGCCTGACCCGCGATCCAATACCCCTGCACGCCCCTCCGAGGGGCGCCCCCTCCGACTGCTCCCCTGACTGGAAGGACACGCCATGAACCAGCACGCCAAGCCCTCCGACCTCGCGATTTCCGGCCCGGCCCTCCAAACCTTGCGCGATGCGGCGGGTGCGGCCGTCGGGGCGGTGCCTCCGGTCTGGCCAATCGCCTCCGCCGTCGCCGTGAACCCCTTTCTGGGCCAGTCCGACCAGTCGCTGACCGGGACCGCTGCCCTTCTGGGAAAGGTGGCCGGAACCCGCATCCTGCCCGAAAGGGCGCACTACGCCAAAAAGATCCGGTCCGGCGAGATCACATCGGCCGATCTGGCACAGGCGGCGGCCCGCGCCGGGATCGGCGACGCCGCAACGCTTGCGGCGGCGGCCGAGCGGCCTGCAGCGGCGCCCATAGCGCTGCCGACACTGGCCGATCTGGCCGCGGAGCTCACGGGGATCGACGTACCGGCGCTTGTTACCGAACGGATCGGGGCGCTGGCCGCGCAACATTTCGACGCCGGGCAGGCGGGCTGGCAGCTCGTGGCCCCGTCCCTCTATGCGGCGTGGCGGGACACGGCGTCGGTCGACCGGACCTATGACATCGCCGGCCTCGCGGCCCTGCGCGGCGCGTTCGCCGCCGCCCCGGCAACGGCCGAGACAGCCATGCACGATGCGGCGCGCGTCTTGGATCTGCCGGACGACGCGCATACCCTCTACTTCCACCGGTTGCTGATGACGGTGCCGGGCTGGGCCCAATATGCCCGCGGGCAACGCTGGATTGCCGACCAGAAGGGGCGGGACGACGGCGCGGCGGCCGATCTTCTGGCCATCCGCCTTATGTGGGAGGCGGCGCTGCTCGATGCGCTGCCGGAGGTGGGCGCGCTCTGGGCGGCGGCCCGGCCGGCCTATTCGACCGGGGCCGCGCCGAGCGCCGAGGACCGGATAGATGCGGCCTTGCAAGACGCCGCGGACATCGCGGCGCGGCGTGCGTTGGCGTCGGCTCTGGCGGCACCGGCTGCGCCCGCCGCGGCGCAGTCCCGGCCCGCCCTGCAGGCCGCTTTCTGTATCGACGTCCGCTCCGAGGTGTTCCGCAGGGCCCTCGAAGCCCAGGACAGCGCGGTCGAGACCCTCGGCTTTGCCGGGTTCTTCGGGATCGCCATTGAGCACCGTCCCACCGCATCTGACACGACGGAGGCGCGCTGCCCCGTTCTCTTGACCCCGAGCGTTACCACCCGCTCCATGGTCGCGGCCTGCGAGGCGGACCGCGCCCGCGAGGTCGGGCAGAGCCAACGCGCCTGGGAACGGTTCCGGAGCAGCGCCGTCTCGTGCTTCGCCTTTGTCGAGACGGCCGGGCCGGCCTTCCTCGGCAAGCTCGTGCGCGACAGCCTCGGCAAGCCACAGAGCACCTGCGCCGCGGCCGCCCCGGCGCCCGAGTTCGACGAAGCGCTCCCCGATGCGGCGCGGATCGACATGGCGGAGGCGGTGCTGCGCGCGATGTCCCTCACCGGCACGTTCGCCCCTCTGGTCTTGCTGGCCGGACATGGTGCGCAGGTCACCAACAACCCCCATGCGGCGGCGCTCGACTGCGGCGCCTGCGGCGGCCATTCCGGGGAAGAGAACGCACGCCTGCTGGCCAACCTGCTCAACGCGCCTGAGGTGCGCGCGGGGCTTGCCGAACGGGGCCTCTCGGTGCCGGACGACACGCGGTTCGTCGCGGCGCTGCACGATACGACCACGGATGCCGTGACGCTGTTCGACGCGCCGAACACCCCCGAAGTCGCGCAGGCTCAGGCCTGGCTCGAGGCGGCAGGCTCCATCACGCGGGGGGAGCGGGCGGCACGCCTGCCGGGGGCCGAGGCCGCGCGCCTACCGGCGCGCGCGGGCGACTGGGCCGAGGTGCGCCCGGAATGGGCGCTGGCGGGATGCTCCGCCTTTATCGCCGCGCCGCGCGGCATGACCGCCGGGCGCGATCTGACGGGTCGGGCCTTCTTGCACTCCTACGAGTGGGAAGCCGACGCGGCGCGCGACTATCCTGTGCTGGAGCTGATCTTGACCGCTCCGGTCGTCGTCGCCAGCTGGATCTCGCTCCAATACTTCGGCTCGACCGCAGCGCCGACCCTGTTCGGCGGCGGCGACAAGCTGCTGCACAACGTGGTCGGCGGGATCGGCGTGGTGGAGGGCAACGGCGGTGACCTGCGCCCGGGCCTGCCGTTCCAATCGGTGCATGACGGCTCGGACTTCGTTCATGATCCCCTGCGCTTGACCGTCGCCATCGCCGCACCTGAGGCGGCCATCACCGGGATTCTGGAGCGCCACCCGGAAGTGCGCGCCCTGTTCGACAATGGCTGGCTCGCGCTCTGCACGCTGGACGAGAACGGCGCGGTCGCGCGGGTCTATGCCGGGGACCTGGCGTGGTCGGACAGCCAGCCGGATCTGGCCCACGCCGCCTGATCTGAGGGGCGCCCGATCATTGGGCGCCCCTTGGCTGGCCCCAGCCAGCGGCCCGGTCCTGTGGGTCGGGAGGGGGGCAGCTGCGTTCGATCCTCTGGAAGACCCAGCAGGTCAGCGCAGTCGCGGCGGGGCGTCGGGGTCGCTGCCCGGCGGGCGGGGGGGCTCCGTCACCTCAGGGGTCGGCAGATCGAACCGCAGTGCCGCCCGGGACAGGCGGGCTGACAGGATGTGGCTGTCCGCCAAGAACGCGACATCGAGCGACCCGGTCTCCAACCCGGAGAAGGTCAAGGCTTCGCCAACGGCGCGGGCAAGGGTGTCCTCCGCGCCATCGGCGGGATCGATGAAGGCCAGAAGGTGGGAATGGGCGCCCGTGTCGTAGGTGACCTGCGCGAGATAGGCCCGCGCCGCGAGGCCTCCCATGCGCGCCAGCTTGCCGTCGATCGCCGTCAGCAGCGCCTGGGGCAGATCCGAGGGCGGCGCTATCTCGCGCGGCTGGGCGTCAGCGATCGTCGGCCGAGCGGACAGGGTTTCTGCCAGCCAGTCCACGACTTCCGGCGGCAGCAGCATCTCCGACGGGGCTTCGCCCAGGTTCAGCCCCAGGCCGATGTCGCGCTGGGCCAGCATCTCCACGACGCGGCGCCCGGCGAGCGCGGCATAGGGCGTGGGGCCCCCGGCGAAGCGCGACAGCCGATCCTCGCGATCGTAGACAAGCACGTAGTCGCCATCGTCGAGCGGGAAGATCCGGGGCTCGACGACAGCGCCCACAGGTTCCGCCGCGAGCATCAGAAACAGCTCCCCCTCGACGAGGCGTTCATAGAACTGCAGCCGCGCCGCGCCGTCCTCAGGCGCGCTTTCCATGGCCGCATGGGCAAGGTCGAGGGGCGTTTCGGGCTCAGCCAAGCGAGGCCTCTTTCTTTGCGTTCGGCGTCATCACTTCGGCCACATGGGCGCGCAGGACCGGCAGCAACTCCGCCTCCATCCAAGGGTTCTTCTTCAGCCACGCGGTATTGCGCCACGACGGATGGGGCAAGGGAAACACCTTCGGCGCGTGTTCCCGCCAGCGGGCGACCGTGGCCGTGACGCCGCCCCGCGCCCCCGCCGACCCAAGGTGGTAGCGATGGGCATAGCCGCCCACAAGAACCACGAGCGGCACCGGGCCGACGAACGCAAGCGCTTCGGCGTGCCATGTGGCGGCGCAAAGCTTGGGCGGGGGCAGATCCGCGCCCTTCGCGTCGTAGCCCGGAAAGCAAAAGGCCATGGGCAGGATCGACACCCGCGCGGTGTCGTAGAACGCCGCCCGGTCAAGGCCGAGCCACGCGCGCAGCCGGTCCCCCGACGGATCGTCGAACGGCCGGCCGCTGGCATGGACACGGGCGCCGGGCGCCTGTCCGGCGATCAGCACGCGGGTGCCTGGCCGGAACCAGACCACGGGCCGTGGGGCGTGCCCCGTCGCCGTGGCGGCGAACCGGTCCGAACACAGGTTGCATTCGGAGATCCGGCGCGTGAGTGGAAGGGGCGCGTCCGTGCGAGACATGGCGCAGACCTATCGCCGCCGCCCGAAGGTGCAAGCCTGCGCGGACGGCGTCCATTGAACATTTACCTCTTTGCCAGACATAGTATGGCCAGATTGGACGATTAACCCTGTGTGACAACCGACGGGCGCCTGCGGGCCATTTGCCATGATCGAGCTCAGCAACGTCAGCAAGTCCTTCTGGACGGGCACCCAGCGCAAGGTGATCCTTGACCGGGCCAGCCTGCGCGTAGAGCTGGGCAAATCCATCGGCATCCTGGCCCCGAACGGGACGGGAAAGACCACGCTGATCAACATGATCGCAGGGCTCGAGAAGCCTGACGAGGGCGAGATCCGCCGCTATTGCAACGTGTCCTTCCCGTTGGGCTTCATGGGCGGGGTGGTGAACCGTCATTCGGGGATGGAGAACGCGCGCTATATCGCGCGGCTCTATGGGCTCGATCCGGATTATGTGGAGGCTTTCTCGCGATGGCTCACCGGGATCGACGAGTATTTCGACATGCCCGTGGGCACCTATAGCCAGGGCATGCGTGCGCGCTTCTGCTTCTCGCTGATGCTGGCGCTCGACTTCGACGTTTACCTGATCGACGAAGGCATGCCGCACACCACCGATGTCGATTTTAACCGCAAGGCCGGCTCGATCCTGCGGGAGCGGCTGAAGGACACGACGGTGGTGATCGTATCGCACCAGGCGCGCACGCTGGAGAGGTTCGCGCGATCCGCCGCCGTGTTGCGCAATGGCAAGCTCCACCAGTTCGAGACACTGGAAGAGGCGCAGGCGCTCTATGACTACCATGCCTAAGGTCCGCAAGTACCGGCTGCGCCCGGATGCGCCCCTGGTCGAAGGTGTCGATCCCGTGGAGATCCGGCGGTCCGTGCTGAACGGTCAGCAGGGCCGGGCTGGCGACGACGCCGTTTCCGTGAACGGGCGCCCCGCAGAACAAAGTCCCGGCGCGTCCGCAGCCCCTTCGGATATGGGCGGCCCGACTTCGCCGCCCGCCTCTCAGACCGGCGAAATCGCCTCTCCCGCCGAGGTCGAGAGCGAGACGGAGATCGCCGCCATCCGACGCGAGGGGCTGACGGGCCGCCAGTTGCGGATGGCCCGGCGCGTGGCGCACAAGCACGGGCTGGCGCCCACATCGGACTTCGATGCCGTCCGTCTGCTCCGCGCCAAGGGGATCGACCCGTTCAGCCGCGCGAGCATGCTCGACATCGTCCGCACCGCCGCGACAGAGGCCGGCAGCACAGCAGCGCGCTTGCCGAGCACGGTGACGCAACCCGCCCCGCCCGCGGTGCAACCGGCGCCGATGCCCGGCATCAAGGTGCCCGAAGAGCAAGCCGGCGAGATCTACAAGATCCAGCGCGACATCGCCCAGCGGCGGCGGCGCAAGACGGCGCTGTTGTTCACCCGGCTGGCGTTCTTCGTCTTCCTGCCCACGGCCGTGGCTGGCTGGTACTTTTCCGTCGTCGCCACGCCCATGTACGCCACGCATTCGGAGTTCGTGATTCAACAGGCCGATGCGGCCACCGGCGGTATCGGAGGTCTGTTTCAGGGCACGGGGCTCGCCGTCCAGCAGGACAGCACGACCGTGCAATCCTATCTGATGTCGCGCGATGCGATGCTCCGGCTCGATGCCGATCGCGGCTTCAAGGGCCATTTCAGCCAGGACTGGATCGACCCTGTACAGCGGCTGGAAGCGGAAGCCTCGAACGAGGCGGCCTACCGTGTCTACTCGCGCAACGTGGAGGTCGGGTTCGACCCGACGGAGGGCATCCTGAAGATGGAGGTCGTGGCCGCGTCACCGGAGGCCAGTCAGGAGTTTTCGGAAGCGCTGATCGGCTATGCCGAGGAACAGGTCGACAACCTCACGCAGCGGCTCCGCGAAGACCAGATGTCGGGCGCGACGGAGGCGTTCGAGGCGGCAGAGACACGCGTCAGGGAAGCCCAGGAGCGTGTGCTCGCGCTGCAGGAGCAGCTTGGCGTTCTCGATCCGGCCTCGGAAACGGGCAGCCTGATGCAGCAGATCACCACGTTCGAGGTGGAGCTGCGCCAGAAACAGCTCGAACTGCAGCAGCTGCAATCCAACGCGCGCCCGAGCGAGGCCCGCGTGCGCGCCGTGGAGGGCGAGATCGCGCGGCTCCAGGCGCTGGTGTCAGATCTGCGCGCGTCGATGACGGAAAGCACCGGAGGGGCGGCGTCGCTCGCCCGTGTATCGGGCGAGTTGAGGATCGCCGAGGCCGATCTGACCACCCGGCAGCTCCTCCTCCAACAAGCCGCCCAGCAGCTCGAAACCGCCCGGATCGAAGCCAACCGCCAGACCCGCTACATGGCGATCGGGGTGTCTCCGGTCGCACCGGACGAGCCGACCTACCCGCGGGCATTCGAAAACACCGCCCTTGCGTTCGTGATATTCGCCGGTATCTACCTCATGCTCTCGCTGACGGCGTCGGTGCTGCGCGAACAGGTGTCTTCCTGACGCGGACCCGGCAGGGCCGGTGGCGCGACCGCGGATGGAGGGTGGAATGCAACAGGTCACGGTCGGCTCCGGCGCAGGGGCCGTCACCTTCGCCAACGACAAGCCGCTCGTTCTGATCGCCGGGCCCTGCCAGTTGGAGGGGCGCGATCACGCCATCGCCATCGCGCGCACCATGGCGGACGCCTGCGCGGAGGCCGGCATCGGCTACGTGTTCAAGGCGAGCTATGACAAGGCGAATCGGACGTCGCTCGGCGGCACGCGCGGCCCGGGCATGGAGGCGGGGCTCGATCTGCTCGCCGAGGTGCGCGCCGCCGTCGGCTGCCCGACCCTCACCGACGTGCACGCCCCGGACCACTGCGCCCGGGCGGCGGACGCCGTCGACATCCTGCAGATCCCCGCCTTCCTCTGCCGCCAGACCGATCTGCTGGTCGCCGCCGGTGAGACGGGCGCCGCCGTGAACGTGAAGAAAGGCCAGTTCCTGGCCCCGTGGGACATCCAGAACGTCGCGGACAAGGTCGCCGCGACCGGTAATGCGCGCATCCTGCTCACGGAGCGCGGCGTGTCGTTTGGCTACAACACCCTGGTCGCCGACATGCGGTCGCTGCCAACAATGATGCGCACCGGCTGGCCCGTGGTGATGGATGCAACCCACGCCGTGCAGCAGCCCGGCGGCCTCGGCGGGGCATCGGGGGGACAGCGCGAGTTCGCGCCGGTCCTTGCCCGGGCCGCGGTGTCCATCGGGATCGCCGCCGTCTTCATCGAAACGCACCCGGACCCGGACACGGCTCCCTCGGACGGCCCCAACATGATCCGGCTCGACGCCATGCCGACGCTTGTGCGCAGCCTTGCCGCGTTCGACCGCCTGGCGAAAGCCGACCCTCTTCACATCTGACGCCCGATCCCGACCCTCCCGCTTTCCGCGATTCTCGACCGAAGGCACTTGCACCCGCGCCACGCCAGCGATACATCGCTCGCCACTGTTGGGGTGTAGCCAAGTGGTAAGGCAGCGGTTTTTGGTACCGTGTATCGTAGGTTCGAATCCTACCACCCCAGCCAGTACTCTCCCGATCAACCTCTCAAGGGCTCCCGGGGCCTGAGAGGGGCAGAAATGCCCCCCGATGCGGGTGGGCCTCACGCGGTCTACTGCTATGATCCAAACGGTGGTCGGGAAAGTCGGGCAGTCCGCAATTGGTGATCGAGCAGGTGGAGCAGGCAAGCGGTTCGTGGATGATCTTGTGCCAAGGGCATGGGTGTCTGCATTGGCGATGGAACCTTCAGGAACCAATGATCCTGCTAACAAACCTGTCGTCCGACTCCCGCTCTACCGAAAGCAGTGCTCGCGACAGTTTCGGGCCTGACGCACATGAGGCGGTAAATGAAACAAGGCCATCTGCTGTTGGTGCTTCAACGTAGCGACCCAGCTCTGCATCCACGCAAATATTATCGATCTGGTTCTGTACCGATTGCGCGTTGAAGCCAGCCGGGTTGTACGTGCCGGAGACAACGTTGTTTTCCAGACGAGCCGTGAAGATGTCCGGGTTGGAATGAGGATCGAAAGATGCGCCAGAGCAGGCTGCGGTCAGAAATGGACCGATGGCAACAAGCGCTAGAATTGAAGGTCTCATAGTCTGGATATCCTATTGTAGAATGCTTGATTGGGTCTCCCGCGGAACCAGCGAGGGTAAGCCGGGCAACACTGTGGTGTTTCAGCGGCAGTTTCGGAGCGCCCGGCACGCAAATCAGCGCGGAAAGGAGGTTGGGCGGACACCTGAGGGCACAGCTACGAGTGGTCGCGGAGCAAAAGAGGGGGCTTCTTCGGATCCCGGCGCATCTCTTGATCGAAAACCTGGTCTGACGACATAAATTCGACATCTTTCCGCTTCGTAACGCGCATGGGTAGAACGGGACGAATAGACATGCTTTCACAAGACATTACGGCTCTGCTCTCGATTGACTACAACGGGTTGTTTGAAGACCGGGATCAGTGTTTCGCACTTCTGGCAGCCAAGCGGGATTCCGGCGATGCGGATACCCCGCCGGAACTCACCGAAGGCCCGATTTTCGATCTCAGCCCGGGCCTTTTTCTTTGGGTCACGCAAAAGCATCTGGACAATAAGAGCGTCCACCTGGTTTCGAGAGATGTGATGTCGAACATCTCCGTGGCTGGATTGTCGGGCAGCTACGGGCCGATTGTCGATATGCTGGCGGATGCCGGGCATGTGGAGCGGGCCGCGCAAATCCGGCGGGCCGATGTCGCGAGCCATATGGACGTGTTCCGCGAGTTTCTGCGCGCGAAGAGGGCTGTCGAGCGATATGAGGGGCTGCCGGAGGCGAAGCGCAAGACACCTGGACCCGATCGGTTCCAACGGGGAATGGCCGCGGATTACGCAACCAAGAAACAACTGGCGCTCGATGCCGTCGACGCGTTCGAGGGCTGGTCGTCTCGCTACCGGGTCGCGGAACGGCACAGGGAGCAGGTCTCGGTTTGGAAGGAAGAACTCCGTGACGAGGCCAAGCCCAAGCTGCCCGCACCGGACAAGACCCCCATGTCCGACAAGCTCTTCTGGGAGATCATCGCCGAGGCGCAGTCCGGCTCGGTCAGTGAAACGCTCCTGCGGATTGAGGATCGACTGGGCGCCTACACGGCCAAGTCCATCAAAGATGCCGCCAAGCTCCTGCAATCCCTGTTGGTGGATGCGTACCGCGAGGAGATTTGGGCCCTTGCCTATCTCGTACAGGGCGGCTGCTCGGAAGACGCGTTTGAGGATTTCCGGAGCTGGATGGTCCTGCAGGGGCAGGCGGCGTTTGGCGGCATCCTTGCCTCGCCCGACACTTTCGAACCTCACCTTGCTGATGGGGCTGATTTTGGGGCAGCCGCCGGCCTTATGTCCGCATTTGAGAACGCCTATCTCACGCGAAGTGGAAAGCCGCTCGTTCTGCCACGCCCCAAGTGGCGGAGGTTCAACCCTGTCGAGGATCGCTTCGCAGAGCTTCTTCCGACCGTATCGGCCAGCCTGAAGAAGGCATGATCGCCTGATGCCAGAAAGGAGGCTGTATCCTCTTCGCGTCGGCATTGGCGAACATTGTTCGCAGCGCTCTCTTAGGGGCACAGAAAGCGCTCCGAGCTGTTGTCGCGTCTCGGAGCGCCGAGCGTTCCCTATTGGCCGCCGAAGGGCCGGTCATTGGCCGACTGCCAGAGGGCTTTGAGAGGCGTTCTTGCAAGCTAGTGCCGCTCCCGGAGCGCCTTCCTGACGCGACGCTCTGCGTCGTTGCAAGGCAGGTCCGGGCCGATACATTCGGTTGCTCCCCTTCCATGGACCCTGCGCGTCTGAACGGCGGGCTCTGGCATGGGCCCGACCCGCCGATCGCTGCTGCTCAGAACTTTCCGTTGTCGTGGGCCATCGCGTCGGGCGTGGGCGCGACGACATCCCAATGCTCGACGATCAGGCCGTCTTCGACGCGCCAAAGGTCAAAGAAGGCCCAGGGTTTGCCACTCACCATGGCGTCCGACGCTACGAAGACGAAGTTGCCTTCCGCAACGGTGTTCTGCGGCTCAAAGGACGTGATGACAAAGCCTTGCTCGGCCCATGCTTTGGTCCCCGCGATCAACCCGTCGAGCCCGTCCGCGAGGTTTGGATTGTGCTGCATGTAAACCTCAGGGTTCATGTATTTCGGGGCGTTCTCGGGAGCGGCGCCGCCCAACACATCCCGGACAAATCCGAGCACGAGCGCCTTATTGGCGTCCGACTTGTCGAGATCCGTGATCTCTGTGGCACCGTCGGTCATGCCGCGGCCTGAGACGGTGGTTTCGGGGATCGGCTGCAGGTTGTCCCAATGCTCAACCACCAGCCCGTCTTCGACACGGAACACATCGAAGGCCGCCAAGGATGGTGCGCCGAGTGCGTCGGCATTGCCGAACGTGCTGTGAAGCACCACCAGATCGCCCTCCGCGATGACGCGATGCGTCGTCACGGTAACCCCGGCCGTTTCCATGAACTGGATCAGCTGCAGGAATGGCTCAGCGCCGGTTTCGATCTGCGGATTGTGTTGAGTGTAGTCGTCCGCGATGATCGGGCGTGCGGCTTCGGGATCATGATCAACAAAGGCTGCCGTGAAGAGGGCAAGCACCAGGTCCTTCGGGGTCATGAGAGAAACTCCTCTGATTCGTAGGTATGCGATACGTAGTAGCAAAAACCAACTACATCGCAATTACGTACCTTGAGGGAACCTGGTATGTTCGAAGCTACCAGCCTTCAAAGCAAATAGTTGCCTTACTGGACTGCTTATCCTATTCCTCGCATTGGTCGTGAGATGCTACCAGGGTGGAAGATGCTACCGATTGGTGTCGAGAGCAAAGCGGAAGCCTCCAACTGTTCGATCCGTTCGGTTCTGTCGAACGTCACGGGCAAGTGGAGGATGATCATCATCCTTGCGCTGGAGGATGAACCTAAGCGCTTCGGCGACCTCAAGCGCTGCATTGGGGACATTACGCAAAGTGTCCTGACCGAGAACCTGCGCGGGCTGCAGCGCGATGGCTACCTGACCCGATCGGTTGAGCCGGGGCCCCCGGTCGCCGTGACGTATGCGTTGACGCCCCTTGGCCGCGGCCTGCTCGAGATGCTCAAGCCACTGGTGTTCTGGTCCCATGAGCAGATGGACGAAGTTAAGACCGCGCGCATGTCGTTTGACCGGGAGTAGCGCCACACTGGTTCGAACCAATCCGAAGCACAGCGCGCCAGCATCGCACCACGTGGCAGACACGTTCGCGTCGCCACCGAAAGCGCTGACCCGGCTTGGGTGACCCGGTCGGCCGGTCCGTCTTCGAGAGCGTTTCTGCGGCTACTGTAGCCCGAGCAGATGGGGATGGATCGCTGCGTTGGCTTGAACGTCGCGTCGCGGTGCGTCGCCATCGGCAGGGTCGACTCCGGCGAGGGTCACACCTTTGGACGCGCGACGGAGTGAGAGATTGTGGGTGTTTGACCGCTAGCGGTGCCGCCGGTGAAGCGGTGTCGGATGCGGTTTTGACCTCGTGAGCTGCGCTAGCCTCGTCTCAGCGTGGCTATCGCCGCTGAGTGTGGCGTTGTCGGCATGGGGCGCGCCAGATGACTGCGGCGCCGGCGGCAATGCACAGAACGACTGAGGAGATCGACGCCCAAAGCATCGGGTCAGGGCTCGGGGAGAGTAGGGGAGCAAACCCAGCGAGGGGACACACTGCCTCTTGGCGCGCTCCGCATGTCACAGCGTTGCGCAGGCGCAAAACGGGGCTTCTCGGAAAAGTATTGACTCCGCGAGGCTTCATGTTGACGCTCGAATCCGACTGAAACAATCGGATTTGCTGCGTTGAGCACTCTTTCCACACATTTCACGGGCCTTGAGTTTGTGAACCCCTTCGTTCTGGCGTCTGCGCCGCCGACGGAGAGCAAGCGCAAGATCCTGAGGGCGTTCGAGGCTGGCTGGGGCGGCGTGGTCACCAAGACGATCGGCCTGCACCCCGTCGAGAACGTCGCCGGGCCCAAGACCATCTTTCAGCGTACGAGCGAAGCGAAGCCCTATGTGTCCCGCTCAAAACGGCCGGACACGGTGTCTCATTCGTCCTGGAATTGGGAGCTGATCTCGGATCAGCCGCTCGATCTTTGGCTGCCGGATCTGGAAGAGATCAAATCGTCCTATCCGGACCGAATGCTCATTGCCTCCATCATGGCCGGTGCCGGAAATGACGAGGAAATGGAGAATTGGCGCAAGCTTGCAAGGGCGTGCGTGGCGGTCGGGTGCGATGCGATTGAGTTGAACCTGTCCTGCCCGCATATGGACCGCAAGGATATGGGGGCAAACATCGCCAATGATGAGGATATCATCCGAACGATCCTCGCTGCGGTGACCGACGCGGTCAGCGTCCCGATTTGGGTCAAACTGACGCCGGCGACCTCCACTCTCGTTGACGCGGCCGCAGCCGCCTACACTTCGGGCGCGTCCTCCATATCGCTGTGCAACACGTTTCCGTCTCTCCCCTTGATGGATCCGGAAACCATGAAATTCGAGGTCGAGGTCGACGGGTTGGTGACCTCTGGCGGGTTGGGCGGGCTGGCTATTCTGCACCAAGCCCTGCAGCGTGTGTCGGACATCTCGCGCGCCTTTCCTGACAAGGCGATTTCCGGAATCGGCGGCATCAGAGGGTTTCGCGAAGCGTTCAACTTCATCGTGCATGGCGCGGGTAACCTGCAGGTTTGCACTGCCGCCATGGAAGAAAAGGGCAGCGGCGGCGTTGGTGTGAAGCTCATCCAAGAGCTGAAACACGATCTGAGCGACTATTTGGACCGCAAGGGTTTTGCTTCAATTGAAGAGTTTCGAGGCGTGGCCCGCGAACGGATTGTTGAGCATTCTCAGGTCCGAAGAAAAAGCGACGCCTATAATGGCGGCTACGAGATCGCCTCTTAGCCTCTGGCCATTGGATTGCCGCGTTGCTGCGCGGCCTATCGCGCTCCAAGAAGAAGCGATGAACGTGTCGTGCCATTTCTGGCTGTGCGCCGATCAAATGGCTCGTGCCCCCCTGTTGGCTACGTGCCACTGCAAGCCTCGCTTCGATGGTCCTGTTGCCAGTCGGCGATTTCACGCAATCGCCGGGAGGGCGCCTTCTGAGCG
>JBCDGG010000013.1:0-52957 GCA_038757905.1 Pseudomonadota bacterium | reverse complement strand
CGTCCCCGACCCGATCGAGAAATGCGCCGTATGCACCGCGTCGCCCATCAGCACAAACCGATCCGCGATCCAGCTGTCGCACCACAAGCGCGGGAACTGCCGCCAGTTGGACTTGTTGGTGATCAACGCCGTGCCGTTCAGAACGTCCCTGAAAAACGCGCCGCATGTCGCCGCGCTTTCCGCTTCGCTCAGGCCGTCAAATCCTGCCGCGCGGAAGGTGGCGTCGTTGCATTCCACGATGAAGGTGCTGCGGTCCGGCGCGTAGCGGTAGTGGTGGGCGTTCATCGGACCGTACTCGGTTTCGATGAACGTCTGGGTCAGGGTGTCGAAGGGGATCGTGGCACCGAACCAGGCGAAGTGATTGCCGAAGAACTCCATCCTCGGCCGGAATTGCGCGGCGAGGCTTTCCCGAACAAGCGAATTGAGCCCGTCCGCGCCCACGACGAGATCTGCGTCGAGCGCGGTCAGGTCGGTCACCGGCGTTTCGAAGTGAACGGGGATGTCGAGGTCACGGGCGCGCTGGGTGAGAATCTCGATCAGATGCAAGCGACCGATGGCCGTGAACCCCACGCCGTCCAGCGTCACCGAGCCGCCCGGCAGGTTCAACACCATGTTCTGCCAACGCTCCATGTGGGGCACGATCAGGTCATGGGTCTCGGCATCATCGGTGCGCAGGAAATCCAGCGCCCGGTCCGAGAAGACCACACCGAAACCGAACGTCGCGCCTTCCGGGTTCTGTTCAAGAACGCGGATACGGACCTGTGGCATCGCCCGGCGGATCAGAATGGCCGTGTAGAGCCCCGCGGGCCCCGCGCCCAAGATGTCGACGCTTGTCAGACGTGTCATCGGATCCTCCCAAAGCCTCTCGACGTCTCGGGAACGCTAGCGTACGATTCCTTTTTGTGCAACGTGTTTAATATTAGGGAATGAACATGCCGGATACCTTATCGATCGACATCACTTTCGGCGACTGCGATCCGGCCGGTATCGTATTCTATCCAAACGCTTTTCGCTGGATGGACGCGGCGTTCCACAGCTTCCTCCGAGACTTCGGCGGTCACAGCGACCTGTGCCAAACCTTTGGAGCGGTGGGCTTGGGCCTCTTCGACGCGACGGCGCGATTTCGTCACCCGATGCGGGACGGCGACCGGCTTCTTCTGACGATAAGGATCGCGGCCTGGTCGACACGATCCTTCTCGCTCGGCTACATCGGAACCCTGGGCGACACGACGGCCTTCGAGGGCCGCGAGGTGCGGGGCCTCTTCGTTCGGGGCGCCGATGGTGTCAGGGCGGCGGACGTCGCACCGCTGAAGCAACGATTGGAGGCGTCCGATGAATGATGAACGCGGTCATGGGGGCGGGCTGAAGTCCCTCGACACAGCGCTCGGCGTGCTCGCCTACATGGCCACGCTCGGCGGACCGAAGGCCCTTTCGGAGATCGCGCGCGGCGTGGACATGCCGCCGAGCAAGGTGCACCGATATCTCGCGTCCTTCGTCGCGGCGGGCCTGGTTCGGCAATTGGGCCGGTCTGGCCACTACGACCTTGGGCCGGCGGCCATGCAGCTTGGACTTGCGGCCATGAGCAGGCACGACTTCGTGAACTCGGCCGCCGACGGGTTGCCGGATCTATCGCTCGAAACCGGCATGACGGTGCTCCTGTCCGTCTGGGCAAACCATGGCGCGACGGTGGTGCGCTGGGAACGGGGGGCGTCGCCGACGGACACGTCCATGGGGCTGGGATCGACGCTTCCGCTTCTGACCTCGGCAACGGGACGCGTGTTCCTGGCCTGGGGGCCGCCGCGCGCGATCGCGCCGGTCCGCGACGCACAATTGCGGCGACTGGCGCGGCAAACCGGCCTCTCGCTGGATGCCGAACCGACGCAGGCGGGGATGAGCGACCTCGTCGAGCGCATTCGCAGCCGCGGCTTTGCCTCGGTCGAGGGCCACTTCGTGCCGGGCCTCGTCGCCGCGGCCGCACCGGTCCTCGACTGGCAGGGCGAGGTGCAGGCGGCGATCACGCTGGTGGGCATAGACCCCGACGCGATTGCGCCGGGATCAGGGCCTGTCGAGTGCCTCAGAGCCTATTGCGCGCGGAAATCGGTGACTGTCGTTCCCGCCTGACATTTGCGTGCGCGCGTTTTGTACCGGTCGGTTTGCCGCCCGATGGACCGACGAACCGACCGCGACATCCGTTTGACCCCTGGCGCACCAGTCCGCCTGCACCGGCTTCAAGCAGTTTCCACGATGGAGGCGCATCACCGACGGTAGCGCCTGGGGCCCCAAGCAGCGGAGGCGTGACGGAACCGGAACTCAAGTTCGTGGAAGCACCCATGTCGGGCGCGTTGGCGGACTTGGACCGCAGCCGCGAGCGAGCCTGAAGGGCCGGCGCGCTTATATCGACCCAGTGAAGTCCTGCGCATGCTACATGGAGGAAAACGTCGCGATGAGTGGATCATTGGAAGACGGCATCGAACGGTGGATGACCCCGGAGCACAAGGGGGACCGGCGAGGGTCATCTGATCAGCAATCGGTCGCGGGCATCGCGCTCGGGCCGCTCTCACCTGGACCCTGACACCCGCGGGGTGGACGTGAACGTGCCCGGTGCCTTTGCCGACTTTCTCGTTCTGCCGGCGTTCCATGCGGTGCCGCTGCCCGACGGGATCGACGACGAGATGGGGGCGATCCTCGACGTCTCACACGTCATCACGCACCGGCTGCCCGCCGCGCGCTTTGCCGGGGCCTTTGCGTTGATGTCGGACGGATCGGGCAAGGTCGTGCTCGACTGGAGCGCCCTGCCCGCGACCCAGTGACGGCGATCACGCGCTCAGCAGCGGAATCTCGGTGTGTTCTGGCCCCTTCAGGGCCAGGATCTCGCGCGCCTCTGCCGGGGTGGCGATCTCGAACCCGAGGGCCTCGACAATGCCGCGCACCTTCCTGACCTGTTGCGCATTGGAGACCGAGAGCTCGCCGCGCGAGATGTAGAGCGAATCCTCCAACCCGACCCTCACGTGGCCGTCTAGGATCGCGCTCATGGCCAGAAACGGCATTTGCTGGCGGCCGACGGCGAAGCAGGAAAAGCGCATCCGATCCGAGAAGAGGCGCATGGCCTCGGCGTGGAAGTTGACCAGGTTCTGCGGCGTCGCCGCCATGCCGCCCATGATCCCGAAAATGCCCTGAACAAGGAAGGGCGGCTCCACCAGCCCCTCGGTGACGCACCAGGCGAGGTTGGCGAGATGGCCGAAATCGTAGCATTCGAACTCGAACCGGATGCCGCGCCGGCGTCCGAGGTCTTTCGTGATCTGCTCGAGCATTTCGAAGGTGTTGGGATAGATCCCGGCTTTGGTCCGCGCCAGATAGGGCCGCTCCCAGTTGTGCTGCCACTCCGTCCGGCGGTCTGCGAGGGGGAAGGTGGCGAAATTCATCGAGCCCATGTTCAGGCTTGCCAGTTCGGGCGAGAACGCCGTGGCCGGGGCGATCCGTTCCTCGACACTCATGCCCAGGCCGCCGCCGGTCGTGATGTTGATGATCGCATCGCAGCGCGACCGGACCGTCGACAGGATCGGCGAGAACAGGGCCGGGTCTTGCCGCGGCTCTCCGGTCAGGGGGTCGCGGGCGTGAATGTGCAGGATCGCGGCTCCGGCCTCGGCCGCCTCGACCGCGGAGGCGGCGATTTCTTCGGGGGTGATCGGCAGATGGGGCGACATGGAGGGGGTATGGATGGCGCCCGTCACGGCACAGGTGATGATGACCTTATGGGCTGGCATTCTTCTTCTCCTCCGGTCTGTTCTTGATGACGGCCGTGTCGGGCCAGCCGTCGGGTATGGGGTCGAGCGGATGGATCGGGCGGACTAGGCCCTGCCAATCGACACTCGCGAGGTTGGCCGTGACGAGACCCGGCGCATCGACCTCGACAATGCGCGCGTCGGGGACGACGCCCCGGAACCCGGCGCGAAAATGGCCCCGCGATTTCGCGACGATGATATGGGCGTCTTCGGGGCGGAGCCCGAAATGGCGAAACTCGCTCGGGCCAAGGGTCTGGCGGCGGCGCGACGTGACGGCGACGCGGACGCCGCCAAGCTCAAGCAGCGCCGAGGGGCCGTACTGACCGGTCAGTCCGGCGGCCAGACCGCTTGCATGGTGAAAGACGCCATCGGTCAGGCGGACCACCCGCGCGTCATGGGTGAACGGGTCGGAATGCGGCGCGGTCTCGTCGCGGTTGAACCGCGCGGTGAAAACGGCGCCTTCGCCCAGCGTGTGCGCCTCGGCGGCGAGCGCCGGATCGAAGACCGGGACGACCTGCACGCCCTCGATCCCGCCGGCCAGCAGCGCCTTCATGAGATGTGGGGTGTTCCCGCGCCCGCCCCCGCCCGGATTGTCGGCGATATCGGCCAGCAGCCACGGCCCGCTGCCGCTGCGGGTCAGGGCGATCGCCGTGGCGATGTCCTTCAGGTCGGCGCGAAACGCATCCCGCTCGGACCACGCGCGCGCCGCGATCCGGCTGAGATGCGCCGCCGCGTGGTCGGCCCCCGTCCAGGAGGAGACGACGACCGAGAAGCCATTGTCCGGCGTATCTCCGAGGGCGAAACCCGGATAGACCGACGCGGTGGCGACATCGCGGTCTGCCAGCGCGCGTTCGACCTCCGCCATGATCCCGTGCATCGGGGCGACGTCGGTGCGCTGGACGATCTGCGGCGTGAGCAGCGGCAACCGGATCCAGGCCGTGTGAGGCTGCCCGCCCCCCAGCATCCGGCCAAGGACGGCGCCGCATTCTCCGGACCGCGCGTTGATATCCGTGTGCGGGTTGGTGCGATATCCGACCGAGGCATTGACGGCGCGCATCATCTCGTCCGAGATGTTCGCGTGATAGTCGAACAGCGCGACCATCGCGCAATCGGGCCCCAACGCTTGCCGCAGCGCTGCAAGGTAGGGGCCGTCCATGTCGGATCGCGGTCGGAGGGTCCCTGCCCCGTGGCCGACGATCCAGAGCGCATCGAGCGGCCCGGCCCGATCCACCTCATCCAGCAGGCGGGCGAGCAATGCCTCGAAGTCGTCCGGCGCGACCGGGCCGCCGCTTTCCGCCGTCGCCAGGAGCAGGGGAACCGGGGTCCAGTCGATCCCCGTCGCATCGAGCGCGGCGCGGAAGGCGTCGTAGCGCGGGTTGCCGTCGAGCATCGCGGCGAGCGCGTCGCCTGCGCCGTAGAAGAACCCCTCGAAATCCGACAGCCGGGTGGTGGGGGCGAGCGCATTGCTCTCGACCGCGATGCCGCAGATGCCAACACGACGCGTCATGGCGTGCTCCGGCCTTGCGGCGCCCAACCGCCGACCCGGTTCCAGGTCTCGTGCCCGCGCGGACCGAGCGCGACGATCTTGGCATGATGCTGCGCCATGGCGCAGGCATGGTTGGGAAGGATGCGCAACCGCGTTCCCCACGGCAGGTCGGGCACGGCCGAGCCGTCGCGGCTGGACAGGATCCCGTGTTCCTGATTGGCCTTGATGACAAGCAGCCCCTCGATCGGTGCGCCCGAGACGTCGCAGACCTGACCGTAGAGCCAGTCCGTCGATTGACCGGCGGTCGAGCGATCCTGCGACAAGGCGGTCCAGCCGCCGTCGGTGAGGATCCAGTTCCGCGCCCTCTGATGGCCGATCACGGTCACCAGGCAACTGAGGGCGATGTCGGCCGGATCGCAGACCCCGATATTCGACATGAAGAGATCGCCCAGGGCATAGACGCCCGCCCGGCATTCGGTGACGCCGGACACCGCGCCGGCAAACCGAACGGTCGGCGACGAGCCGACGCTGACCAGCGGCACCGCATAGTCCCGCGACCTCAGCCGTTCCGCGGCGCGCACCGCGCCTTCGGCCTCCCTGCGGGCAAAGTCTGCCGCCTCCTCGCCGTTGCGGGCCAGATAGCTTTCGCCGGCATGGGTCATCACGCCGACGATGGGCAGCGGCCCGAGCGCCTCCGCCACGGCGAAGAGTGCGGGATCCTCCGGCGCCAATCCGGCGCGATGCCCGTCTGTGTCGATCTCGATCATCACGCGCAGCCGCGTGGCCAAGGCGGAGCCGGCGAAGCGCGCCGACAGGCATTCCGCGGCGGGCACGCTATCGACGGTCACGCACAGATCTGCGCCGCGCTCCAGCAGATCGGCCACGGCCTCCAGCTTGTTGGGGGCGATCCCGACCGCGTAGAGGATGTCGGTCACGCCCGCCTGCAGCACCGCCTCGGCCTCGGCCAGGGTCGACACCGTGAGGCGCGGGGCGGCGGGATCCAGGATGAGCGGAAGCGCCTCGACGCATTTCACGGTTTTGAAGTGCGGCCGGAACGCCAGCCCCCGCGCCGTCACGTTGGCGCGCATCCGTTGCGCGTTTCGCCGGAGCTTCTCGGTGTCGAGCAGCAGACATGGCGTATAGAGATCGTTGAGAAGCGTCACTTTTGCAGCCTTGGATTGAGGAGATTGCGCAGGTGATCCCCGGCCAGGTTCACGCTCATGACCAGGATCAGGAGCAGGATACCGGGAAAGATCGTGATCCAGTACCGCTCGGTCAGGATGTAATCGAACCCGCTTGCGATCAGCAGCCCCAGCGAGGGCTCGGTGACGGGGACCCCGAGCCCGAGAAACGACAACGTCGCCTCCAGCGCGATCGCGTCGGCCACCTGGATCGTCGCCAGAACCATCAGCGGCGGCAGGCAGTTGGGCAGCAGATGCCGCAGCAACACACGCACCCGGCTGAAGCCCATCGCCCGGGTGGCCGTGATGTATTCGCGCTCCATCTCCACCAGCGCGGCGCTTCTCGTGACGCGGGCAAAGCCGGCCCATTGCGCCATGATCATGGCGATCAGCAGCTTGTCGATCCCCGAGCCGAAGATCGACATCAGCACAAGCGCGATCAGGATCGTGGGAAAAGCCAGAACGAGCTCGACCAGGCGCATCAACGCCGCGTCGAGCCACCCCCCGGCAAAGGCCGCGACAAGACCCACGGTGGCCCCGATCATCAGGGCGATCAGCGCGCTGGTCAGTCCGATGAAGATGCTCGTGCGCATCCCGTAGACCATGGCGCTGTACATGTCCCGGCCGTTGGGATCTGTCCCGAAGTAAAAGGTCTGTCCCGATACACCTGTACTGCCCGGCGGACGCAGGTTGTCGAGCAGGCTGATCGACGAGAGGTCGTAGGGGTCCTGCGGTGTCACCCACGGCGCGAAGACCGCCATCACGGCCAGCAGGACAAACACGATCAGCCCGCCCAGAGCGACCGGGTTCGCGGAGAACCGGCGCCAGAGAGATTTGGGCGGCAGAGCTGCCGGCGGCGCGCCGAGGCCGTCTGTCTCGACCGTCATCCGCGCCCCCTGTCCGCGACGGAAATCCGCGGGTCGAGAACGCCGTACAGGACATCGACGATGAGGTTGGCGATCACGAAGAGGGCGGCAACGCAGATCAGGTAGGCCACGATCATCGGCCGGTCGAGGCTGAAGATCGAATCGATGATGAGCTTTCCCATCCCGGGCCACGAAAAGATCGTCTCGGTCACGATGGCGAAGGCCAGAAGCCCGGCGAAGTCGAGGCCCAGGACCGTCACGAGCGGGATCATCAGGTTGGGCAGGACATGCCGCCACAGAATGCGGCGCTCGGGCACCCCCTTGGCGCGCGCCAGCGTCACGTAGTCCTGGCCCAGGATCTCCTGCGTTCCTGATCGCACCAGACGCATGACCAGCGAGATCCGCGACAGCGCGAGCGTGAGGATCGGCAACGCCGCGTGGTGAAGGCCATCGAGGGTCAGAAGGCTGGTGCTGACGCCGAACACCTCGACGGTGTCGCCCCGGCCAATGACGGGAAACCAGTCCAGCTCGACGGCAAAGACGACGATGAACACGATGCCGACCCAGAAGGTCGGCAGGCTGAAGCCGACGATGGAGCCGGTCATGATCCCCCGCGACAGGTAGGTGTTCGGCCGGTAGCCCGCGTAAAGGCCGAGCGGGATGCCGACCAGCGCACTCAGCAAGACGGCCCCGATCGCCAGTTCGAGGGTCGCCGGCATCCGCTCGAGCATCACTTCGAGCGCGGGCCGGTTGTAGACCCAGCTGGTGCCGACATCCCCCTGCAGAAGGCCGCCGAGATAGGTGAGGAACTGCTGCCAAAGGGGCAGGTCCAGGCCAAGCCGCTCGATGGCGCGCTGCCGGTCCTGCTGCGTCGCCTCGGGGTTGATCAGCAGCTCGACCGGATCGCCGATCAGAAAGACGGCGAAGAACACGAGCGCCGCGATGACGAACATCAGCCCGATCCCCTGGATCAGCCGAAACAAGATGAAACGGACCATCGCGGCGTTCGCTCTTTAGCTCGGGCTGTGCCCGATCACTGCGCGCTCAGCGACGCGCCGCGCAGCCATGTCAGGCCTTCGGGGTTCGGCGCGTAGGTCACGCCGGCATCCGTCCGCGCCGCCCAGGAGTTCAGCGGATGATAGAGCGGGATGATGCCCACGTCCTGGCCGAAGACCATGTCGTTGATCCGGGCCGTCATCGCGCATCTGGTCTCCGCGTCGGTCTCGCGCGAGGCCGCCACGATCATTTCGTCCACGGCCGGATTCGAATAGCGCCCGCGATTGGCGGCCCCGCGGCCGAGGTCGGGATCGTTGGTGTGGGCGATGGCGTTGAGAACGTTGAACGTCGTGGTGGCGCCGTACCCGGCGAAGTAGATCGAGTACTCGTTCGCCCGCGCGCGGTCGAAGAAGACGCTCCGGGTGAAGGTCTCGACCTCCACATCCAGGCCGATCTGGCTCCAGAACTGCGCAAGGGCCTGGACCACGCGCTCGCCGCCGGGATAGCGATCCGACGGGCCGTGCAGGGTGATGCCGAACCCCTCGGGATAGCCGGCCTCCGCCAGCAAGGCGCGCGCCGCATCCGGGTCGTAGTCCGGCACTGCCAGATCCGCGCTGGTGCAAGCCACCTCGGGAGAGAGCGCCTGCGCGGCGGGCGTTCCCGCACCTTCCAGCACCCGGTCGATCAGCAGCCCCCGGTCGATCGCGAGCGACAGGGCACGGCGCACCGCCGGATTCCGGAGCGGGTTTTCCGCCAGTGGCTCACCGTCCGCGCCCCGGACATACGGGCTGTCATCGCGGATGGAATCCATCATCGCGAACATCAGACGCGATTCGGGGGCCTCGAACACGGCGATATCCGCGTCCTCGCGCAGGCGCGCCGCATCTGCCAGCGGCACGAAGTCGATCAGGTCGACCTCGCCGCCCATCAGGGCCGCGACACGCGACGCATCGTTGGAGATCGGCTGAATCGTGACGGTTTCGAAATCGGGCGCCGCGCCCCAATATTCGTCGAACCGCGACAGCACCAAGCCCTGGCCCGGCGTGAAGCTTTCGAGGCGATAGGGCCCGGTGCCGATAACGGCCTCGCCGCTGTCGAACTGGGCCGGAGACACGTCCAGCCCCAGCTCGGACGGCAGCGCCATCACCGAAGACAGGTTGCGCGCCAGATCCGCCACAGGTTCCGTCAGATGAAAGACCACCCGGTGGGCATCGACGATTTCGACACGGTCGATCTCGTCGATGAACCCGATGAAATCGCCCAGCCCCTCGGGGATCGCCGGAATCCGCTCCACGACATAGGCTACGTCGGCCGCATCGAACGTGGAGCCGTCGTGAAACACCACCCCCTCCCGCAGAGAGGCCTCGTAGGTGACGTCGTCGATCTTGCGCAGCTCGGTGATGAGGTGCGGCTGAACGTTCAGGTCCGCGTCGCGCCACATCAGGTATTCCATCATGGCCGGGAGGTGCGAGTGATTCTCGCCGGAGTTGCGGTAATGGGGATCGAGCGTTCCAGGCTCGATCTTCGACCCGATCGTCAGCTCCTGGGCTCCGGCAAAACCGCTCATTAGCGCGAAAGGCACGGCCAGGCCGAGCGTCACGCTCGTCTTGGCCCATCGACTGGTCTGGTGCATTTGAGAAACATCCCTGTCTTGCTTTCTTTTCTGAGATCGCAGTAATCAGGAAACACCGCAACCCGTCAAGACCAACGAGGCGTGGCGATGCAAGCAATGTCGAAGATCCGCGACCTGTTCGCAAAATGGGCAGGCAGCGATCAGCCGGGCGTGGCGCTCGCCGTGGCGATGGGCAAAGACGCGCCGTTCGAGGTGCATTGCGTCGGAACGGCGGATCTTTCGGCGGACCGGCCGATCACGCCGCAATCGGTGTTTCACTACTGCTCTGTCAGCAAACTCTTCACAGCCGCGGCGTGGTGCGTCCTGGCGCATAGGGGAGAGGTGGACCTCGACGCCCCTATCGCGCCGCTTCTTCCCGAACTGCCGCGGGCAGACGGGATCACGGCAAGATCCCTGCTGAACATGACGGCGGGCCTGCAGGACAGCGAAGAGGTGCTGTGCTTCGCCAACGTCCTGACGCGGCTGCCGGGCATCCATCGGACGTGGATTGCCCACGCATTGGGCAACGAAACCCGCGCGTTCGCGCCTGGCGCGGGCTCCTCCTACACCAACACACACTACATCCTGATGTCCCATGCGCTCGAACGCGCCACGGGCGCGGCCTTCGGGGACGCGGTTCGCCGTCTCGTCCTGGACCCGGTCGGCGCCGGGGGGATCCACTTGCGCAGCGACCCGCGTCAGGTCACGCCACACCTGGCCCGCGGATATGTGCCGACCGGCGATGGGAGCTTTGCGGACGGGCTGGCCTTCGGCTTTCTCGGCGGCGGCGGGTTCGTCGGCACTCTGGACGATCTGTGCAGGTTCCTTGGCGCGTTCGCCCGCGACGATCTGCAGGGCGTGCCGATCCGGTCGATGATGACGCGCCGGCCGACGCTTTCGAACGGAACGCCGACCAGTTACGGGCTCGGGTGTTTCGTCCATCCCTGGCGCGGGCTCACGGTGCAGGGCCACAACGGCGGCATGGCGGGCTACAAGACCTGGGCGGCTTTTGTGCCCGACCTGAACTGGAGCATTGCCTTCCTGTCGAACCGCGACGATGCGCAATCCTCGCAGCATCTGCGCGCCCTTCTGGACATCGCTTTGCAGGGCAGAGCGTCCGCGCCCGCGCGCCCGAGCATTCCGGACGAGGCGCGCCGCGCGCTGCGCCGGCTGGAGGGGGAATGGATGTGCCCCGCAACGGCGGACCACTTCACCCTGAGCCTGGAGGACTCCCATATCGCCTTGAACCGAATGGGCTTTCCCTCGCGCCTGCGTGCATGCGGGGGCGGTGTTTATGCCGACGACTGGTTTACCTATACTACCGTTCTGCGCGACCTGAAGGACGGGACCCGGCTGATGCTATCTACTCACGGTCAGAAAGAGCGCCTGTATGTCCGCCCCGCGCCAGAGCAGAAGGTGCCGGACGAGCTTGCCGGCTCCTACGTCGCGCCGGATCACGGCCTGCATCACCGGATTTCGGTAGAGGATGGCGAGGCGCATCTGCACCTGTGCCGCAATCGCTGGACGGCGCCGGTCTTTGCCGTGCGGCCGCTGGGGCACGATTGCTACGCCATCGACCGCGCCCGCTCCGGACAAGGACTGCGCCGCGGGTTCCGCGTCATGCGGGACGAGGACGGGCGCATCTCGGGCCTCACCTACATTGGGCCGCGGCTGCACGGGCTGACGCTCCAGGCCAGCGGGAATGTCGCCCCTTGACCGTGTCGGAAAGCTCCAAGCTCCGTCGGGCCGCAGGGCGCCGCCCCGCGCCGCCCCCCGATATCGGCCGCCTCCCGCCCGGCGATCCGGACAATCTGGAGCGGCAGGTCTACGCCCTGTTGCAAAGATCGCTGATGACCGGCGCGGTGCAGATGGACGCCGTGCTTTCGACCCGCACCATCGCGAACCGGCTCGGGATCAGCCCCATGCCCGTCCGCAGCGCGCTGAAACGGCTGGAGGCCGAAAACATCCTGATCGCGCATGCCAGAAGCGGGTATCGCGTCGCGCCGATTGAGGCCGAGGAGTATCTGGAGATCCTCCAGATCCGCGCCCGGCTGGAGGGCATGGCCGCGACCCTCGCGGCCCGGCGGATCACCCCGGAGCAGCTCGACCGCCTGCGGCGCTGGAACCGCACGCTCGCCAAGGAGCGGCTGTCGCCACGCCGGTTCTTGGGATGTAACCACGGCTTTCATTTCGAGATGTATCGCGCGGCGCGCTCCCCGATCCTGTATCACAACATCTCCGCCTATTGGCTGCGCATCGGGCCGGTGCTTTATGCGTCGCTGACCGAGTACGACCAGCACAAGGTGGTGCGCACGCACGATGCGCTCATCTCCGCGCTCGCCGCGGGCGACCCGCAGAAGGCCGAGGAAACGCTCCGCGCCGATCTCTTCAGCGCCAGCGGGGCGGTGATCGACATGCTGACGGGCTCTGCGTCTTCCAATTCTGCGATCTCATATTGACAAGCTGAGCCGCTTTGCCTCTTCTCGCGCCATGGACAGCAGAACCCACAAAACGGCCGTCATCGGCGCCGGTCAGATCGGTCGCGGCTGGGCCGCGCTCTTCGCAGCGGCGGGTCATGAGGTCGCCATCACCGATCAGGGCGCGGCAAATCTCGATCATGGGCTGGAGATCGTCCGCAAGATGCTCGCCGATCTGGCCGCGACGGGAAGATGTGCCGATCCGGCGGCGGCCTATGCCCGGATCCGTCGCGCGACCGATATCGAGGCGTGCATGTCCGGCGCCACCTGGGTGCAGGAATGCTGCCCCGAGGACGAAGACATCAAGCGCGCGCTTTTTCAACGCATGGACGCCGCCGCGCCTCCGGACGCCATCCTGGCCTCGTCGTGTTCGGGCATTCCGGGGTCGCGGTTTCTGAGCGACCTGCCGGGCCGCGACCGGGCGATCATCCTTCATCCGGCGAACCCGGTCCATGCCATGCCCATCGTGGAAATCGTGCCCTGCCCCTGGCATGAGCCCGCCTTCGTGCAGCGGTGCCGGGATGCGCTTTCTTCGGTTGGGCAGATCCCTGTGATCGTGCATGGCGAAGTGCCCGGTTTCGTGATGAACCGGTTGCAGGCCGCCGTCATCAACGAAGCGGTGTCGCTTGTCGGGCGCGGCATCGTTTCGCCGCAAGACCTCGACCGGGTGATGGAGGCCAGCATCGGCCTCAGATGGGCTTTTATCGGGCCGTTCCAGACCATGGACCTCAACGCCGCCGGTGGCGTGGCCGACTACATGTCCAAGTTCTCGAAGACCTATGCGGAGCTCGGCTCCGATCTGCGGGTCGGGGACGATTGGACGCCCGAGGCAATAGAGACCGTGACCGCTGCCTGCCGGGCGCATCTTCCGACGGAGCGGATCGAGGACAGGCAGGCCTGGCGGGATCGGACCCTGCTGGAAATGCGCCAGTTGATCGACCGCCGCCGCGACGAGGACCCCTATGAATGATGTTGCGCTCAGCGTCCGCGATCTGACGATCCGGTTCGGGGCCGAGGGGGATGCGGTGGTCTCGGACGTGTCATTCGACCTCCACCGGGGCGAGATCCTCGGGGTCGTTGGGGAATCCGGGGCCGGAAAGTCCACCGTGGGCCGTGCGCTGCTCGGCCTTGTCGATCAGCCGGGCGAGATCGTCGGCGGCACGGGGACCATCGGCGAGACGCCGCTGTTTCGGACCGATCCGGCCAGCCTGCGCGCCCTGCGCGGGCGCCGCATTTCCCTTATTCTGCAAGAACCGCTCTCGGCGCTCAATCCGGTGCTCTCGGTCGGCGATCAGATCGCCGAAGCGGTCGCCATGGCGACGGGGGCCGGCCGGCGTCAGGCGCGCCGGCGGGCCGTGGACCTTTTGCAGCAGGTCGGAATTCCCAACGCGGGCGCGCGCATGCGCGACTATCCGCACCAGTTCTCGGGCGGCATGCGCCAGCGCGTGCTGATCGCGATTGCCCTGGCCGGCGAGCCGGAGGTCATCGTGGCGGACGAACCGACCACCGCGCTCGATGTCTCGATCCAGGCGGAAATCCTGGCCCTGTTGCGCAATCTGTGCCGGGACCGGCGCGTGGCGGTGATGCTGATCACCCATGACATGGCGGTGGTCTCGCAAGTCACCGACCGCATCATGATCATGCGTCATGGGCGCGTGATCGAGGCCGGCATGACCGCCGATGTGCTGGCGTCGCCGCAAGCCGCCTATACCCGGGCCCTGCTGGCCGCGGTTCCGCCGGCCAATCGAACGCTCTCGCGCTTCAAGGGCGTCGCCGAAAGCGGCGGCGTCGCGGCGGAGCGTTCCAACGAAGGCACGCAGCCGCACGGGGTCGCGCTCACGGTCTCGCACCTGACGGTCGAATTCGGCCAAAGGCGGCGCCTCTTCGGGGCCGACAGGGCCCCGTTTCGCGCCGTCTCGGACGTGACGTTCGAGGTGCCGGCGGGCGGCACCTTCGGGATCGTCGGCGAGAGCGGATCGGGCAAATCGACGGTTCTTTCTGCCCTGCTCGGTCTGGTTCCGAGGGCCAGCGGCGACATCCGGCTGGAGGACTTCGCCATTCCCCGTGTTCCAACGCTCGCGGACCATCGGCGGATTTCGGCGTCGGTCCAACTGATCTTTCAGGACCCGTTCTCGTCGCTCAACCCGCGGATGCGGGTCCGCGACATCGTCGCCGAGCCCCTGTACGCGACGGGGCGCTCGAGCCGAAAAGACGCGCTGGACCAAGCCGCCGCCCTGCTGTCCAGCGTCGGGCTGCGGGGATCGGTTCAGGACAAGCTGCCGCACCAGTTTTCCGGCGGCCAGCGGCAGCGGATTGCGATTGCCCGCGCGCTCATCATGGAGCCGCAGGTGCTGTTGTGCGACGAGCCGACGAGCGCGCTGGACGTCTCCATCCAGGCCGAAATTCTCAACCTGATCAAGGATCTGCGGGCGACGCGCGGCCTGACTCTCGTGTTCGTCAGCCACGATCTGGCCGTGGTTCGGCAGATGTGCGACCGGATCGGCGTCATGGAGAAGTCGCAGATGGTCGAGATCGGCGGAACAGAGGAGGTCTTTGACCTGCCTTGCCATCCCTACACACAGCGGCTTCTGTCCCTGATGCCGCGGTTCGAGGCGCCGAACCCCTCTTGCGGCTGAGGACTCGTGTGCGGCGAGGTGTGGGTGAGGTATGGGCGCCCGTTGCCGGAAGTCGATCCCCGAGGCGGCCCGGCGCACCCTTCAAATAACCTCTGCGTCGGCGTTCATTCACCTGGCTGCTGCCATGGCAAGCGCTGGGGCCCGTATGAGCCGTCGGAGCGCAGCGGCGTGTGACGCCTGTGCCTGTCCTGTCGGCTTCTTTGCCGTGTGGCTGCATCGCTGAAGCACCGCGCCGATCAACGGGTGTTGGGCGCGATGTAGTGCCGGACGACGGGACCGCCTTCGCGTATGTCGAACCGCTGCAAGCGCTCCTGAAGGTCGGCATCTCCCCGGGTCACGCGCTGATGTTGCTCCAGATGCTCCGACCAGCTGGGCAGCAGGAAGCTCTCGACCCAAAGCCCCGGTGTTTCCACGCTTTCATGGATGAACCATTGTGTCGCGCCATCGCGCATGCGCTCCTGGGAGAACGAGAACAGAGTTTCGAGAAACGCTTCGGTCTGCGTGTCGAGGACTTCGTATTCGACGGTGACCATGGCGCGTCGATCGGGCGCCTGACGATCGGTCAGGGGAGGCGCCTCGGGCCAGAGCGCCGCGGGGCTGAGATCGGCGCTCTCCGCCTGGCCCACCTTGAAGCGCCGTGTGGCGAGGATGCCGAACACCAGACCGGCGGCCGCGACGATCAGCGCTGTGCGGATCGACGTCGCGGTCGCGACCTGCCCCCAAACCACCGATCCCAACGCCATGGATCCGAAAAAGACCATCAGGAACACGGACAATCCCCGGGCACGCACCCAGTTGGGCAGCGCCGTTTGGGCGGAGACGTTGAACGAGGTCAGGACCGTGATCCATGACAGCCCGCCGAGCAAAGCCGCGAGCATCAGGGCGAGCGGAGCGGGCGAGACAGCCATGATGAGGAGCGCAAGGACGGTGCCCATTGTCCCGAGCTGCACCGCCAAGTCGGCGTTCACCTTCGCTTGCAGCTTCGGCAGGATGAGCGCGCCGGTCACCGCGCCGGCACCGATCAGGGCCATGAGCGTGCCATAGAGCTCCGAACCGCCGCCTTCGGCGTTCCTGGCGATCAGCGGCAGAAGCGACCAATAGGCCGAGGCAAACAGGAAGAACGCCGCCGCGCGGATGATCGTTGCGCGCAGTGGCGCATTGTACCGGACATGGCGCAGGCCGGTCGCCATATCGCCAAGGATCGGGCCGTGATACCGCCGTCTGGCCGCCGGCGCGGGCCGCCAGAACAGCAAGGCGACGATGATGACCACATGGCTCGCGGCGTTGAGGGCGAAAGGGGCGGCAAGGCCAACGGTCGCAATCAGGATGCCGGCGAGCGCTGGTCCGATGGCGCGGCTGATATTGATCCCCATGGAGTTCAGGGCGATGGCCGGTTTGAGTTCTTCGCTGGGGATGAGTTGCGGCACCACGGCCTGCCACGCAGGCGCCATGAACGCCGCGCCGGTTCCTATCGCCAGGGTGAAGAGGATGAGCAATAGCGGCGTCATATGCTCCTGCCAGACAAGCAGGGCGAGGACGGCGATGACCAGGAACAGGATGGCATTGATCGCGATCAGCATGCGCCGCTTGTCGAGTCGGTCGGCCAATGCGCCGGCGAACAGCGCAAACAGCAAGACCGGCAAGGTGGTGGCGGCCTGAACCAGCGTGACCACGGCGGGGCTGGAATTGAGCGTGGTCATCAGCCAGCCGGCGCCCACATCGTGCATCCAGGTGCCGATGTTGGAGATCAGCGTGGCGGTCCACAGCAGCGCAAAGGCCCGGTGGCCGAAAGGCGCGAAGGGGCCCGGTCCGCTAGGTGACGACATCGGCGGTTTCCTCTTTGTGGCGCTCCACATAGCTGCGAAAGAATGGGCAGAGCGGCATGATCTTCTGGCCCGCCTTGCGGGCATCGGCGATCACCCGTTCGGAGAGGGCCGTTGCGATCCCCCTGCCGCGCAGGCTGTCCGGAACACCGGTATGATCGACGATGATCAGTGTGTCGGAAGCCTTGGAGAAGGTGAGGTCCGCCTCGTCGCCGACCCCGCTGATGCGGGCCACGTAACGTCCCTTTGTCTCGGTGTCTTCGCGGGTGATCGTGAGGTCGGTCATTGTGTTGCCTTCATCGGAGGAGCGCGTGCTGAGAGCCGCCGCTTGTTGAAATGTTCGTCCGGCCCCGGCGCCTGGTTCGGCATGCCGCTCGTCCGGTGATTGCCCTCACATCGGGTGACGAGGCGCCCCGGGTGCGCCGAAGACCGGGACGGGCGACCAATCCGGCAGTTCCGGAAGCGGCGCGGGCGCATGGGCCGCAAAGCCGCCCTTGGCATGCACGATCTTGCCGCCGGAGAGGGTCAGGTCGGCGGTGATGTTGGCGATATCGTCCTCACCGATGGTGAAGTAGTCGCGATCCAGCACCGCGAGATCGGCGAACTGGCCTGGCACAAGCTGGCCCTTCTTGCCCTGCTCGCGCGAGAACCAGGCCCCGGCCGCCGTCCAGTGACGCAGCGCATCGTGCCGGTCGAGCCGGTCCTCCGCCGCCCAGATCACGTCGCCGCCGCGCCCCTTGCCCGAGACGGCCCAATGGATCGCCAGCCACGGGTTGTAGGAGGAGACCCGCGTGGCATCCGTACCCGCCGCGAGCGGCACGCCTGCGGCCATCATCTTCTTGACGGGCATGACCGCGCGCAGGGCCGCCGTTCCGTAGCGGGTCTCGTAGGCTTTGGTCTGGAAGGCGATGCGGTTCTGATAGCTGATCCCGCCGCCCATCCGTGCGACCCATTCCATCGTCTTCTCGCTGACTGTCTCGCCATGGTCGAAGATCCAGTTCAGCTCTTCGAGCCCCTTATCCCGGCCAACCTCCTCGACCAGTTTCAGAAGGCGGTGGGCGCTTTCCTCGTAGGTGCAATGGAAGCGGATCGGCCAGCGGTTCTCGAACAGGAACTCCAGGACGGGGCGCAGATCGCCCTCCATCCGCTTGGGCAGGTCTGGCCGAGGGTAGGAGAAATCCTCAAAGTCATAGGCGGAGGCCACCAGCATTTCGCCGGCACCCACGCATTTGAGATAGTCGTCGCCCTGATCGGGTTTCACCAGATCGTGCCAGCGCTTGAAGTCTTCCAGCTCGAAGAGCGGGCGCTGCGCAAAGAGCTGATAGCCGATGCGCACCGTCTGCTCGCCGCGGCGATTGAGCTCGGAGATGACGCCGTAATCGTCGGGGTAGTTGAGGAACCCGCCGGCGCAATCCAGGGCCGAGGTCAGGCCCAGCCCGTTCAGCGCGCGGAAGTAGTGCTTGGTCGATGTGATCTGCTGCTCGAAATCCAGCTTTGGCGCCATGTCGAGCAGCGCATAGAGCGGCTGGGCGTTGGGCCGCGCGAGGGCAAGGCCGGTGGGATTGCCGTCATCGTCCCGTTCCAGCCGGCCCGAGACAAACGGCTCGTAGAAGTGGGTGTCGATGCCCAAGGCACGCAGGGCGGCCTTGTTGAGCCAGGCACGGTCGTAAAGATGCAGGACGTAGACGGGCACGTCCGGGGTGACGGCGTTGATCTCATCGAGGGTCGGCAAGCGCCGCTCGGCGAATTGATCGGCCGACCAGCCGCCCACGACGCGGATCCACTGGCCCGCCGGAGTGCGTTGGGCCTGAGCCTTGAGCAGGGCGAGCCCATCGGCGAGCGAGGGCACCTCGTCCCAACGCAGCTCCATGGCGAAGTTGTTGCCCTGGCGGATGATATGGGTGTGGCTGTCGATCAGTCCGGGGATGACCCGCTGACCGCCGAGATCGATCACGTCGGTCTCCGCCGCCCTGAGCGCGAGGATGTCGCCGTCGGAGCCGACCGCCTCGATCAGACCGCCCGAGATCGCAACCGCGCTTACGTCGGGCCGGTCTGGGTCCATCGTCGTGATCCGACCGTTGTGGAGGATGGTGTCGGCCATTGCGGGGCTCCAGACGTCTTCAGGGGATCGGTTGCCGCCCCGACCGAAGCGGGACGGCAGGGTTAGGAAGATGTGGTCGGCCTACTTGGCCGCGACCGGTGCATGGACCTCGCCGGTGTGGCTGTCGCGCCGCGGCGCCTTGTGGACCATCGTGTAGGCGTAATCGACGCCCATCCCGTAGGCGCCGCTATGCTCTTTGAAGATGCCCATCAGCGCGTCGTAGGGCGCCTTGTTCGCCCAGTCGCGATGCCATTCGAGCGCCACCTGCTGCCACGTCACCGGGACCACGCCGGCCTGCACCATCCGGTCCATGGCGTAGGTGTGCGACTCGACGCTGGTCCCGCCGGAGGCATCCGCGACCATGTAGATTTCATAGTCGGTGTCCGCCATGCAGCTGAGGGCGAAGTGAGTGTTGCAAACTTCGGTCCAGAGGCCCGAGACGACGACCTTCTTGCGCCCTTTTGCGGCGTTTTCGGCCAGAACGTCGCGCACCTTCTGATCGTCCCACGAGTTCATCGATGTCCGCTCAAGCAGCGGATGTGTGGGAAACAGATCGAGAAGCTCCGGGATCGTGTGACCGGAGAAGGTGTTGGTCTCGACCGATGTAATGTTGGTCGGCACGTCATAGAGCTTCGCCGCCTTGGCCAGACCCAGAATGTTGTTCTTGAGCGTCTGCCGATCGATGGACTGCACGCCGAAGAACATCTGCGGCTGATGATCGATGAACAGCATCTGACTGTTGTCGGGCGTGAGAACGTCGAGTTTGGACATGGAGGGTCTCCTTAAGGGGCGGCTGAGGCCAGGGCTCGGCTCTGGGTTTGTGGGTGCGGGTCGGGCGCCGTCACGCGGCGTGCTCGTCGGCACGCTCTTGGAACAGCCCTGCCAGTGCAGCGATCTCTTCGGGCCGGATCTCGTGACCGCCGTCATGGATCTCGGTCGCAAGGCGGGCGCCCTGAGACTTGGCCCAGTCGATCAGTCTCTGGCTCAGCGGCCATGGGCAGATCGGATCGCGCAGGCCCGCCGTGACCAGAACATCGCGCCCGGCGAGAGCAGGCACGGCGGCTGGCTGCCACGGGATCAGCGGGTGCAGAAGCCCGACGCGATCGAACAGATCGGGCCGCACCATCATGACCGAAGCCAAGATATTGGCGCCGTTCGAGTAGCCGAACCCAAAGACCGGGCTGCCCGGGTGAGCGGCCTTCTTCGTCTCGACGAACGCGGCCATGGTCTCGGTCCGCGCGGCAAGATCGGCCATGTCGTAGACGCCTTCGGCCGTGCGGCGAAAGAACCGCGCCGCCCCCCTCTCGCTCACATCGCCGCGCGGCGACACCACGCTGGCATCGGGGAGCAATCGGCGCGTCAGATCGAAGAACTGGTCTTCATCGCCGCCTGTGCCGTGAAAGGCGAACACGAGCGGGGCGCCGGCGCCGCCCGTATGGGTGCGCGCATGATAGGTCTGCAGGCTCATGATGGCGTCTCCTTAGGCCGGGATCGGTGGCAAGAGCGCTTCGATCTTTGCGCGATGGGGCTCGTAGCGGCCGGGCAGCTTCAGCGCCTCGCCGAGATGAGCGGTCTCCTCGTCCCGGTCGAAGCCCGGTTCGTTGGTGGCGACCTCGAACAGCACCCCGCCGGGCGTCCGGAAATAGATCGCCCAGAAATAATCCCGGTCGATCACCGGCGTGACCTGATAGCCCGTATCCATCAGCGCCTTGCGCACCTCCAACTGGGTGGCGCGGTCTTCAACGGCGAACGCGATGTGGTGAACCGATCCGGCCCCTTGTCCGGCGACCGAGCCGTGCGGCCATTCTTCGATGTCGATGACATCGGCCGCGTTGCCGCCCTCGATCACATAGCGGCTGATACCGTCGGCGCTGTCGCTCTTCCGGTAGCCCATGAAGCGCAGCAATTCGCCGGTGGCCGCGCCGTCGCGCAGGCTGAAACGCGCGCCGCGAAAGCCCAGAATGCCCGTGTCTTCGGGCACGTCCTCGCCGGTCCATGGGGTGCGACCGCGCACCTCGTCCTCGACAAGGGCTAGCCCGTCGCCGTCCGGTCCGTCGAAAGCCAGCCGGGCCTCGCCGAAAAGGCGGCTTTCCATCAACCCGGTGACGCCTTTGTCGGCCAGCCGTTTTGTCCAGTAGGCCAGAGAGCCCTTGGGCACGGCGAACTCGGTCCTCGCCACCTCGCCCACGCCCCGTTCGCCGCGCGGCATCCGGCCGAACGGAAAATAGGTCATGATCGAGCCGGGAGTGCCCCGCTCGTCGCCGTAATAGAGGTGGTAGACCTCCGGCGCGTCGAAGTTGACCGTCTTCTTCACCCGGCGCAGGCCGAGCGTCTGCGTGAAGAATTCATTGTTGGTGTTGGCGTCATCCGCCATTGCGGTCACGTGATGCAGACCTTTGATTTGGTTTTCCATCGTGTTGCCTCGGCGAGTAAGCGCGTCGTTGCGGCAAGAGATAGCTTCCCCTCTATGAATGAGAATGATAATGAGTCGGCATTTACTATTACTCCATATGCAATAATCAGCCGTGCAGGACATCAAACCGATCCGCGTCTTCCTCGAGGTCGCGTCTCTGCGAAGCTTCGCGGAGGCGGCCAAGTCGCTGCGGATGACCCCGGCCAGCGTCACGCGGATCGTCGCGCGGCTGGAATCCGAAATCGGCCAACAGCTTCTGCTGCGCACCACGCGTCAGGTTTCGCTGACCTCGGCGGGTGCGGTTCTTGCGGCGCGCTATCGTCCCGCAATCGAAGAGTTCGACCGGATCGCCGAAGAGTTCGAGCGTCAGTTCCACCCGCATCGCGGACGACTGGCGATCAACGCGCCCATGTCCTTCGGTCAGCGGCTGATGCCGAGTTTGGTGGAGAGCTTCCGGCTGGCCTATCCCAATGTGGAGCTTGTCATTCGGATGACGGACCGGCTGGTCGACATCGTCCAGGAGGATTGCGATCTGGCGATCCGCCTGTCCGATCCGCCCACGGACAAATCCACGATCTGGCGCCGGGTTTGCGAGGTTCCCCGCCTGATCGTAGCCTCCCCGCAGTTTCTGGAACTGCACGGGCACCCATCGAGCCCCGACGATCTCGATCGCCAGACCTGCCTGTCCTACGGGAGTGGGAAGGAGCCCGAGACCTGGCGTCTGCAAAAGGGCGTCATGAAGCGCGCCTTTACCGCGGGCAGCACGGTTGTCGCCAACAACGGTGACTTCCTCTGTGCGCTGGCCGCTTCCGGTGCCGGCATGGCCATGCTGCCCGAGTTCATCGTCAGCGCCAGCCTGAAATCGGGCGCGCTTGTCCAGGTCCTGCCGGACTGGACACCGTCACCGCTGGCGCTGTCGCTCTACTACCCCCCCTACGAGGCGCTGCCGCCGCTCGTGGCCACGTTTACCGACTTCTTCGATGCCTACCTGGCCGATCTGGACGGTTTCGATTTTGCAACATCTCACTCGTCCTTCGGTTGAGCGGCCTCCCAAGGAGCCCCTTCAGGGTTGGACAGGTCCGAAGCGCGGCATCGCTGAAGCTCAGAAGCCGGCCAGGCTGCCCATTCGGGGGCGGTCTCCCCACGATGTCGGGATCAAACCTCACCGTCAGCGAACCGCGCCGCCGCGGTGCCTCATTGCAAGCCGACCAGGTCGTGGTCTTGTGCTGCGCAGGGGCCCCACTGCGCGTGCCTTCCAGCGATCACGTTGGATTCACGCAATGAATCGCTCAGACCAATCGAGCAACAGGGCCATTGAGCGGGGCAAGGCAGGCTCTCGCCAACCTTAGACAGGTCAGCTCTGGCGGGCTGCGATCTCGATGATCCTGCTCAGCGCGCGGCCGAGAGTGGCATTCAGAGGCACGCTGACATTGAAGGGGTTTTGCTCGCACAGGGCAATCCTCGGGTCCGTTTCGAGGAACGTGCGATAGGCGTCTGCCTGACCGGCCAGCGCCTTGGCCTGACTCGCGCGGTCGCCTGCGGGAGCGGCGTTGAACTCCCTCATCGCTTTGGCAAGGGCCACTTGATTGCCGTCGGTGATCCCGTTCAGCCCGTACTCGGCAATGCGGGACAGGATCGGATCGTCATACCCTTTCAGGGTGGCCTGAAGCGCTGAGATCGAGGGATCCGTGGAGTCCTTTGCGCTCTGCCATATCTCCAGAGGATTGTCAGACGCCTCTGTGGGTTCGTCGGTCTCCAACCCAAGGTAGAGATTCAGAAACCGGATCTGCACGTCTGTCAGCGGCATTGTCTGTCTTCCCTCATCCAAACACCGTTACGAACCGAGAGGTGCCTTGGCGATGGCCCAGTCCTCGTCGCTCATGACCTCAAAGGTGACATCGGCTTCATCCCCGGGGGCGCTCAGCGTGTCGCCCGGCCAGATCCGGTGATAGGCATGGGAGAAGAGACGGACGAGATCGGGCTCATTGAACGGGTATTGCTGGCCGGCAAACTGGCCAATGCGGCCATCGGGATTGGCGATGAGCGCGTCGAGGGCGATCTTCAGCCAAACCAGATCGCCAGCGATGGCCGCTTCGCGCGCCATCGTCGCTGCATCGGCGTTGAACTGGGAGAGGTCGGACATGGGATCCGGCGCGCTTGCACCGCGGCCCATGGTCAGGTTGCGCGTGTAGCTCTTGATGACTTCGAGGCTCAGTTTCATGGGATCATATCCGGAGGATCGGTTGTGTAGGATTTCGTGAGGTCGTCCCAGCCATCGACGACGGGATATTGCTGCATCATCACCCAACGCCCCGGGACCGTCGGAGGGTCCGCCTCGGCCTCGCCACGCTCGCGTTTATTCTCGCGGAAGAAGGCAACATACTCGGCAACATCCTGCGCCTTGCGCGTTTCCGTTGCGCCCGTGGCGTCGTTGTAGACGTCGATGGGATCGCATTCGAACATGAAGTTCACGTAGGCGCGCGTCAGGCCGGACATTTCCTCGTACGTCTCGTACGTCTTGTCCTGGACGAACTCGTTGACCTGCATCTTCTTCATGGTGCCGCTGCCTGGCGGATCCTCAATGTCCGACTCTTTGATGTACTTCGTCTTCGGTTCGCGGCCGACAAACGCCTCGTCGATCGCCTTGCCATGTTCGACGATGAACCCCTTCTGTTCCGGGCTCGCGATGATCGGGGGATTGACGGTGAGATCGTCCGCGAAGGGCGGCGAAACAGTTTTGGCGTTGATGTCGATCCCGGCGTTCAGAGCGGCGGCCGCCGCGATCTCTCGTCCGGCGACCCAATCCTGAATGTCCTTGAACTTGGACGAGGCGGACGTGAACGATTCCTTGCCGTCAGGCGCCTGGCCGGTTGTCAGTCGTTTGATGAGATCCGCCGAGTCGATGTCCGGTCCGTGCCGTCCGATGGAATGGCCGGCGTTGCTGCCTACGCCGTCTGCGGCTTCGAAGGCAGTGGCGATTGCATCGCAATACCCTTTGCAATCGGTCAGGAAGGTCTGGAATGCTGCGGTCGCGTCGTCAAAGCGGCTGTTCGTCGCCAGAAGCTCCGCAGCGTCGAACTGCGCTTTCATGTCTTCGCGTCCGGAGCCGGGGCCGAAGACTTGTTCACTCTCCGGAGGTGTCGTTGTGGCGCGCAGAAGCGCCTCCTTCACGCCCGTGGCCTGGCGCTGTACCGCGGCGAAGGCTTTGGCCTTCGAGAGGGTTTTCAGGTGGTCGGTCAGCGCGTCGTAGGCCAGATCGTACCTGTGGGTGCCCGTGGCATGGGTCTTTGCAGCGTCGAGCCCGTCCTCGACCGCACCCTTCGGCCCGCCGGTGCCGAGCAGTTTCAGCACGCGCGTCTGTTCCTTCTCGACGCGCGCCAGGAGTGCGTTGTAGTCGGCAACCTCCTGGGCGATGGTCAGATAGTCGGTGCTCGAAATGACGTTGCTCAGATCGGTCGTCGCGCCCGACGGGTCCTTGGCCATGGCCTTTACCTCTGCCGCGTCGAGCGCCGTCTTGAGACCCTCACGCAACGCGGCCGGATCGGCAGGCAGCACGTCTCGGATATTTCTGACCTCCTCGACCTTGGAAAGGTAGACGACGAGGTCACGGAGCAGCGGCACTGCGGCTTGGATATCCGTTTTGGCCTGCGCGAAGTTCTTCGCCGTCATGCTCGCTGCGAAGTCGGAGAGGTAGCTGTAGCGCGCCACGGACGGCTGGCGCGCGATAATCGTCTGGGCTTCCTTCTGAGCGCCGATCGCACCTTCGAGATTGAAGAGGTTTCGAATGATGGCCGCTTGCGTTTTCATGTCCGCCTCGTTGGGCGGATTTTCCGCAGCGGCCAGTACATGCGCGTTCCAGGCATCATCGAGCTGCGTCTTTTCGGGATCGACCAAGAGCGCAGCCAAGGCCGTCTTGCGAGCCTCCAATCGGCCATCGATCAAGTAACTGAAATTGAGCTCGGCGAGCCTTTCCAATTCGGGGTTGGCGCCTTCAGCATTCTCACCTCTGGCGAAACGTACGAGAATGTTGTTGGCGGAAGTGAACTTCTCTTCTTCGAGTTTGTCGTTCATCGGATTCAGCACATTGGTCCGAAAGCTCGCTTCTCGGCTGAGTTTGGCGTCGATCAGCGAGAGGCTTTTGGCGACCTTGCGGCGCGGCGTGCACCAATCGATCAACTCTTGGAGCTTCTTGGCCGCCGCGTCGTAGTTTCCCTTGTTGAAGGCTTCTTCCTTGACCGTTGCGAAACTCCGCTCGTACCCCGAGGCTTGCCGGATCCGGCCGCGCCCACCTGCGGCAAGCACCTTTTCGCACATGGTTTGATGGGTCTTACGGTATTCGTCGTACACGACGTAGAACTTCGCAGACGCGTCAAAGTCGCCGCCGTCGATCCGGGCATCGGCCTTGAAGTCGTCCAGCTTGGTGCCCGCATCACCGAACCGACCGGCCGCCGAGAGGCCAGCGGCGTCCGCCTTGACCTGATCGCGCAGGGTGATGATGTCCGGCTGGTCGCCTGCGTCGACCGAACGTTCGATGAAGGCCGCGGTGCTGCGCATCCAGTCAAAGAACGTCTCGCCGTAGGTCTTGGCCTGATCGATCACGGGCAGAAGATCGTTTGCGGCTTTTTCGGCGGCTTCGAACTCCACCTCGGTCTTGCCGCTGGCGATGGCTGCTCGGGCTGTCGCGATCCTGTTGGCGAGAAAGCTGTAGGCGCCTTCGTCGAGCTTTGCGGCGATGCCGTCGCGCTTGGCGATGGCCGCCTCAAGTGCAGCCTGCGCTTTGATCCTCGCTTCAGCCGTCGCGTTTTGCCCGTCGAGATCGGCCCGAAGGGTGCCGATGTCCTCGTCGATCTGATCGAACTCGTCGATCTCAGAGGCGGCACGGATCCGGCCGGCGATCTCCTTTCTGCGTTTGACAAACAGGCGCCGGTTGTCGGGAAGAAGCTGGGCCCCAACGTCGAGATTTTTGAGCGCGGTCTCTGCACTGCGGCGACGCGCCTCCAGCTCTGACCCCGCTTCTGCAAAGCCGGTGGGATCGTCGAGATTGGCCTCACCCCAGCCCATTTGCCTGTAGTAGTCGCGCACCCAGCCGGCCATCCTTGGATTGTCGCGCCACGATGCCATCCGGTGCCCCCCGATCTGCCCTTTGGTCAGGGTAGTTGCGGCGCAGCGGCATTGCTAGGCCAAAGCAGGGCCGAGGGGAGCGCTCGGTCCTGCGCGACCGCAGTGGGGCGCGAGCCGGAGGCGAAAGCTCCGAGCAGAGCGGTCAGCCGTGCAGGGCGCGAGAGGGCAAGTCGAACGCATGAACCGGACAATCAAGGACGCCAGCGTGAAGCGATACCACTACGACAGCCATGATCCGTTGCGCGGGTATCTCGCTTACGTCCTCGATGCCTACGACTTCGCCCGTCGGCTCAAGACACTCTGCGGCCTCACGCTCTACGAGTACGTCTGCAAGATCTGGACTTCGGAGCCGGACAAATTCATCGTCGACCCAATCCACCAGATGCCGGGACTGAACACCTAGCTCCCAAGCTCGAGGCGCAGGAAGAGATCGCATGACCGTATCGACCACAGTCCTGAACGGCTTTCTCGGCTCGGGCAAGACCACGTTGATGCAAAGCCTCCTGGTTCAGGCGCAGGACATGGAGAACGTCACGCTGGGTGTCATCGTCAACGAGATGAGCACGCTCGATGTGGACGGTTCCGTGCTCGACACCAGCGAGGTCATTTCGCGCACGAGCCCGCATTTCGCGTCGATTCCCGGCCGGAGCATCAGCAGCGATGAGGGGCTGCCCCTGTTCCAGGACGCGGTGCGGAAGGTGCTCGCTGACGGAGAGGTCACGCATCTGCTGATCGAGACCTCCGGCAGCACCCATCCTTGGCCATTGCTGGAGGCAATTCGAGCGTTGCCGGAGCTTCGGCTGCACGGCTTCCTGTCGGTCGTGGACACGGTCGTTCTGCAACAGGACCACGATCTTGGCCGCGCCATCCACCCCGTTGCCAGCTCCAACTTGCAAGCCGGGCGGCGCGGCGTGGCGAACCTGCTGGCCGAGCAAGTGATGTTTGCAAATCGCCTGTTGCTCAGCAAATCCGACAAGGTCCCGCGCGAGGTGCTGCAGCAGGTTGCCGAAGCCGTTCATCCGTTGAACCCCCGTGCCGATGTTTTAGCGATGCAATGGGGAAACCTCAGCCTCGAGAAAGTTCTTGCCATGCCGCTCTACGATTATGGGCGGGTCAAGGCCTTCGGAAAGGAACTGACGGAATGGGAGGCGCGGAACAACTCTGCGCCCATGGCGCAGCCGGAGAGCTACAAGATCGGCAATCGTGTGTTGCGCGATCCGCGTCCGTTTCATCCGCAGCGGCTCTATGATGTTTACACCAAGGCCCTTGGGATCGGGATCTATCGCAGCAAAGGCTTCTTCTGGCTGCCGACGCGCGACAATCTGATGCTGCTTTGGAACCAGACCGGGGGCAGCGTCGGCCTGGAGATCGTGAATTACTGGAAGATCAGCGCGCTGGAGGACGACAGTTTGAACCTGTCGGACTGGGAAAAGGACACGATGCGCGCCAAGCTCAAGGAGGCGCATCCGGACTTTGGCGATCGGCGCTGCCAGCTGACCGTCATCGGCGACGATCTGGAGCTCGATGCCTTTGTCGAGGCTTTGCAGGCCTGCTTTTGCACCGAGGGCGAGATCGCCGCCTGGAAAGCCGGCAAGCCCTTCACGGACCCCTGGCCAAAGAGCGTGGCGACCTTGAAAGCGCTGTAGGGCTCACTGCGCAGCCAGGTCCTTGGCCGCTTGTTCGAACCAGGCCACCGTACGCGCGTGGTGCATTGTGCCCCAACGCGCGATGAACTTCTGCGTGTGAAAATCCTTGCGATCATTCAGTGCCGAGAGCCGCTCTGCCACAAACTGCTGCGTCAGTGGAATGTCGCACTTGACCGTAATGCAGTGTTTCCATTCTTCATAAGTGTTTGGAACGAATGACATGTGGGTCTGACCTTCTTTGTGCGTTGCGGTTGAGCAAGAACTGTTTGAGCGCGGTTAAGAGGGGGAAATTCGACAGGCATACCAGACAGGAGCGCCGCCAGAACCAAAGGCCGATCCGGGATCGCGACAGCGGTGAGGGCCAGCATCAAAGGTGCGTTGCGCGCGGCCATCGTCATGCTGAGCACGGCCTTCTGTGGGTCGTCAAGACGGAACAGCCGGGACAGGCCCGCTGCGGCCCTTTGCACGCGCCGCGAATGCCGCGTCGCAGCCGATCCGAAGGACGCATGGCAACGATGTGCGCGTGTGATCGTCGTCTCTGCAGACCATGAGAGAGTGCAGCCTGCCTGAACGAACAGAACTCTCTCTGGACATCCCCGGCCGTCATAATACGCTCCGTGAGACCTCGAACAGGAAGGCCGAATGGCAGCGATCGTATCCGTGAAGAACCTCGTCAAGCGATATGACGGCGGGTTCGAGGCACTCAGGGCCGTCAACCTTGAGATCGAGGATGGAGAGATCATTGCGCTTCTCGGTCCCAACGGGGCCGGCAAGACCACGCTGATCTCGACAATCTGCGGTATCACCAATGCCACATCCGGCAGCATCACCGTGGGTGGGCACGACGTCGTTCGCGACTTTAGGGCGGCGCGGGCGTTGATCGGTCTTGTTCCGCAGGAGGTGAACCTCGAACCTTTCGAGACGGTGCTCAACACGGTCAGGTTTTCCCGCGGCCTCTTCGGGAAGCCGCGGAACGACGCGTTTCTTGATGGCCTGCTTCGGGATCTGTCGCTCGACGACAAGCGCGACAACAAGATCATGACCCTCTCGGGCGGCATGAAGCGCCGGGTCCTGATCGCCAAGGCGCTCAGCCACGACCCCCGTGTCCTCTTTCTCGACGAGCCCACGGCCGGTGTCGATGTCGAGCTTCGCCAGGACATGTGGCGGATCGTCGAACGGCTGCGCCAGAACGGTGTGACGATCATCCTGACGACGCACTACATCGAAGAGGCCGAGGCGATCGCCGACCGGATCGGGGTGATTGCCAAGGGCGAGATCCTGCTGGTCGAAGAAAAATCGGCGCTGATGACCCGGATGGGGCAGAAAGAGCTGACGATCGAGCTTCAACACCCCTGCGAGGCGATCCCGGAGGCTCTTACCGCCTATAATCTGGAGCGCAGCGCCGACGGGTGTTCCATCACGTACCGATACGAAGCGACGGGCGATCGCACCGGCATCACGCGGCTGCTCAATGACCTTGCAGCCTCTGGCCTGCACATGAAAGATCTCGAGACCAAGCAATCGAGCCTCGAAGAGATCTTCGTCGGCCTCGTGAAAGAACCCGCATGAACTTTGCCGCGATCAAAGCGATCTACCTGTTCGAGATGGCCCGTTTCTTTCGGACGCTCACGCAAAGCTTCGTTTCCCCGGTGATCTCCACGGCGCTCTACTTCGTGGTCTTCGGAGCCGCCATCGGCAGCCGTATTCAGGAGGTCGAAGGCGTCAGCTACGGCGCCTTTATCGTGCCGGGCCTCGTCATGCTGAGCGTCATGACGCAGGCCACGCAGAACGCAAGCTTCGGCATCTACTTTCCGAAATTCATCGGGACGATCTACGAATTGCTCTCGGCTCCCGTGAGTTTCCTGGAGATCACCATCGGCTACGTCGGCGCGGCGGCCACGAAGGCGCTCTTTATCGGTGTGGTCATCCTTGTGACGGCGACCTTCTTCGTCGACCTCACGATTGTCAGCCCGCTCGCGATGATCGCCTTTCTCGTTCTCACCTGTGTGAGTTTCGCGCTTCTCGGGTTTATCATCGGCATCTGGGCCGGCAATTTCGAGCAGCTCCAGCTCATCCCGCTGCTTGTCATCACACCCTTGGTGTTTCTCGGCGGGTCGTTCTACTCGATCTCCATGCTCCCGCCGGTGTGGCAGACGATCTCTCTCTTCAACCCGGTCGTCTACCTTGTCTCGGGCTTTCGCTGGTCCTTTTTCGGCGTGGCCGACCTTCCGATTGGCGTGAGCCTCCTGGCGATCACCAGCTTCACGGTGCTGTGCCTTGCAATCATCTGGTGGATCTTCAGGACCGGCTGGCGCATTCGAAACTAGCGCGCGAAGCTCCGGCAGATCGCAGGCGCACGGCAAGGCGGACCAGCGCGCATCGGTCACGGCCTTGGCCCATCCCTGAGGATCGATGCGTCTTCGAGGGGCTGCGCTGCCTCCGCCCGAGCGGGCCTTCGCGGCCCAAGCGCGATTTGGGTTGCGCTGAACGTCGGCGAAGCGCGCATCCGCCCTCTGCCGATGCCGCAGCGCTTGCCAAGGCGGCGCCGGGGCGGACGTACCTGACGACCGTTTGAAGCACCCATCTGGTGGGCAACTCCGACGCGGCCGTTCTGGCCGCGCCGGTTGTGTTCGATCATCGCTTCGAACGGAGCGCCGTCATTGAGCGAGGATCGACGTCGGCGGTGTCCCTTCGTTCAGCCAAGTCTCCAGCGGTGTCATCGGATCGAGGGCTGCCGCGTTGATCCCCCCGGGGCCCGGCAGGATGCCGCAATGATCGAGGCCCGGCACCATGAAGAGCGCGACGTTTTCGGCCAGGGCGTCTGCGCCGCCCGCCTCCTCTGCCGCCCGTTCGTACCAGTCCACGGTTTTGTAGGGTGTCACAATCGCGTCCGCCCATCCGTGGAAGACGATCATCCGGCCGCCGGCCTCCCGAAACGCGGAGATATCGGGATTGTCTCCATTGTAGTGGGAGGTGGAGACGTTCATGCGGCCTGGATCGACTTCAAAGTCGAAGTCCGTCGGCGACCATGTGGCGCCGGGATCCTCGTCAAAAGCCATGAACCGGCCGAACCCGGTGGCGAAGGCTGGCACGAGGTTGCCGCCGCCGTCCCCGTTGCCGGTCAGCCAAAGCCACCAAAAGGGCTCGGAGCCTTCGGGAACGCCCCCGGGATAGAGCTGCTGGCCCGCGGCATTCTGCGGGCCCTGGCGCCAGAGGGCGAGCGTGTCGAGCTGCTGGTTGGTCAGCCCGAGGCCAGCGTAATCGACCTCGCATTGACGCGGATCGGCAATCGCTCCGTCTGCGGCGCCATCCGCGGCGTCGCACTGGTCAAGCACCGCCTGTCCGATGGTCGCCGCCTCCTCCGGCCCGAGGATCTGGCTACCGTCGGGGGCCGTGTTGGCCTGGACCAGCCAGGACATCTTGGTGCCGACAAGCCCGGGGTAATCCATCGCAGGCGCCCCAGAAATGATCCCGTCGAACATTTCGGGATAGCGAAGGGCCGCGACATGCGCCATCCGGCCCCCTGTCGAGCAGCCCTGGAAGATCGCCTGCTCCGAGGCGGTGCCGTAGAAGGCCTCAACCATGATGTTGGCGACACGATTGGTCTCTGCGATCGACCGCCAGCCCCAGTCGCGTTCGGCGTGCGGGTTGTTGTAGGCCCACCCGGCATCCACAACGGACAGGGCATGGTGGCCGCTGTCAGACGTGGCCGTTGCATATCCCCGCTCCAGTCCCGGCCGCATCGCGTTGATCCAGCTGGCCCCGGCATCGGCCCGACCGAGAATACCGCAAAACCCGCCGCAACCGGCCTGGTAGAACTTGCCGTTCCAGCCGTCCATGGGCAGGCGCACTTCGATGGAGATGGCGGGGAGCGCGGTCGCCCGCACTTCGCAATAGGCGGGAAGCGCCTCGGACTCCGCAATGACCCGCGTCGACGTGACGTGACCGCCTGAAAACACCGTGTCCCGAAGTGCGGCGCACTCTCCCTCGCTCTGCTGCGCGGCAGCGGGCACGCCAGCCATGCCGAGGACCAGCGCGCCTAGGATACATCTCATTCTGTCTCTCCTTCCGATGGGCACCTTCCAAGCCGTCACGGCTTGCTTGGCACCGGGCTGCCCGAAGGCTTGCGTGACATCTTGTGAGGGTCAAGCCCGCAGGATGGTGGGCGCGCCGATGAGCGGATTGGCAAAGCAGGCCGGAGCCGGGGGCGGAACGCACCAAACGGTGCCAGCTCCCCCTGCTTCGGGGTCTGAGAGAGGTTTTGGGTCGTGCTCAACGGCTTCAGCCGACAGCGTGACGATCCATCTTGGCCCAGGCGTACTGCCGGTGATCGCGAAGAGATCGACCATGTCACCGCTCGATCTTCGACCCGCGAACCTTGCCCCCGCGTTCGAAATCAGGGGGTCCTGAGCCCAGCAGGGGGAGGTGCTACTCGGCTGCCAAGGGCCGCAGCCCGGCACCATCCCGGTCGTTTGACGGCTCGGGCTCGGACGAGGGCCTCCCGGCGGGCTCCTCCCCCCGCAAACGCTGCTCTTCGGCGCTTCGGATGTGCTGCTCTGCCCGGCGCTCGCGGCGCAGATAGGTGTGGTAGAGAACCGGCACGCCGATCAGCGTCAGCACCGTCGCAAAACCAAGACCCGCCATGATGCTCACCGCCATGGAGGCAAAGAACGGATCGGCGACCAGCGGCAGCAGCCCGAGAATGGTCGTGCCCGAGGCCAGCACCACGGGGCGCAACCGCGTCTTCGAGGCATAGACGATGGCCTCGCTTTGCAGCTTGCCGTGCTCGTTTTTCTGAGCGTCGATCTCATCGATCAGAACGATGCCGTTCTTGATCAACATGCCTTTCAGCGAGAGAAGACCGAGAAGCGCGACGAAGCTGAACGGCAGGTCGGTGAGCAGGAGCCCCAGGGCGACGCCGTTCACCGCCATGGGGACCACGGTCCAGATGACGAAGGTTTGCCGAAGTTTGCCGAAGACGAGGATGGTCAGCAGGAGCATCGCTCCGAAGGCAAGCGGCATTTGCCGGGCCAGGCTGATCTGCGCTGCGGTTGCGCTTTCATACTCGCCGCCCCATTCGATTGTGTAGCCCGGCGGAACATCCATCGCTTCAATCTGGTCGCGCACCTCGCCGAAAGCCGTTGCCGGCATGACCCCGGCAGGCGTGAAGGATTGCACAGAGATCGTGGGAACACGGTTGCGGCGTTCGATCAGTGTGTCGCGCACCTCGACATCGAACCCGTCGATCACCTGTTCCAGCGGGACGTAATCCTCGGTCGCGCGCGAAAAGACCTTTTGGTCGAGCAGAAGCCCGTCGGCCGTCTGCTCCGCTCGCGGGGTCCGAACGAGGATGGGGATCAGGCGGTCTTGTTCGCGGAACAGACCGGCCCGCAACCCGTCCGTCGCGATGGCGATCGATCGCGATACGTCCTGACGGGTCACGCCGAGCGCCTGTGCGCGCTCTGTTGCGAAGATCGGCTGCACGATCAGTTCGCGTTCCCGCCAGTCGATGCGCTCGGTGAGGAGGTTCTCGGTGGCGGTCTCGAAGACGAGCTGTGCCTCGTCGGCGAGCGCACGCAGAGTGTCAGGGTCCGGGCCGGAAATGCGCACCTCGACATCCGCCCCAACGGGCGGCCCATAGATGATCTGCTGGGTCCGGACCTCGGCCCAAGGCAGCGCTTCGAGGGCGAAGGCGTCCAGCTCCGCCCTTAGCGTGTCGATCGCCTGGAAGCTCCGGGCGCGGATGATGATCTGTCCATAGGCGGGATCGCTGTCCGCGGGGGTGTAGGTCAGGGTGTAGCGCGAGAACGGGCCGCCGGCCGATGTCGTATAGGCCAGCACATCCGACCGCTCCGCGAGCCAGGCCTCGACAATCGCGAGGTCTTCGGCGGTTTCGTGAATCGAGGTGCCCTGCGCGGCCTGATAGTTCAGATAGAACAGCGGTGTGTTCGCCGGTGGGAAGAACTGTTGGGTCACCAGGCTCATCGCCCACATGCAGCCGACCGTTATGCCGACCAGGGCCGGAATGACCAACCACCGCACGGACAGCGCGCCACGGACAAGGCCGCCATACATGCGGAAGAACAGCGTATCGTATGGGTCTTTGCCTTCGGCCAGCCCGCCGACCTTGAAGACGTAGCTCGCAAAGAGCGGTGTGACGGTGACGGCAAGAAGCCAGCTCAGCATCAGCGAAATGCCGATGACAGCGAAGAGCGAGAACAGGAACTCGCCGGAGCTGTCGGGGCTCAGCCCGATGCCGGCAAAGGCCAGAATGCCGATCACGGTCGCTCCCAGAAGGGGAAATTGGGTCTTTCGGGCTACTTCTGCCGCCGCTTCCTTGGCCTTGCGGCCCTTGCGCATTTCGACCTGCATGCCTTCGGCGACAACGATGGCGTTGTCGACCAGCATCCCCATCGCGATGATCAGCGCGCCAAGGCTGATGCGTTCGACCTTGATGTCGAACAGGTTCATGAAGAAGAAGGTGAAGCTGACGGTCAAAAGCAACGAGACGCCGACAACCACGCCGGACCGCCAGCCCATGAACAGCGCCAGAACACCGATGACGATGCCGACCGACACCAGCACCGACTGAAGCGACTCGGCATTTGCCGCATCGACGACGCGATGCTGCTCGTAAATCGGCGACAGGGCGACACCCAGCGGCAGGACCCCTTCGAGCGCGGCGAGTTTCTCTTCGATCGCCTGCCCGACCGTGACGATGTTCGCGCTCGTCAGCCCCGCAATGCCAAGTGTGAACCCCTCTTCTCCGTTGTGGCGGATGATCTGGTCTGGCTGATCCACCCGCGCGCGGTAGACAGCGGAAAAGTCGGTGAGGTTGAGAACCTCGCCCTGAACGCCGAAGGTGAGACGCGAGATGGCGGCGACGCTGTCATCGGGTTCCGGCGAGTCGATCTCGATCTGGCGCCCGTTAGACGCTGCCTCGCCCGTGACGTTCAACGCATTGGCCCGGGCGACGGCCGCGATGATCGCATCGGGTGCGACCCCCAGATTGGCGAGCGACGCCTGGGAAGGCTCAATGTAGATAGCCTCCTCCGGCAGGCCGAAGACCTCAACATTGGCCACACCGCCAACGGCGAGAACCTCGCGACGCAGGAACGTCGCGATTTCCCAGATTTGCGCATCCGTGAAACCCGGCGCTTTCACGGCGTAGAAAACGCCGAAGACATCGCCGAAACTGTCATTGATGGTTGGGGAACGGGCTTCAGGCGGCAGGGAGCCGCGCGCATTGTCGACCCGGTCGCGCAGGTCATCCCAGATTTGCGGAAGCTCGCTCCCGTCGAAGATGTCCTGCATCTCGACTTCGATGACTGAAAGGCCGGGCACATTGCGCGACAGGATGGTGTCGACTTCGCCCATCTGCTGGATCTCCGCCTCCAGAACCTCGGAGACTTCGATCGCGACTTCGGAGGCGGACGCGCCGGTATACGGGGTGATGACGAGAGCCGATTTGAGCGTGAAGGTCGGATCTTCGAGTTTCCCGACACCCAGATAGCCGGCGATGCCCCCGAACAGGCAAAACAGGATCAGAAGCCAGGTATAAAGCGGCTTCTCAATGGATCTGCGCGCGATATCCATCCTCTATTCCTTTGCGCGGAGGCTGGTGAAGCGGCGAACATTCTGGCCGTCGCGCAGAAGATGCGCGCCCGTCTCGACGATCTCGACATCGTTTGGCAGACCCGCGACCGAGAAGCTGGTGCCATCGACACTGGAGACGTCAACGACGAGAGCGCGGACGACACCCCGGTCAGCGCCTGTCGGCTCAAACACCATCACATAGGGTCGCCGCTGTTCGTCGGCGGCAATGGCCGTGGTCGGCAAGACCAAGGACGGCTCGGCAGCCGGCAGCGCCGCCGTGATCGTCACCGAGCTCCCCGGCAAGAGAGCCATTGCCGCCTCGTCTGGCAGCGCAAGCGTGAAGGTATAGCTCTGGCCGACGGCCTCCGTGTCGGCTTCGAACTCGACGATGCTCAGGGAAACGGGCTCGATTGCGCCGGGAAGCTCTGCGGTGAACGTGACGCCGGACTGCACCGGGAGACGTTGAACCAGGCGCTCGGGCACATCGATCTCGACCCGCATCTGAGAGATATCGTGCACCCTGACAATCGGCAGGCCGGGCTCCACAATGACGTGGTTCGCCGTCATCCGTTCGGCAACGAGCGCGCGATACGGCGCCACGATGGTCGCGTCTGCAAGCGCATCGCGGGCTTCACGCAGGGACACCTCTGCCAGATCGCGCGCGGTTTGGGCGTCTTCGGCGGCTGTCGCTGCACCTGCTCCGCGATCGGTGAGTTGGCTGGCGCGCTGAAAGGCGCGTTCGGCCTGCTCCAGCCGAAGTTCGGCGCGTTCAACGGCCCGCTCGAACGGAGCGAGATCGAGCTGTGCGAGCAGCGCACCGGCCTCGACCACCACCCCCTCGCCCACCGGGAACTTGTTCAGCGTCCCATTGAGCGGAAAGGCAAGATTGGCCGTTTCGCGCGCAACGACACGGCCGAAGAAGTTGCGCTGCAAGACGGTCTGCTCGGCACCGGGCGAGATCAGCTCGACCGCCCGGATGACAGGCGCTGCTTCGCCGTCCTCGGTTGCGTCCGGAGCGGTCACGGCTTCCTCATCCGTCGCCGCATCTGCGTTCGCCCCCATCCCAACGAAGGATCTGGCTTTGGTGACGAGGCCTTCGAGTGAGAAACCTTCATCATCCGCCATAGCGTCGACAGAGATTGCGGCCGCTTCGACAGCTTCTCGCGTGCTCTCCTCGCCAGTCGGCTCTTCGGTTCCGAAACCAACGAAAGAAAGCGCATCTGCCATCGCGTCCTGAAACCGAAAAGCGGCATCGTGATCGGCCGCTTGCTCCGCGGCCTGGCCGTTGCCCCCGGCCGCTTGTGCGACGACGGCGGCAGGCGCTGTCATGGCCAGCAGAACAGCCGACACGATTGCCCTTCGCCCTGGTTTCCCTGAGAACCCAACTTGCATAACTATGCTCCGACCTTAGCTTTGACGCAGACTACAAACCGACCGTTCGGTTGGTTTTAGATCAGGACAGAGACGTGGCAAGACCCAGGAAACGAAGCGGAGAGCCTCTCACGCCAACCCATGACAAGATCGTCGGCGTGGCAACACAGCTGTTTCTGGAAACCGGCTATGCAGGAACTTCGATAAATGCGGTTGCGCGGGCGGCTGGCATTCAGAAGGCCAGCCTCTATCATCACTTCGAGAGCAAGGAAGCACTCCTGTTTGCCTGCTTCCAAGGCGGATATGCAGAGACCGTCGCACGCATGCGAGAGGTCGCGAACGACGAAAAGCTGACCTTCGAACAGCGCTTGGATCGCGTGCTTGACGAGGTGTACAACGGCGTCGTGTTCTCCGATGCGGGCAAAATGGTGGCCGTTGTCGCCGAGACGACCGGCCGTATCCCGGAAGTCGCCCAGCGTTTCAACGACGAGTTCATCGAGGAGATGCACGAGATCTTCAACGCCTTCGCCGAGGCCGGCATGACAGCCGGCGCGTTCGACACGTTCGACCTCGACGCGCTCGATCACGCGCTTTTCGGTGTGGCCGTCAATCTAACGCTTTGCCGTTCGATGTTTGTACGGATTCCTGCGCTGGATCAGCGCTATGATGTGGCGACGGTGAAGGCGCAGCACAGGCTTATCCTCCGGAAACTCTTGGGCCTTGAGGGCTGAGACTGCGATGGCGCGCGGCTCCCTGGAACCGTCGCAGCTTTTTTGTTTCGGGAGCGGCCAACTCAGAAACAAGAGGCCCGCCGACCGGTGCCCGATCTTTTTGAGCTGTGTGGGTGGACGGGGCCGGGAGTACGCGTTCTTCCCTTGGTGTGTGCGTCCTGCGGCAGAACGGCATCGGCCCTCAGGGCGAGACGCGCCGCGTTGATCCACGCGATGATGTCCCGGTGCCGGGGTGTCGGGCCGATCGCGAGGCCACGTGTCCTTCAGGAGGCCGACGCAAGCGTCAGCGCGTGACCGCCAGCATCGTGACGAGCGCAAAGGCTGTGAAGCCCAGGCTGCCTGCGCCGGTGAGCAGATACCCACCGACAGGCGCAGGCGCGAGGCGCGCGGCGAAGGAAAAGGCCGGTTGCAAGACGATCGGACTGGCCGCCAGCCACCACCAAGGCGCCCCGCTCCAGAGACCGCCAGCCAGCAAGGCGCCATAGGTGACGAGGCCGACCAGCATCATAAGCCGTGTCTGAAACGCCTTCTCCTGCAGGAGCAGGTCTGCCACATCGGGCGCATGCCGATAGGCGGCATCGTAGAAGATGTAGCTCACGTGATAGACGAGCGCGTAGATCGATATCAGCGCGATCCCGATGAGCGGCACAAGGATCAGGACGGTCGGGGCGTCGCGCAGAAGAAAGGCCGCTGGCACCGTCACGGCGATCCACATCGGGATCGCCACCATGGCCAGATAGGCCCCCAAACGGACGGCCCATGCGGGCTTTTGCGCCAGCATCTCCATCCTGAGATCGCGCCCCGCCACGGGAAGCCCGAGCAAGAACCAGTCCGCCACCACGTTCAGGAGACCTCCGACGACGGCAAACCAACCCAGGAATACAAGGCTCTGAACATCGACCGTCATGGATCTCTCCGCCGGACAAAGCGTGATGGACGTCGGCCAGGTCCCAGGGCGAAACCGGACCACTTCGTTGGCGGCATTCAGGTCACCCGGTTCGATCCAGGTGGTGCATCAGATCTAGACATCGGCGGCCCGCTGGACAAGCGTCGCGCAGACGCATCGGGGTTGGAGCGCAGCGCATCCCTTTGAATGACCTGGAGCATTGGTGCGCTCGAGCTCAGCCAGGTCGCGCTTCGGTCAGCGGCCTTTGGAGGCTCCTGTCCAGGCTCAAGGTCAGTCTAACGGCCCGATCTCGTCGGAGGATCCAAAAGCCGCTGTCAGTGAGGCAGGGACGAAAGGGAGAGCGCAGCTCAGGCGCGTCCGTGCGAGGCGTGGTCCAAGCCATCGGCTCACTCCGCGCCGCATCCGAATGCCGAAAATCCGTCAGGGCCGCCGGATTTGTCTCAAGCCGCAGCGCTCTGGCCCGCATGGGTGACGCATCGCCGCCGTTTTATCTCAGCAAGCGCTCGACCGGCGCAGGTTTATTGACCGTGAGCGGCTGAGCCGACTTGTCTATCGACGCGGACACGCGACAACAGGCGCTCCACCTCCGCATCGCCAAGCGCGCTCATCATCGCAACCGGCCCGACCGCGAAGGTGAAGGCCAGCTTTGCGCCAAGGTCGATGTCCTCCGGCGCGGCGACGCCTTCGTGCAACGCCTCCCGCACGGCAAGGAAGATCGCGCCTTTCAGCCGGTCGGCGATCCGGGCGGCCTGCGCTTCGTTTAGCGGCGGGTCGTCTGGCGCAATCTCCCAGAGATCGCCGCGCTCGCCAACGCGCACAAGACCGTCGGCCGGCGCGTAGAACGCGCCGAGATGGGCGATGCTGCGCACTGCCGCGAGGTTGATCGACGGTTTCACGATGTTCATCACCGCAAAGGGGCCAAGCGCGACGCCAAACAGGGCCTTGGCCACGCGATCGACTTGCGCCGCCGTTGCGCGCCCCTCATCGTGGCAGCGCACGGCTTCATTCGTGTAGGGGCAGAAGAACCGGTTGAGCGCGAACCCGGTCGAATCCGTGCAGGCAATCGGTGTCTTGCCGCAGCTGTGTAGAAAGCCGCGCGCGGTCTCTATCGCGCGGTCCGCCGTTTCTTCCGCACGGATCACCTCAACCGCGCGGTTGTGTTCGGCGGGGCTGAAAAAATGCAGCCCGCACAGGCGTTCGGGATGGGCAAGATCCCGCGCGATATCGGAGACCCGCAGCGCGCTGGTATTGGTGGCAAGCACCGTGCCGGGCGCGACTATCCGTTCGAGTTTTGAGAAAACGTCGCGTTTGACACGCATGTCTTCGAAGACCGCTTCGATCACGAGGTCCGCCCCCTGCGTCGCCTCCAGGCTTTCGGACGTCGAGAGGCGCAGCCGAGCCGCGTCGGCCTCGTCAGGACCACGCTTGCCCTTGTCGACTTGCCGCGACAGGTAGGCGTCGAGCCGGCTTTCGGCCTTGGCGAGCATATCCCGATTTGAGTCGATCAGCGTCACGGCGACGCCTGCAGACGCCGCCGCGATGGCGATCCCGCCGCCCATCGTTCCGCCGCCGACAATGGCAATCCGCTCCACCCGGCTCACACCGCCGGCTTCGGACGCGCCGATCACAGGGCCGGCTCGATGTGCATATTCGCGGAAACCGAGTTTGCGATGAAGCAATAGCGATGCGCGCGCGCATGCATTTCGAGGACCGCGTCGTCGGGCTGTTCCGAGCCGGTATCGAAGGTCACGCGGGGCGACAGCTTCAGATCGGTGACAGCCATCTTGCCCTCCGCGGTCTTGCCGAGAATGGCCTCTGCGTGGTCGTGGTAGGTCGCGACCGACCACGAGGCCTTTGCCGCCAGCGCCAGGAAGGTCATCATATGGCAGCTCGACAACGACGCCGCGAGCGCCTGTTCGGGATTGGTCGAGGTCGCATCGCCGCCCCAATCGGGCGCTGCGTCTCCGGGCAGGGTATAGTGCGCGTTGTACGTGATGTCGTGGGCATTGCTGAACCGGCCGGGCACCAAGACCGCGGCGCCCCGGCTCCAGCTGACGTCAATCGAGAGTTCGGACATGTGCTGCTCCTCGGCCGAGCCAATCCTCGGGGTCGGCCGCACTCTACGGGCCCAGTTGCATTCGTATAATCCAAAGTTTTTGCAGATATATTCGGAATGCGAATGTATCCTGGCCCTGTCGGGCGATGGGGAGAGGAGCACGCGCAACGATGAACCTTCGGCAGCTCGAAGCTTTCAGAGCCACCATGCGCACCGGGTCGATCACCGAAGCGGCGGAGATGATGCATATCTCTCAGCCGAGCGTCAGCCGACTGATCGGGGATCTGGAACGCTCGGTCGGATTTGCCTTGTTCCTTCGGACCGGGCGTGGGCTGACGCCGACCGTCGAGGCCCGGACGTTCTATAACGGGGTCGAGGGCATGTTCATCGGTGTGGACCGCCTCAAGGAGCTGGCGCTCTCGATCCAGACGACGGCGGGGGGCGAGATCACCATCGGCGCCATTCAGTCCATCTCGTCGATCGAGCTACCGCGCGCCGTCAACCGGATGTACCGGAGCCATCCCGACATCCGGTTCATGATCCACTCGCGTAACACGCCTGCCATTCTCGATGCCGTGCAGATGCATCAGTTCGACCTGGGGGTCGTTGGTCGGCAGCCGCCGTATGACGGGGTCGAGGTCCTGTTTCAGGCCGCCGCGCCCTATGTGTGCCTGATGCCGGAGGAGCATCCCCTGGTGGGCGGATCCGGCAGGGTCGACCTCTACGATCTGGCGGAAACGGAAAGCTTCGTAACCTTTGGCGGCGCCTTTCCCGACGAGATGATGGCGATGGACAGCGCCCTCTCCGCCGCTCTGCGCAGCAATTCCCGCTTGTCGGCCACGAACACGCCGATTGCCGCCTCCCTGGTGCGGGAAACCGGCGTGCTGGCGATTGCCGATCCGTTTTCCGCGGAGCAGGCCGTCCGTTTGGGCGGGGTGTCTTTCCGCCCCATAGCGCAGGACCTGCATTATCACGTGGCGCTGGTCACATCGGGCATCGAGAACCTGCCGAGATATGCGACCGAGTTCGCCGAGCTCTTCGCGGCGCAGCTCGAGGCTCGGCTGGCGGAGGTGAGCCGTTACACGGGCTGATGCCGCGGATCAGACGTTTCGGGCAATGATCTCGCCCCCGCTAAACGGCCCGCCTGCCCTGCCCTGCCCGTCCGCATAGGGTTTTCGAATAGGTCCCCAATTCTTTTCGATTGGTTGATATATCAAGGGCAAAGATAGGCTGATCCCAGGTTGAACGCATCTGACGCTTGGGGTTGAAGATCGACACGCAGAGCAAATTTCCGGCGAAACCGAGCAAGCATGTGTTCTCGTTCGAGGACGCGCGCCGGTTGGCCAAGCGTCGGCTGCCGCGCCTGATCTTCGACTTCGTCGAAGGCGCCGCTGGCCGTGAAGTCGCCGCGACATGCAACGTGTCGGATTTCGACCGCATCAAGCTTCAGCCCCGCGTGATGGGGGATATCGCCCAGCGGTCTTTGGCGACCCCTCTCTTGGGCCAGAGCTTCGATTTGCCTTTTGGCATCGCCCCGATGGGCATGTGCAACCTGTCGCGGCCCGGGGCGGACCGGCTGATGGCCCTTGCTGCGCGGCGCCATAACATCCCGGTCTGCCTGTCGTCTGCGGCCTCAAGCTCGATCGAAGATATGCGGGGCTGGGCCCAGGATCAGGCGTGGTTCCAGCTCTATGTCGGGCAATCGGTGGATCTGTCCCTGGACTTGGTGACCCGCGCCCAAAGGGCCGGATACGAGACCCTGATCCTGACGGTCGACGTGCCCCAGGTCTCGCGCCGGGTGCGGGATCATCGCAACGGCTTCAACATGCCGTTCCGTCTCGGACCCAAGCAGTTTCTGGATTTCGCGGCCCACCCCCGGTGGTCGTTCTCCACGCTGCTGCACGGCGCGCCGGAACCCAGGAACTTCCCCGCGCAGAAGGGGGCCGCCAAGTTCGACCGAAGCGCCAGCCGGGCAGGTGCAGACTGGGCCTTCCTGCAGCACTTGCGCTCGGTCTGGTCCGGGAAGCTCATCGTCAAAGGGGTGTGTTCCGTGGCGGATGCGCAGCGCATCCGCGAGAGCGGCGCCGATGCGATCTATGTGTCGAACCACGGCGGGCGGCAGTTGGACAGCGCCCCGCCCGCGATCCGCGTCTTGCCCCTGATCCGCGCGGCGGTGGGCCCTTCCTTTCCGCTGCTGTTCGACAGCGGCGTTCGCAGCGGCGAAGACATCGTCAAGGCGCTCGCGCTCGGCGCCGACTACGTGATGCTCGGGCGCGCGGCCCTTTTCGCGCTGGCCGCGGACGGGGCCCGGGGGCTGCAAGCCCTGATCAGCTTTCTGGCCGAAGACATCAGCATCGCCATGGCGCAGATCGGTGTCACGCAAATCGCCGACATCGACGCCCGGGTTCTCTTCGGGCCGGAATCGGCACCCGATGACGCCGCGGCCGGCACGATCAGACTGACAAGCAAGCAGGCCTAGGGCCCAGGGGGAGACGACATGGACCTTCCAGTCAAAACCAAGATCCGTGGGGGCGCCCTTCTGGCCCGCGCGTTCAAGGAAAAGGGCATCGAGCATGCCTTCACCCTGGCGGGCGGGTTCTGCAACCCGGCCCTGGAAGGGTTCATGGAATGCCAGATGCCCGTGATCAACTGCCCCCACGAGCAGATCGCCGGGCATCTGGCGGACGGCCACGCACGGATCACGCGCAAACCGACGCTCTGCCTTGTGGGCCCGGAGGGCTTTGCCAATGCCGTGCCCGCGATGCTCGAGGCGTGGGGCGAGCGCAGCCCGGTGATCTTCGTCACCGGCTCCTCGACGCTGAAACGGCAGGGCGCGGGCGGGTTCAAGGAGATCGACGATGTGGCGATTGCCGCGCCGCTGACCAAGTATTCCGAACAGATCGTCGATGGAAACCGGATCGGCGAGTTCGTGGACCGCGCCTGGCGCGCGGCGACGACCGGCTATCCCGGCCCGGTGCATCTGGCCCTGCCGGTGGACATCATGTTCTCGTCGTTCGACGAGGATGCCGGCAGCGATGAACGCCCGTTCGACATGTCCGCCCCGCCGGTGCCGCGTGCCTGGCCGGACCCTTCGGCCCTGGACAAGGTGCTTGGCGCCGTCCGGGGCGCGACACGCCCGGTGATCATCGCCGGGCACGGCGTCTGGTGGTCGAAAACCGAACCCCACCTCGACGCCGCGGCAAGCAAACTGCGGATACCCGTCTACAACGTGCCCTATCACACCAAGAACCTGGGCGAGGCGTCCGAGTGCTATATCGGCCTGGCGGATTTCCACCAGTTCCACCCCTCCAAGCCCGCCATTCACGAGGCCGATGTGGTGGTGATGGTCGGCTGCCGGCTCGACAATCAGATGAACTTCGGCAACCCGCCCTTCATCCTCGAAGGCACCACGCTCATCTGCGCGAATGGCAGCCATGAGGAGCTGGAGTACAACCATGGCGCGGACATCCAGCTCTTGTCCGATCCCGGCGCGTTCTTCGATGCCCTGGCCGGGGTCGACCAGACATGGGACGGCTGGCTGACCCTGCAGCAGCAGCGCCGGGCCGATTGGGTGAAGGAATGGAGCGATCACCTGGACGCCGAGCGCGCGACAGATGACGCCGAGGGCCGCAAGATGCATCCGCTGCAACTGGCCGTCGACGTGCAGGCCGAGATGCAGGATGGCGACTGGCTGGTCTTCGACGGCGGCAACACGCATTTCTGGAACGAGATCGGCACCAATATCGCTGCCAAGCGCGGGTTAAAGCTGGGCGGCATCCTGCATCCGGGCAATTACAGCCTGCTCGGTGTGGGGGTGTCCTTCGCGATGTCGGCCAAGAACGTGCATCCCGACAGGACGGTCGTGCTCGTCTCGGGCGACGGCGCGTTCCTGTCCGGCGGGCTATCGGTGGAGGCGTGCTTTCAGGAAAACCTGCCCATCGTCGTGGTGATCGACAACAATGGCGGGCTCGACTGCATCAGCCAGCAGCAGGAGAAGCTGTTCAACAACGGCCAGCACTACGCCACCGATTTCCGCGACATCCCCTTCCATGCGATGTTCGAGGGCCTGGGTGGCTATGGCGAGCTGGTGACCAAGCGCGCGGACCTTTCCGGGGCCCTCCAGCGGGCGATTGCCAGCGGCAAGACCGCCTGCATCAACGTGAAATGCCGCGGCGTGATCAGCCCGATTGTGGCGGCCACCGCCGACAAACGCGACAAGGCGTCGATCGAGTGATGGCCATCGTCTCGTCCCACACATTGAACGGCGTCGACGGCACCCATGCGGGCGGCATCGGCGTCTCCCTCTCGCGCATCTTGGACGACGGAGGGCGGGCCCGCGTGTTCGAGGCAGAGATGGATGACGGAGGGCGCCTGTCGCAGACGGTCGATTTGACAGGCGCGGACCCGTCCTCACCCTACGAGATGGTGTTTGCGACCGGGCCCTACTGGGCGGCACGCCAAAGCGCCCCGCATCGGTGTCAGATCATGGGCGAAGTCGTTGTGCGCTTTGTCATGCCCGACGCCGATGCCAAGTACCACATTCCCGTTATTCTCTCGCCGAACAGCTATTCGGTGTGGTGGTCCAGCTGACCTGGCCGTGTCTCTCCCTGGGCGGACCCCGCACCGGATGCAGCCCGCCGCGCCCGGCCCGATCCGGCGCGGCGGGCTGATGTTCTTGCGGCCCGTCCTGTCCGCAAGGCTGGGTGCCTAGCCCAGCACCATCAGCCCGCCCAGGATGAACACCCCGAGAAAGAGCGTCTCCAACACGATCAGGACAATCGCCTGACCGCCCACCTCCATGATCCGTCCGAGCGACGTCTTGAGGCCGACAGCTGCGATGGAGGTCAGCAGCGCCCAGCCAGACAGATCCGCGATGACGGCTCCCAGCGCGGGCGGGATCAATCCCAGGGAGTTCAAGGTGGCCAGCGCGAGGAACCCCAGGATGAACCCCGGCACCAGCAGCGGGCGCCCCCCGTCCTCGGCGTTTGACGGCGCCATCCGGGCCACCACGAGCGTCAGAACGAGCACGACGGGCGCCAGCATCATGACGCGCATCAGCTTGACCAACGTGGCGGCCTCACCCGTCGCCTCGGACACCGAAAACCCCGCCCCGACCACCTGGGCAACATCGTGAATCGTGCCGCCCAGAAAGACGCCGGCGGCCAGCGCATCCAGATCGAGAAGGGAGCCCAGCAGCGGATAGGCGATCATCGCGACGGTGCTCAGCACCGTGACGCTCAGCACGGTGAAGGTCAGGTTTCTCTCGGAGTGTTCGTTCTTTGGCAGCACCGCAGACAGCGCCATGGCAGCGCTCGCCCCGCAGATCGCGACCGATCCGCCGGTCAAAACCCCGAAGCGCCAGCCGCGCGCCATCACCCGCGCGCCCAACACGCCGAACAGGATGGTGAACAGGACGCCGGCCAGCAAGAGGCCGATCACCCCCGCCCCGAGATCGGCCGCCAACCCGAAACTGATCCGCGCGCCCATCAGGGCCACCCCAAGGCGCAGGATCTGCCGTGCGGAAAAGGCGATGCCCGCAACGCACGGGCCCTCCTCCGACAGAGACTGCAGCGCCATGCCCATGAGCAGCGCCATCAGCATGGCGGGCGCGCCGTAATGCTCGGACACGAACATCGCCGCGACGGCGATCACCAGCGAGACGAAGACCCCGTGCATCCGGTGCCGGGCGACAAGAAGGTGTGCGGCAATCCACCCGGGCATGATGCCTCCATCCTCCGCCGAAAGCGGCATGCGTTGTCCGTCTGGGTGATCCGGGCGCGGGTCGCGGGGTCAGGCGTCGGGGTTCTCGACGATCACCGCGATGCCCTGACCGCCCCCGATGCACATCGTGGCCAGGCCGTAGCGGCCGGACACGCGGCGCAGCTCGTGGATCAGCTTGATCAGAAGGATCGCCCCGGAGGCGCCCACCGGGTGGCCCAGAGCAATCGCCCCGCCATTGGGGTTGGTGATTTCTTCGGGAAAGCCCAGATCGCGGGCGACCGCGCAGGCTTGTGCGGCAAAAGCCTCGTTCGATTCGATGACCGACATGTCCGCCACGCGGAGCCCCGTGCGGTCCAGCGCCTGAGACACAGCCGGGATCGGCCCCAGCCCCATCACTTCGGGCGCGACCCCGCCCAGCCCATAGCCCAGGATATGGGCCAGTACCGGCACCTCTGCCTCTTCGGCATAGGCGCGCTCGGCCAGAACCAAAGCGGCGGCCCCATCGTTGATGCCGGAGGCGTTGCCGGCGGTCACCGAGCCGTCCTTCCGAAAGGCCGCGCGCAATCCCGCCAGACCTTCGCAGGTGACATCGGCACGCGCATGTTCGTCGGTCGAAAAAGAGACCTCCTCGCGCCCCTTGCGCACCGTGACGGGGAGGATCTGCCCCTCGAAGTAGCCCTGCGCGATGGCACGGATGGCCCGCGCATGGGACCGCACCGCAAGCGCGTCTTGCTCCGCGCGGCTGATCTCGCAGCGCGCGGCGACGTTTTCCGCCGTCACGCCCATATGCCCGTTGCCGAACGGATCGGTCAGCGCCCCGGTCATCATGTCGGTGGCGACCGTGTCGCCCATCTTGGTGCCAAAGCGTGCCGTTCTCAGCAGATGGCCCGCCCGGCTCATGCTTTCGGCGCCCCCGGCAAGCGCCGCGCGCGCATGGCCCAGCAAGATCGCCTCGGCCACCGTCACGACCGCCTGCAAGCCGCTGCCGCAGAGCCGGTTCAGCGTCAGGGCCGGGGTGGTCTCCGGCACGCCTGCGCCCATCGCGGCAACGCGGGCCAGATACATGTCCTTCGGTTCGGTATGGATCACATTGCCAAAAACCGAATGCCCGATCGCATCCGGGGCGATCCCGGCGCGCTTCACGGCCTCTGCCGAGACCCGGGTCGCCAGATCCGTCGGCGGCACCGAGGCAAGCGAACCACCGAACCCACCAATCGCGGTGCGCACACCGGATGCGATAACAACGTCCATGTTTTCTCCTTGGGAGGTCGCCCGCTATGGCGCGTCGCCGGACCAGACGGGAGCGCGCTTTTCCAGAAAGGCGCCGATGCCTTCCCGCGCGTCGTCGATCATCATGTTGTCGACCATGACGCGGGTCGCATACGCGTAGGCCTCTGCCAGGCCCATCTCGGCCTGGGTGTAGAAGGCCGTCTTGCCGATGCGAAGCGTTGCGCCCGACTTTTCGGCGATCTGCCGGGCCTGGTCCTGCGCCTCCGCCAGCACGGCCCCGGGGGCGACGACATCCGACACCAAGCCCCAGTCGGCCGCGGTGGCGGCATCGATCATCTGACCCGTCAGCAGCATTTTCATCGCGCGCTTGCGCCCGACATTGCGCGACAGCGCCACCATCGGTGTCGAACAGAACAGGCCGATATTCACCCCGGGCGTGGCAAACCGGCTGTTCTGCGCGGCGACCGCCAGATCGCAACTGGCGACGAGCTGACAGCCGGCGGCCGTGGCAATGCCATGCACCGCCGCGATGACGGGTTTGGGGCAATGCACAACCGCCTGCATCATCGCCGAACAGGCCGTCATCGTGGTCAGAAAGAAGGCCCGCCCGCCATCGGCGTCCTGCCGCGCGGCGGTCATCTCTTTCAGGTCGTGTCCGGCGCAGAAGGCGGGGCCAGCCCCGGCCAGAACGATGGCGCGCACGCCGGGGTCCTGGCCCAAACCGTCGATGGCCGATTTCAGCTGGTGCAGCATCTCCAGCGACAGGCTGTTGCGCGCCTCGGGCCGGTTGAGCGTGAGCGTCGCGACCCTGTCGGCGAGGGCGGTCAGCAGGATCGGGGAGGTGTCGGTCATGGGCGCCTCAATCGCGGAAAAGATCGCGGGCGATCAGCAGCTTCATGATCTCGTTCGTCCCGGCGTAGATGCGCTCGATCCGATTGTCGCGATACATCCGCTCGATCGGGTATTCCGCCATCACGCCGTAGCCGCCGAAAAGCTGCAGGCAGCGGTCGATGATCCTGGCCTGCAGATCGGTCAGCCAATACTTCGCCATCGATGCTGTTTCCGTCGTCAGCCGGCCCTTCAGATGCTCCGAAATGCAATGATCGAGGAAGACCTTGGCGACGGTGGCCTCCGTCTTGCACTCGGCCAGCACGAACTGCGTGTTCTGAAACTCGGATATCGGGTGGCCGAAGGCTTTGCGCTCCTGCACATAGGCCAGCGTTTCCTTCAGGGCCCGCTCGATACGCGCGACGGCGTAGACCCCGATCAGCAACCGCTCCTGCGGCAGTTGCTCCATCATCTGATAGAAGCCCTGGCCTTCCTCGGGCCCGAGCAGGGCCGAGGCCGGCACGCGCACCTCGTCGAAGAACAGCTCCGAGGTGTCATTCGATTTCATCCCGACCTTGTCGAGATTGCGGCCCCGGCGATAGCCCTCGACCGTGTCGGTTTCGACCACGAAGAGCGAGATCCCTTTGGCGCCCTTCGACGTGTCGGTCTTGGCGGCCACCACCACCAGATTGGCCAGCTGCCCGTTGGTGATGAAGGTCTTCTGGCCGGAAATCACATAATGGTTGCCGTCCTTGCGCGCCGTGGTCTTCAACCCTTGCAGGTCCGACCCGGCGCCGGGTTCGGTCATGGCGATGGCGCCGATCAGCTCGCCCGAGACCATGCGCGGCAGGATCTCGCGCTTCTGATCGTCCGAGCCGTAATGGATGATGTAGGGGATCACGATGGAGTTGTGCAGCCCGCCGCCCCAGCCATCGATGCCCGCCAGATTGCCCTCATAGGCAATCACCGCATCATGGGCGAAACTGCCACCGGGGCCGCCGAACTCCTCGGGCACCTCGGCGCCCAGCAACCCGGCCTCGCCCGCCAGCTCCCAAAGCGCGCGCCCGACGCTGCCGTCCTTCTCCCAGGCTTCATAATGCGGGGCGCATTCGCGCGCGTAGAACTGCTTGCAGGCATCGCTGAGCATGACAAGCTCGTCATCCATCCAGTCCGATGCGGGGAGGTTCACGTTGGCCATAAAGGATCCTGCGGAGTACGTTTCGCCGGATGCCTACGATGCGCCAGGTCATGTGACAAATTCGCATTGAGGGCCCGTGTATTCGAAAATGCTATGATTTGAGGGCCGCCCACGACTCATAGCTTTTCCAGATGCGCAAGCGAAGTATTGCTAATTGTTGAGCGAGTGACCCCAAGCTAGCGTTTTCGGCATCGCGTCTGCCCGGCTCCGATCAACCGAGAGATGGGCCGATGTCGGAGGAGGCGACCCCGCTCCATGCGCAGGGCCGGAAACTGATAGACCCGCGCTTCGCCCTGGGGCTGACGCGGGTCAGGGAGGATTACAATGACACCCAACACCAAGTGGGCCTCGTGGTCTTTGTCGCGCCAGGCCGTCGCAGGGGCTGTTGCGATCTGCGGCGCATTGGGCCTGTCGGCGGTGCCGGCGCTGTCGCAGGACTATGTCGCGCGGCTCTCGATGCACTGGTCCCCGAGCCACCACAGCGCCATCCATGCCCAGATGTTCGCCGATGAGGTGAACCGGCGCGCCGAAGGGCGCCTGCGGATCGACGTGTTCCCCTCCGGCCAGTTGTTCGGCATTCGCGACCAGTTGGGCGCCGTGACGTCCGGCGCCGTCGAGATCGGCGGCATCGTCCCGATCGTGAGCTTTGCCCCGATCAACGAGAACTACAACGTGACCGCCTATCCCGGCCTCTTCGGATCCTACGAACAGCAGCGCGCGTTCTTCATGGAAACCGACGTGGGCCGCGCGATCTGGGATGACATCGCCACGCGCAGCAACACGACGCTGCTGATGTACAACCCCGTCGGGCCGGTGATGGCGTTCTCCGGCGCCAACGAGTTGAGCAGTGTCGAGGCGATGGAAGGCCTGAGCGCCCGGGCGCTGATCCGGTCCGAGCGGCCCTTGTGGGAGGCGCTCGGCGCCAACACCGTGTCGCTGCCGACGGGCGAGGTCTATACCGCGCTCCAGACCGGCATGATCAATGCGCTCAACAGCCCGCCGGGCAGCATCGCGGCCTATAGCTGGTGGGAGTATCTGAGCTTTGGGCAACTGCCCTACCAGTACTTCTCGGACGCCTACATGGTGGCCAACACGCGGTGGTTCGAGGGGCTGCCCGAGGATCTCCAGCAAATCCTGATCGATGTCGGGCAGGAGATGGGCGATCTGTCGACCGGTACCATCATGGAAGACGGCGAAGCGACGCTGGCCGCCTTTCAGGAGCGCGGCGGCGTCGTGACGGTGCTGGAGGGCGCGGCATTGGCCGAGCTGCAGAACCTGATCCAGTCCGAGGTTGCCCCGGCCATGGCAGAGTTGATGGACCCGGAAACCCTGGAGGCCGCTCAGGCGTTCGTCGCGGAATAGGCCGCGGCCCAGGACACTCTCCGGGGGCGTCCCGCGGCGCCCCCGGAATGCCGCCGGACGCTCCCTCCGAGATCTTCCCACCCTGTCGAGGACCCTAATGTCGGCTCTCATCGCCCTTCTCAAATCGGTCAACACGGCCATTGGCCATCTGGTCACGATCCTGTCGTCGCTGATCATCGCCATCATGGTGGCCGCCCTGACCGGCAGCGCCGTCACGCGATACTTTTCCGGCACCGGCTATGACTGGCTGATCGAGCTTCCCCCCGCCCTGGTGCCCTGGCTGGTGTTCCCGCTGCTCGGGCCGCTCTTCCGCGCGGGCGAGCATGTGAGCGTGGACCTTCTTCCAACCTTCCTGTCGGGGCGCGCGCTGATCGGCCTCCGGGCGTTTGGCGCGCTGGTCACCCTGATCGGTGCGATCATCTTTCTTCTGGCCGGGGTCGAGGCGACCGGCATGTTCCGCATGCTCGGTCAGATCATGGAGCTGGAGATCGAGATCCCGATCTGGTGGATGTATCTGGCCTTCCCGACCGGCTTTGCCATCCTCGCGTCCTTCGCGCTCGAAGCGTTGCTGATCGCGGTGCAGGACCTGTTCCGGCACAGCCCGCAGACGGAAGGGCAAGAAGCATGAACCTCTTCGCCGCAGTCTTCTCGACCATTCTGCTCTTTTCCGCCGTCCCGATCTTCATGGTCTTCGGCCTGGGCAGTTCCGTCACGGCGATCTGGGGCATGGACCTGCCATGGTCGACGCTGATCCAGGTGTCCTTCGGCTCCATGACCAAGCACGTGCTGATCGCTGTGCCGCTCTTCATCTTCACCGGCATGGTGATGCTGCGCGGCGGTGCGGCGGTCCGCCTCGTGCATTTCGCAACCACGCTCGTCGGGCATTGGCCGGGCGGCCTGGGCATTGCGATGGTTCTGGCCATGGGCTTCTTCGCCGCCTTCTGCGGGTCGATCCTGGCCGCGATCACGGCTATCGGCACCATCATGATGCCGCGCATGATCGAAGAGGGCTATCCGAGGCCCTTCGTGATCGTGCTGGCCGCCTCGGCCGCGTTTCTGGAATCGCTGATCCCGCCGTCGAACGCGGCGATCCTGTTCAGTGCGCTGACGGATGTTCCGGTATCGCAGACCTTTTCCGCGGGCTTCATCCCCGGGTTGGTTCTGCTTGTGCTGCTGACCCTTGTGGTCAGCTGGCGCTGCCGCCACCTGCGCAACCCGCACAAGGCCAGCTGGGGCGAACGCGGCCTGGCGCTTCGGGCGGCGATACCGGGCCTCTTCACCCCCGTGATCATCCTGGGCGGGATCTATGCGGGTCTCCTGACACCGTCCGAATCCGCTGCCGTTGCCGGTATGTGGGCGATCCTGATCGGGTTCTTCGCCTATCGGGAGCTGACCGTTCGCGGACTGGCGGAGTGTCTGACCAAGACCGCGCAGATCACGGCTGTGATCTTCGCGATCATTGCGACGGCCATGTTCCTCAGCGTCGTCCTGACCTATGCCCAGACACCGCAGCGCATCATCACGTACTTCACCGACATGGGCGGCACACCGCTGATGTTCTGGCTGGCGGTCGCGCTGATCTGCCTGATCCTGGGCACCTTCGTCGAGATCGTTCCGGTCTTTTACCTGACCGTCCCGATCTTTGCGGCGCTGGCATTGTCGCTGGGGTTGCCCATCCTGCACCTCTATATCGTCTTCGTCGCGTTCGCCGGGATCGGCATGATCACACCGCCGGTCTGTGTCGGGGTCTACACCGCGGCCGGTGTGATCAAGGAAAGCCCGGAAAAGGCGTTCCGTGAGGTGCCGCTCTTCGTGGG
>JBCDGG010000012.1:0-54560 GCA_038757905.1 Pseudomonadota bacterium | reverse complement strand
GGTCCGGGCCGCGCAGGTTGATGCCCATCTTGCGCATCTCCTCCATCGTCACCTGATCGGCGTACTCATGGTCGAAGAACGGGATGCCGAAGCGCTTCTTCGTCGGCTCGTTGCCCATGAAGAAGTTCCGGCTGACCGACATGAGCGGGATCATGGCCAGGTGCTTGTGCACGGTCGCGATCCCCGCGGCGATCGCATCGCGCGGGTCTTCGAAGTGCATCGGCTTGCCCTCGAAGACGATCTCTCCATGGGTCGGCTTGTGCACGCCGGACATCGTCTTGATGAAGGTCGATTTGCCGGCCCCGTTGTCGCCCAGCAGGCAATGGCATTCGCCCGGATAAACATCGACCGACACCCCGGCGAGCGCGATGACGCTGCCGAAGTGCTTCTCGATGTTCTTCATCTCGATGATCGGGGCGTGGGAACTTCGGGTGTTCATCTCAACGCTCCCCCGTGATCATGCGGCGAATGTAGGTGTTCAGGATCACCGCGCCGAGCAGGATCACCCCGAGGAACACGCGGAACAGCGAGCTTTCGACCCCGGCGAAGAACAGCCCTTGTTGCACCACCCCGAAAATCAGCGCTCCGAGCGCGGCGCCGATGACCGAGCCGTAGCCGCCGGTCAGCAGCGCGCCCCCGATCACCACCGCGATGATCGCCTCGAACTCCTTCAGCAATCCGCGGTCGGCCCCGGCGGAGCCGAACTCCATCACCTGACAGGTGGCGAAGACCGTGGCGCAGAAGGCGGTGAACATGAACATCAGCACCTTCACGCGGTTGACCGGAACGCCGGAATTGCGCGCCGCTTCCGGGTCGCCGCCCGCGGCGAAGATCCAGTTGCCGAAGCGCGTGCGCGTCAGCAGCACGTGGCCGAAGACAACCAGCGCCAGCGCCCAGACGATCAGCATCGGGATGCCGTCGACAACGGGCTGCCCCTCGCGCGCGCCGCGCTCGAACGTGGCGATGATGCCGATGTCGCCCAGCCACTGGAAGAAGCCGCCGAAGATCTTGCCGCCGAAGATGGGGGCGAGCCAGTCGCCCTCCGCCGCGTCGCGGATGCCGCCGATGATGGTCTTCCGCTCGATCGTCTGGGGAATGTAGATCGTGAACCCGCGCAGGATGAAGAGGAACGCGAGCGTTACGATGAAGCTCGGCAGACCCGTTCGGATCACGATGAAGCCGTTCAGGGCGCCGAGCGCCGTGCAGATCACGAAGGTGACGAGGATCGCCATCCACATGGGCCAGGCCAGGACGACGCCGAAGACGGCGATCATCATGCCCGCGAACCCGATCATCGACCCGACGGACAGGTCGAACTCGCCCGCGATCATCAGCAGGCAGGCGCCGACGGCGATGATCATGAACTGGGCCGAGACGATGGACCAGTTCATCACGCCTTGGCTGGCGAACATCCCGCTGTCGAAGGCAAAGAGCAGGAAGAAGGTGAACACGGCGACCGCGCCGACCATGCCGCCGAGTTCGGGCCGAATGAGAAACTGCCGTACCCGCGAAATATCCTTGACGCGTTCGTCACTTGAAGTGGCGTCCGCCATGTTCCCCTCCCACGAAATCTGATCTGTGCCGAAAGCGAAACGGCCGCCCGAGCGGCGGCCGTTTCCTTGGTTCGGGTCTTAGCGGTACTCGCCCGCGTAGGCTTCGACCTTGGTCAGGCCGTCCTTTGTCACAAAGCCCGGGCCGGAGTTGATGTTGTTGCCGGGCAGAACGCCGTAGCGGTCCCAGTTGGCCAGGATCACGACCGGGAGGTAGGCCTGCAGGAACGGCTGCTGGTCGATGCCCCAGTTGATGATGTCGCCCTTGATCGCCTTCACGATCTCTTCGCCCAGGTCGAACGTGCCGAAGTGGATATCGCCGGCCATGCCGTTTTCCTGCAGCGCGGCGATCGTCGGATCGGCCGAAACCGGGCCGAGCGTCAGAATGCCGTCGACATCCGGATTGGCGGAGAGATAGGCGAGGACCTTGTTCTTGATCTCCGACGGGTCGGTGCCGGAATCCATCATCGAATCGCCGAGGTCGATGCCGAGCCCGTCGGCATAGCCGCGGCAGCGCTCGCCCACGGTGGGCTGCTGGATGGCATGGTTCACGCACAGGAAGTTGGTGACCCCCTCGCCCTTGGCACGCACACCGGCGGCGAAGCCCGCATCGTATTCGGGCTGGCCCACATACATCAGCGCGCCGACTTCACGCGCCTGATCGGGCGTGCCGGTGTTCATGATGATCACGTCGATGCCCTGATCGACGGCATCCATGATCGGCCCCTTCAGCACGTCGTAATCCGCAAGGGTCGTGATGATCCCGTCCGGGCCCGAAGCGACCGCCTGTTCGATGATCCGCGCCATATCGGCGATGTCGCCGGTCGGAGGGTTGCGATACTCGACCGAAACGCCGACCTGATCGCCCGCAAGGGCAATGCCGTTCTTGATCGTATTCCACCAGGTGTCGCTGTCCGGCGCATGGCTGACGAGAACATAGCTGAGATCGTCCTGCGCGGTGGCCGCGACAGGGGATACCATGAGCGCAGCGCCCACGGCAAAGCTCGTGAAGATCCTTTTCATGCAATCCTCCCAATGATGCATCATGTTTGACGAGCGGTAGACCCGCCTCTCACACCCCAAAGAGACCACAGTGCGCGCCATATTGCAACCGGTTGCAAAGGGGGTGGCGCAAGACAACGCGGCCGTAGTAGGCTTGCGCCATGCCGGTAACTCTCAAGGAAGTGGCCGAACTGGCCGGCGTATCGACGTCTGCGGTCTCGCGCACGTTCACCGAGGGCGCATCGGTTTCCGCCAAGATGCGCGCGAAGGTGCACGCCGCTGCGGAGCAGCTCGGCTATGCGCCGAATGTGCTGGCCTCCGGTCTGTCGACGGGCCGGACCAAGCTGATCGGGCTGATCTCCAACAACTTCCACAATCCGATTTTTCTTGAGGTGTTCGACAGGTTCACCCGCGGCTTGCAGGAGCGCGGGCTGCGTCCGCTGATCGTCAACCTGACGGAGGAGACCGACCCGTTCAACTCCGTCCGTCTGCTGCGGCAATACTCAGTCGACGGGGTCATCGTCGCCTCCTCGACGCTGCCGCCCGCCTTCGCGCTGGCGTTCCGGCAGGCCGGGATGCCCGTGGTCCACACCTTCGGCCGCCGGAGCGCCCATCCGGAGGTGGATGTGATCGGGATCGACAATGTCGCCTGCGGGGCCCAGGCCCGGCGCACGCTGATCGAACGCGGCTATCGCCGAATCGCTTTTCTTGGCGGGCCGGAACAGGCGACGTCGACGCAGGACCGCCTGAAAGGGTTCCTGCGCGGGCGCGCGGACGGCGTGACCGTCAGCTACAGCTTTGCAGACGCCTATTCCTTCGAGGCCGGACGGGACGAGATGACACGCCTGCTGCAGAGCGAAGACGCCGAAGCGTTCTTCTGCGCCGATGACGTGCTGTCGATCGGCGCCATCGCCGCCCTGCGCGGGGCCGGCCGGCGCGTGCCGCAGGATGTGGGCATCATCGGCCTGAACGACATGGAGATGGCCGGCTGGGAGAGCATCGACCTGACGACGATCCACCAGCCGATCAGCGCGATCATCGAGGCGTCCATCGACCGGGTGATCGCCCTGCTTGGCGATCCCCGCGCCCGGCCCCAGTCGCAGGTTCTCAGTTGCCGGCTGGTGGAGCGAGGGACGCTGCGGCGGCGCGACGGGCCGCAGGACACGTGACCGACGCCGCGGGCCGACCGCGCGCGCCGGCTGGATCTAAGGGGCGAGGGGGCATCGGGCCTTTGGATGAGTTCCTTTCGGATGCGTTGCTGAAGGAGATCGCACGCTGTGCCATTTCGTTCCGCGCTGGTTCTCGCAACAACGACGATGGGCGACATTGACCTGGCACTGCGGCGGCAGAGGGCAGCAGCCAATGCAGTGGCCCCACAATCGCCGCTCAAAGCGCGTGGCGAAATAGCGAAAATATAATTTCTTCGGATGTTTGTGGTGCGAAGCTAAGCCTTTGCCTCATCTTCGCGCGCCGACAGGACAGAGGTCAGCTTGCCCATCATGTGCGCTTCCAGAAGCTCCCGCACGCGGTCCACATCGCGTGCGTTCAGCGCCTCCGAGATCATGTCGTGCTCGGCCACGGCGCGCTCCCAGCGGGTGCGGGCCAGATTGGCCTGATAGCGCGCGCGATGCACCTGACCGGCCACCGCGGCGTGGCTGCGGATGAGCGTTTCGTTGCGGCTCGCGGCCAGGATCGCGCTGTGGATGGATTGGTTGATCCTGAAGTACCGCAGCCGGTCCTCGGACTCGAGCGCCTCGCGCAGGGTCGCCGTCAGTTCCGCGATATGCGCCAGTTCCTCGTCCGTGGCCCGTTCGGCCGCGTGCGACCCGGCCAGCCCTTCCAGCGCGGCGAGCACGGGAAACGCGTCGGCCAGCATCTCGTCGGAGACGATCGTGATGATCGCGCCGCGGTTCGGGATCAGCTCGATCAACCCCTCCGATGCCAGCATCTTCATGGCTTCCCTGAGCGGCGTGCGGGACACGCCGAAGCGCTCCGTCAGCTCCTTCTCGCGAATCTTCTCGCCACCGGCCAGCTCGCCCTCGAGGATAAGCTCGCGCAAAGCGTCGGCGACCTCGACCGCGAGCGCGGGCCGGGCGATCAAACCCCGGGTGCCGAATTGAGGGCCCATCTCCATGCTACGCTGCTTCCTACGCTTCCAGTGTTTGCGAGCGGTCGAGCACCTGTGCGAGGTGAAGGGCCTCGCGTCCTGTCCCGTCTGCAATTTGATGCCGACATGAGGTTCCGTTTGCAACAATCAGGGCATCGCCCGCGGCGGCACGTACAGCAGGCAACAGCGAAAGCTCCCCCATGGCAAGGGAGACGTCGATGGTTTCGGCATCGTAGCCGAAGGCGCCCGCCATGCCGCAACACGACGAGTCGATGGTCTCGGCATCGAGCCCCGGCACCAGTGACAGCGCCGTTGCCATGTCTCCCATGACGCCCGCCGCCTTCTGGTGGCAATGGCCATGCACGAGCGCGTTCGCCGCGCCTTGCGTCAGTCGGAGGTCCATCCGCCCGGCCTTGGTCTCGCGGGCGACGAACTCCTCGAACAGCAGCGCGCTGCCCGCCAGGTCTTCTGCGTCGTCGCCGGGCAGGAGCGTCTTGAACTCGTCGCGCAGCGTCAGCAGGCACGACGGCTCCAGCCCGATAATCGGCCGTCCGGCGCGGACATGGGGCAGGAGCGCCGCCAGGCTCCGGCGCGCCTCGCGGCGGGCCTTGTCGATCATGCCGGCTGCCAGATAGGTGCGCCCACAGCAGAGCGGCCGCCCGCGCAGCGGCCCGGCTGCATGGACCGTGTAGCCCGCCCGCTCCAGCACGCGCAGCGCCGCGCGCGGAATGTCGGGCTCCATCCACCGGTTGAACGTGTCGGCGAACAGGACAACCTCCTTGCCGGCGTCTCCGGCCGGGACGCGGGCGCACTCGGCCTCGCGGAAGAAGTCGCCGCGAAACCGGGGCAGGGACCGCCGCGCGGAGAACCCGGTCAGACGCTCGGAGAGCCGGGCGAAGGCAGGGACCCTGTCGCGCAGCGCAAAGAGCGGGCGCAGCAGAACGGCGATCCGCGCATAACGGGGCATCTCGGCCACCAGCCTGTCTTTGACCGAAAAGCCGAAGCGCTGGCCGCGCTGATACAGCACCTCCGTCTTCATCTTGGCCATGTCGACCCCGGTGGGGCATTCGCGCTTGCAGGCCTTGCAGCCCACGCAGAGCTTCATGGTCTCTGCCATCTCGTCGCGGAACAGCGCATCCTTGCCGAGCTTGCCCGACAGCGCCAGGCGCAACGTGTTGGCGCGCCCGCGCGTCACGTCGCGCTCGTTGCGGGTGACGCGGTAGCTGGGGCACATGGCGCCGCCCTTCAGCTTCCGGCAGGCCCCGTTATTGTTGCACATCTCGATGGCGCCCTGAAACCCGCCCGAGGCGCCGGGCCATGCCGACCAGTCGAGCCCGGTGTCGAGGTTCTCGAAGCGGTAACCGGCCGGGTAGCGCAGCAGCGAGCGGTCATCCATCTTCGGCGGGTCGACGATCTTGCCCGGGTTGAACCGGCCATCTGGGTCGAAGGCCGATTTGACCGCGCCGAACGCTTCGACGAGGCGGGCGCCATACATCTTGGTGTGAAACTCCGACCGGACGATGCCGTCGCCATGCTCGCCGGAATGGGAGCCCTTGTAGTCGCGCACCATGTCGAAGGCCTCTTCGGCAATCGCGCGCATCGCCTTCACGTCCTTCTCCAGGCGCAGGTTCAGAACGGGCCGGACATGCAAACACCCCTCAGACGCATGGGCGTACCAGGTGCCTTCGGTGCCGTGTTTGTGGAACACCTCGGTCAGCCGGTCCGTGTAGTCGGCCAGGTGTTCGAGCGGGACGGCCGCATCCTCGACGAAGGAGACCGGCTTCCGCTCGTCCTTCATCGACATCATGATGTTGAGGCCAGATTTGCGCAGCTCGCCGATCTCTCCGATCAGCGCGCCATCCCACACCTCGACGACGCCGCCCTCCTTGGCGCCGCCCTTGCCGAAGCCGTAGCCGAGATCGGCCATCGTGTCGTGCAGGTTGCGGATACTCTCGACGTTCTCTTCGGGGCTGTCGGCGAACTCGACGAACAGCAACGCGGCGGGCGCGCCCTTCACAAAAGCCTCGATCGTCGGCACGAAGACGGCAATGTCGCGCGCCAGATCGAGCATGGTGCTGTCCATCAGCTCGACTTGCGTCGGCTTGAGCTTCACGAGGTGCTGCGCGGCCTCCATGGCGCCGCGGAAGGTGGCGAAATGGCAGACCCCGTGCACGCGATCCTTTGGGGGCAGGGGCGAGAGCCTGATCTCGATGGCCGTCGACACCGCGAGCGTCCCCTCCGAGCCGACCAGAAGATGGGCGAGATTGAGGGGGCGCGCCGAAGGCACGAGGGCGTCCAGATTGTAGCCGCCCACCCGGCGCTGCACCTTGGAGAACCTTTGCGAGATCTCTTCGGCTTCGCGCGAGCCGAGCGCGGTCAGCCGGTGCAGCAGATCCTCCGGCACCTGATTGTCGGCGCTCGGGCCGAACCCGAACGATGTGCCGTCGGCCAGAAATCCCGCGATCGAGATGACGTTGTCGCGGGTGGTGCCGTAGCGCAGGGACCGTGCCCCGCAGGAATTGTTGCCGGTCATCCCTCCGATGGTCGCGCGCGAGGCTGTCGACACGTCGACAGGGAACCAAAGGCCGTGCGGCTTCAGCTGCCGGTTCAGGTCGTCGAGCACGATGCCCGGCTGGACGACGGCCCGGCGGCCTTCGACGTCCAGTTCCAGTATGCCGTTGAGATACTTGGAACAATCGAGGATCAGCCCGCTGTTGATCGTCTGCCCGCACTGGGAGGTGCCGCCGCCGCGCATGGTCACCGGCATCCCGTCGGCGCGGGCGCGGTCGAGCGCGATGGCCACGTCGCCGGCGGTTTTGGGCAGGGCGACGGCCGCCGGGAGGATCTGATAATGCGACGCGTCGGTGGCGTAGCGGCCGCGCGAGAACACGTCTGTCAGCAACTCGCCCTCGAACTCCGGCATGGGTGCCACCCGTGCTTCATCACGCGGCATGCGGTTTCGTCTCCCTGGCTCGGTCGTTCGAGATTGCGCTTGACATGCATTCTGAATTCATAATTCTGTTTGTCAATCTCCGGCAGCTCTTTCTCAGGTCGCGCCGCCGGACAAGACCCGACGCACCGGGCGACCACAGGGGAGGATAAGCCGATGCCGGCAGGCCGCCACTTCTTGCAGATCCCGGGGCCGTCGAACGTGCCCGACCGCATCCTGCGCGCCATGGATTTCCCGACAATGGATCACCGCGGTCCGCGCTTTGCGGAAGTGGGCAAGGCGGCGCTCGATGGGATGAAGTGGGTGTTCGGTACGGAAAGCCACGTGGTGATCTACCCCTCGTCCGGAACCGGGGCGTGGGAGGCGGCGCTCGTCAACACCCTGTCGCCGGGCGACACGGTGCTGATGTTCGAAACGGGTCACTTCGCGGCGCTGTGGGAAAAGCTCGCGCGGCGGCTCGGGCTGAACCCGGTGTTTATCGAGGGCGACTGGCGCGGCGGCGCAGATCCCGATGCCATCGAGGCGCGCCTGCGCGCGGATGCCGGGCACGAGATCAAGGCCGTCTGCGTGGTGCACAATGAGACGTCGACCGGCTCGGTCTCGCCCATCGCGGCGGTGCGGCGCGCCATCGACGCGGCCGGGCATCCCGCGCTCCTGATGGCCGACACGATCTCGGGCCTCGCCTCGATCGAGTACCGCCATGACGAGTGGGGCGTCGACGTGACCGTGTCCGGCTCGCAGAAGGGGCTGATGCTGCCGCCGGGCTTGTCCTTCAACGCGGTCAGCGCCAAGGCGCTCGCGGCCTCGGAAACCGCGGGGCTGCAGAAATCCTATTGGGCATGGGACGAGATGATCGGGCCCAACAGCACCGGATACTTCCCCTACACGCCGGCAACCAACCTGCTTTATGGCTTGAACGAGGCCATCGCGATGCTGCGGGAGGAGGGGCTTGAGGCAGTCTTTGCCCGCCACCAGCGGCACGCCGCCGCCACGCGGGCGGCGGTCAAGGCATGGGGCCTGGAGATCCTGTGCCGCGATCCGGCGGCCTATTCCGGCGTGCTCACCGCGGTGATGATGCCGGAGGGGCACTCCGCCGATGGGTTCCGCAGGACGACGCTGGAGCACTACGATCTGTCGCTCGGCAACGGCCTGTCGAAGGTCGCCGACCGCGTGTTCCGGATTGGGCATCTGGGCGATTTCAACGACCTGATGCTCTGCGGCACCCTTGCCGGGGTGGAGATGGGATTGCGCGACGCAGGCGTGCCGCACCGGGCGGGCGGCGTTCAGGCGGCCATGGCGGTTCTGGGGCCCGCCGAAACGGCCCGCCGAGCCGCAGCGGAATGATCGAAGCCGCTCAAAACAGATAAAAAAACGGAAAATCCATGCGCGACATCTAGTCGCATACAGCGCACCGCACTAGAATAAAATCAGTCTATGGGAGGACAACAATGAAGACGTTAGCAAGCTTGGCCATTCTGGCCGCAAGCGCCGCCATCGCAACACCGGCGCTGGCCCAGGATACCCTGCGTTTCGGCCATGTCGGAAACCCCGGCTCCTTGTTCGAAGCCTCTGTCGACAACTTCGCGGCCTGCGTGAACGACGCGACCGACGCCGTTCAGGTGGAGACGTTCGGCGCGTCGCAGCTCGGCCGCGATCAGGAACTGCTGCAGAAGCTGAAGCTCAATCAGGTGAACTTCGCCCTGCCGTCCTCGGTGATGTCCTCGGTCGACGATGTCTTCGGCATCTTCGAGATGCCCTACATCATCAAGGATCGCGACCACATGCGCCGCGTCCAGGGCGAGATGATGGACACGTTCCAGCAGGCGGCGAACGACAACGGCTATCACATCGTGGGTCTGGCCGAGAACGGGTTCCGCAACATCACCAACAACGTTCGGCCGATCAACGTCCCGTCCGACCTGGAGGGGGTGAAGCTGCGCACGCCGAACGGCGCCTGGCGGGTGAAGATGTTCCAGGAATACGGTGCCAACCCGACGCCGATGTCCTTCTCGGACGTGTTCACCGCGCTGCAGACGGGCGTGATCGACGGGCAGGAAAACCCCTACGCCCAGATCGCCTCGGCCAAGTTCCAGGAGGTGCAGAAATACCTCTCCGTCACCGGCCATGTCTACACGCCGGCCTATATCCTGACCTCGGCCAACCAGTGGAACAGCTGGCCGGATGAGATCAAGGCGACGCTGTCGGACTGCGCTGCCAGCACCCAGGACTTCACCTACGAAAAGGCGGCGGAGCTGGAGACGGAGCTGCTGCAGGTGATCGTCGATGCCGGGGTCGAGGTGAACGATGCCGACAAGGACGCGTTCATCGAAGCCTCCAAGCCGATCTACGACGCGTTCGCGGCCGAGGTCGACGGCGGCGGTGCCATGATCGAAGCGGTGCTCGGCCTGGGCGACTCCAGCTAAGCGACGCCACGGGCGGCGCGTTGCATGGCGCCGCCCCGACACTACGGATCGCGGGCGCGCCCGTGCCCCGGTCCACCTTCTGACGATCGCGAAGAGTCGGCGAGCGGTGCACAGCACCTCGGCCCCGTCGTGGCCGATCACCGACCCCGCAGGCGAAGGCCCAATGCCCATCATCCGCACCCTCTCCAACATCTTCTCCGTGCTCCTGGAATGGATCACGGTGCTCCTGATGGTCCTTCTGACCGTCGTCGTCATCGTTGCCGTTCTGGCCCGCCTCGCGGGGGAAAGCTTCTCTTGGTATGACGAGGTCGCGGCGATCATGCTCGCCTGGATCACCTATTACGGCTCCGCCCTGGCCGCGCTGAAGCGGCGGCATATCGGCTTCGACACGGTGCTGTTGTCGCTCCCGCCGCGGTTCCGCATGGCGGCGGTTCTGGTGGGCGAGGGGATCGTGCTGCTCTTCTTCATCCTGATGGCGCGCGCCGGGTTTCAGGTGTTGGAGGTGCTGCAGGGCAGCTATCTGGTGTCCCTCACCTGGGTGCCGGTGCAGCTCACCCAATCCGTCATCCCCATCGGCGCGATCCTCTTCATTCTCTGTCAGCTTCTGAGCCTGCCGGAATACTGGATGAAGACGGCCGCGGGCATCTCTCTCGAACACGCCGAGATCGAGGAGGAAGTCGAGCACGAGATGGAAAAGAACGCCGACCGCCCGGAGGGCCCCCGCTGATGCTGATGATCGCCATCTTCATTCTTCTGCTGATCCTCATCTGCATCAACGTGCCCATCGCCATTGCGCTGGCCATGTCCGGCGTCGTCGGGCTCCTGATCACCGAGGGGCCGAACTCCTTCGTCACCATCGCGCTCGATATGTACTCCGGCGCCACGAAGTTCTCGCTGATCGCGATCCCGATGTTCGTGCTGGCCGGGGCGATCATGAATGCCGGCGGCATCACCGACCGGCTGATCAACTTCGTCTCCGCCCTGATCGGGTTCGTGCGCGGCGGTCTGGCGATGGTGAATATCGGCGTGTCGCTCTTCTTTGCCGAGATCTCGGGCTCCGCGGTGGCCGATGTCGCCGCGATGGGCTCCATCCTGATCCCGCAGATGAAGAAGCGCGGATATTCCGCCCCCTTCGCCGCAGCGGTCACGTCCTCATCAGCGTCGCTCGCGATCATCATTCCGCCGTCGATCCCGATGATCCTTTATGCGGCGTCCTCCAACACGTCGGTCGAACAGCTTTTCGTCGCCGGTGTCGTTCCGGGCCTGCTGGGCGCGGCGGGCCTGATGTTCGTGGCCTATATCTTTGCCCGGCGCTACAACCTGCCGACCGAGGAAGCGTTCAACACCAAGCGCCTGCGCGAGACCTTCGTCGACGCGCTGCCCGCCTTCGCCCTGCCGGTCATCATCCTGGGCGGCATCTTCGGCGGCTTCGTCACCGCGACGGAGGCGGCGGGCCTCGCCGTCATCGCCGCGCTTCTGGTTTCGGCCTGGTACCGCAACCTCGATCTGGGCCATCTGCGCCGCGCCATGCTCGACGGCGGCATCCAGACTGCCGTCGTGATGCTGCTGGTGGCCGCGTCCGTCCTGGTTGGCGGCTTCCTGACCCGGGCCCAGGTGCCCCAGGGTATTGCCGAGGGGATCCTGTCGATCACCTCGCAGCAATGGGTGATCCTGCTGATCCTGAACTTCTTCTTCCTCGTGGTCGGGTTCTTCCTGCATTCCGCGGCGGCGATCATCCTGGTGGTGCCCATCGTGATCCCGCTGATCACCGCGGCGGGCATCGACCCGGTGCATTTCGGCCTCGTCGTCACACTGAACCTCGCCATCGGCCAGCAGACACCGCCCGTCGCCTCCGTCCTGATCACCAGTTGTGCGGTGGCAAGGGCCAATATCTGGGACGTGTCCAAGGTGAACATCTGGTTCATCCTCGTCCTGTTCCTTGTGCTGATGCTCTGCACCTACGTGCCGTCGGTGCCGCTCTTCCTGGTGGAGTACTTCTACCGATGACCGAGACCGACGAGATCCTGGAAGAGCTGCGCGACACCACGCTCTGGATCACCTTCAACCGCCCGCAGGCGCGCAACGCGATGACCTTTTCGATGTATGCGCGCCTCGCCGAGATCTGCGCCTCGGTCCCTGCGGATGGCAGCGTCAAGGCTCTGGTGATCTCCGGTGCGGGCGGCAAGGCATTCGCCGCGGGCACGGACATGACCCAGTTCCGCGCCTTCTCGACCCCGCAGGACGCGCTCGACTACGAGGCAGAGATCGCGCGCGTCCTCGACATCGTGGAACGCTGCCCGGTGCCGACGGTGGCCGCGATCAACGGGGCCTGCACCGGGGGCGGGGCCTCCATTGCCGGCTCCTGCGACATTCGGATCTCCACCGCCAATCTGAAGTTCGGCTTTCCCATCGCGCGCACGCTGGGCAATTGCCTGGCCGCCGAAAACCTCGCCCGCCTGAGCGAATTGATGGGCGCGGGGCGGGTGCGCGAGATGGTGTTCACCGCCCGCCTGATCGGTGCGGAGGAGGCGCATGCCATCGGGCTCGTTTCCGAAGTGCTGGAGGATGAGGCGGCTTTGCTGACCCGCGCCACCGCGCTGGCAGAGACCCTCGGTGGAATGGCGCCGCTCACCCTGCGCGCCACCAAGGAGGCTATGCGCCGGACGCGGGCGGCCACCAAGGTCGACGATTCAGACCTGATCACCATGTGCTATATGAGCGAGGATTTTCGCCACGGGCTGGAGGCCTTCCTCGCCAAGGAAAAGCCAAACTGGCAGGGGCGCTAGCGATGGGCCCGCTCGCCGGCATGAAGGTCGTGGAGTTGGCGCATATCATGGCGGGGCCGGTCTGCGGGCTGATGCTGGCCGATATGGGCGCCGATGTGATCAAGGTAGAGAAACCCGACGGCGACGACAGCCGCCGGTTTCTGCCCCCGGACATCGCGGGCGAGAGCGCGGCCTACATGATGATGAACCGCAACAAACGGGGCATCGCGCTCAATCTCAAAACGCCGGAGGCCGTCAACGTTCTGCGCGATCTGCTCGCCGATGCCGATGTGGTGATCGAGAACTACCGCATCGACACGATGGACCGGCTCGGCCTCGGCTACGAAGCGCTGCGCGCGATCAACCCGAAGCTCGTCTACTGCGCGATCTCCGGATTCGGGCGCACCGGCCCCTATGCCGAGCGCGGTGGGTTCGATCTGATCGCGCAGGGGATGTCGGGCCTGATGTCGATCACCGGCGAGGGGCCGGGCCGCCCGCCGGTGAAGCCCGGCGCGCCGATCTCCGACATCACGGCAGGCATTCTGGCGGCCATGGGGTGCCTGGCCGCCTATGCCAACGCGCAAGCCACCGGGCGGGGGCAGCAGGTGGATACCTCGCTCTTCGAGGCGGGGATCACGCTGACCTATTGGCAATCCGCCATCGCCTTCGCGACCGGTGTCGCGCCGGGCCCGCTCGGCTCGGCCCATCCGCTCAACGCCCCCTACCAGTCGTTCCGCACCGCCGATGGATGGATCAATGTCGGCGCCGCGAACCAGCGCAACTGGCACCGCCTTCTGGAGGTGATCGGTGCCCCGGAACTGGAGGACGATCCCCGCTTCACCACCAACCGCGACCGGATCGAGAATCTGCCCGCCCTCGTCGCCCTGCTCGAAGACCATCTGAAGGAGCGGCCGACGCAGGACTGGCTGGCGCGGATGGAGGCGGCGGGGCTGCCGGCTGGCCCCGTTCTGGATATCGCCGAAATGCACCGCGATCCGCAGGCTCTGGCGCGCGACATGATCGTCGAGACGCAGCACCCCGTGGCGGGCGCGGTCAAGGCCATCGGCGCGCCGGTGAAGTTCGGGGCAACGCCCGGTAGGGTACGCCGACCCGCCCCGACCCTCGGACAGCACGGGCGTGAAATCCTCGCTGAACGGGGATATTCCCCGGCGCAGATCGACGCTCTGGAAACATGCGGCGCCCTGATCGCCGCCGCATGACGGGATCACCGCCAGAACGGGCGGGCGGAGATCCGCGTTTGCACAGCCCGGCCGGAGAAGCGCCATCCGTCACCTGACCCCCTTCACCGATGACCTGATCGATGCGTACCGGACGGGTCATCCCGTCCAGCCCGTCGCCGACGTCCCCGCCTCGGTGGAGGAGGCCTACGCGGTCCATGCCGCTCTGATGGAGGCGATCGGCCCGGTCGGGGGCTACAAGGTCTCGCAGAAGGCCGGGCGCCCGCCTGTCGTCGCCCCGATCCCCGAAAGCCGCTGCTTCGCGAGTGGGGCCCATGTCGAGGGGGCGGACCCGATCGGCATCGAGCTGGAAGTGGGCTTCGTCGTCGTCGACACGATCCCGTCGCCGGAGGATCCCGCCTTCGGGCGCAAGCTGATCGACGCCGTGCGCCCGGCCCCGATGGTCGAACTGGTCGCGACCCGGATTGAGGGGGCGCTGGCAGAGGATCCCCATGTGAAGCTCGCGGATCTTCAGGCCAACGAGGCCCTGATTTGCGGCGCGCCGGTACCCGACTGGGACGGCCGCGATTTCGCCACGCCTGACATCGACCTGCGCAGCGCGCAGGGACCCCTCCATCATGGGCCGGGGCAGGTGCCGGGCGGCTCCGCCTTGCAGGCTCTGGAGGCGACATTGCGTGCCCTGGGGGGCCGCTTCGGTGGCCTGCACCCGGGACAGCGGGTGATCACCGGCACGCTCCGGCCGCTTCTGTTTCTGCCCATGCCCCAGCAGGTCAGCGGCGCTGTCAGCGGCCTCGGGCCCGTCGCCGTCGACCTATCCGCAAGGATGAAGGCGCCGTCCGGCTGAGAGTGCCCGAGGGCCTCCGCTCCTGTCCTTATGGACAGCCGCAACTGGTTTCCTGGCCCCTTGGACCGGCGGGGGGAGATCCGTTGGAATGGGCGGCAGAACTCGACCGCTGCGCATTGTGCTCGTGCGCACATATTATCCGTAATATTGGATATTTTGTGCGCAGAAAGAGGAGCTATGTTTCCGGCAGCGACAGGCACTCGCAGAGGAGATACCCATGAGCTGGAACCCCACGCTAGACCCGGATTGCCCGACGGGCGACGCCGTCGATGCGATCGACACCCTGATCATCCCGCGCGCCCGCGACCTTGGCGGGTTCGAGGTGCGCCTCGCCTTGCCCGCGCCTAAAAGCCAGATGGTCGGCCCATGCATCTTCTTCGACCAGATGGGCCCGGCAGAGTTTCTGCCGACCCGCGGCATGGATGTGCGCCCGCATCCCCATATCGGGCTCGCGACGATCAGCTACCTGTTCCGCGGCCGCATGCACCACCGCGACAGCCTCGGCACCGATCGCTGGATCGAGCCCGGCGCAGTGAACTGGATGGTGGCGGGCCACGGCATCACCCATTCCGAGCGCACCGACGATGAAACCCAGGTGGACCCGATGCCGTTCTTCGGCATCCAGACCTGGGTCGCGCTGCCGAAGGATCACGAGGACCGGGCGCCGGATTTCGTCCATGCCCCGGCCGCCACGCTGCCCCTGATGCAGGGCGAGGGGAAGGAGGTGCGCCTGATCCTCGGCAACGCCTATGGCGAACGCGCGCCCGTGGAGACTGCGTCGGAGATGTTCTACGCCGATGCGATCCTGCAGCCCGGCGCCAAGATCCCGCTTCCCGACGAGCACGAGGATCGCGGCGTCTATGTCGTCGACGGCGCAGTGAGCGTCGCGGGCGAGACCTTTGAGGCGGGCCGCATGATGGTGTTCCGTCCCGGCGACAGGGTCAGCTTGACGGCCGGGGCCCAGGGCGCGCGCCTGATGCTGCTCGGTGGCGAAACGCTGGAGGGGCCGCGCTATATCTGGTGGAACTTCGTGGCCTCCTCCAAGGAGCGGATCGACGAGGCCAAGGAGGCGTGGCGCCAGGGCGATTGGGCCCATGGCCGGTTCCACCTGCCGCCCGGCGACAATGCGGAGTTCATTCCGCTGCCGGAGAAGTGAGCAGACCGAAAAATCAGACAGGCGCGGGCGGCAATGCCGGCCCGCGCCTTCACATCCCGGCGGGCCTCGTCTAGTCACATCGAAAGACGGATCGGACAGACAAGTCGGGCGGGGCGGTATGCGCATTCTGATAACCAATGACGATGGGATCAATGCGCCGGGGCTTTCGGTGCTGCAGGAGATAGCGGCGGACATCGCGGGCGACGGCGGCGAGGTATGGACCGTGGCGCCCGCGTTCGAGCAGTCCGGCGTCGCGCATATGATCTCCTACACGCATCCCACGATGATCGCCGAGCTTGCGCCCCGCCGCTATGCGGCCGAGGGCTCCCCGGCGGATTGTGTCCTGGCGGGGCTGCACGATGTGCTGGCCGACACGCCGCCGGACGTGATCCTGTCCGGTGTGAACCGGGGCAACAACTCCGCCGAGAACGCGGCCTATTCCGGCACGCTTGGCGCGGCGATGGAGGGGTCGTTGAACGGGATCCGGTCCATCGCGCTGTCGCAGTATTACGGCCCGCGCAACGTCTATGCCGAAGATCCGTTCGAGGCCGCGCGCCAGCACGGGGCGGCCACAGTCCGAACGCTGCTGGAGCGGGGCGACTGGAGCCGCGAGGCCGGTTATCTGACCTTCTACAACGTCAACTTCCCGCCCGTTCCGGGCGCAGAGGTACGCGGTCACCGGGTGGCGGCGCAGGGCTATCGCGAGGGCATCCGCTACGGGGTCGCGCCGCATACCTCTCCGGCCGGGCGGCGCTTCCTCTGGATCAAGGGCGGGCGGCAGGATATCGCCACCGCGCCCGGCACCGATGCGGCGCTCAACCTCGAGGGCTACATCTCCGTCACGCCGATGCGGGCGGATTTCACGGCGCATGACCGCCTTGCGGCCCTGCGCGACGCCCTGGAGTGACACTGGTGACCGCCTCCGGCCCGGATAATCCGACAGAGGGTCCTCCCACGCCAGAGGCGCTGGCCGAGCGGAAGATGCGGTTTCTCTTTGCCCTGCGGTCCCACGGTGTCACCGACAGCCGCGTTCTGCATGCCATGGAGAAGGTCGACCGGGGCCTTTTCGTGACGGGCCATTTCGCGGATCGCGCCTATGACGACACGCCGCTGCCGATCGCCTGCGGGCAGACGATCAGCCAGCCCACCGTGGTGGGCCTGATGACCCAGGCGCTCGAGGTGGGGCCGCGCGACAAGGTGCTGGAGGTCGGCACCGGCTCCGGCTATCAGGCCGCCGTTCTGGCGGAGCTTGCGCGCCGGGTCTACACGGTCGAGCGGTTTCGCAGCCTTGCGGTTGCCGCCAAGGATCTGTTCGACGATCTCGGCCTGACCAACGTGATCGGTCTGACGGGTGACGGCACGCTCGGGATTCCGGATCAGGCCCCGTTCGACCGCATTATCGTGACCGCCGCGGCAGAGGATGCGCCAGGCCCCCTCTTGGCCCAGTTGCGCGTGGGGGGTATCATGGTGGTACCGGTGGGACGGTCCGATGCGGTGCAACAGTTGATCAAAGTACGCCGCACGGAGACAGGGTTTGACTACGAAGAACTCCTGCCGGTGCGCTTTGTGCCGCTTCTGGAAGGGCTTGGGCGCGAGTAGTGGCCGATCGGGCCGCAGAACGGGTGGGGGCGCCGCGACGGCGTTCCGGAGGTGGCCCCGAAGAGGGCCGCGCGCGGCAGACCCCGGCAAGAGGGCAGCGCGATCGGGGAGTGGACGAATGAAGAACGCCGTATTTCACCGCAAGTCCGGCCGGAGTGGGCCGGCAAGGGGCCTGCTTGGCTGCGCCGCCCTTGCGCTGCTCGCCGCCTGTGCCGACGCGGATCTGGACTTGCGCGACCTGGCCAACGGGTTCGATACGAGCGAGGCCGCGCTGTCGGCCGTGTCCGAACGGCCCGAACCTGACAACCGCGGCGTGATCTCCTATCCCGGCTATCAGGTTGCCGTAGCCCGCCGCGGCGATACCGTGACCGATGTCGCCCAGCGTGTCGGCCTTCCGGCCGAGGAACTCGCCCGGTTCAATGGCGCGCCGGTCAATGCCGTGCTCAACCGAGGCGAAGTCCTGGCCCTGCCGCGTCGCGTCTCCGAGCCGTCGCCGGCCACTGGATCGGCGACGACAGGCCCGATCCAACCCACCGGCGAGGTCGATGTGGCGGCCCTGGCCGGGGATGCCATCGACCGGGCCGAACAGCCCGGCGTCATCCGGCGCGACAGCACCACGGCACCCCGGGTCCAGACCGGGGAGGAGCCGCAGCGCCACAAGGTGGCCGCCGGCGAAACCGCCTTTTCGATCTCGCGCCGCTACGGCGTGCCGATCGCGGCGCTGGCCGAATGGAATGGGCTCGATCGCGAGTACACGTTGCGCGAGGGGCAGGTTCTGTTGATCCCGCCGGCCGCTCCGGGGGCGACCGCCGCGGCGGCCCCGGCCACCACGACCCAGCCGGGCGAGGGCTCGCCGACGCCGACGCCGCCCTCCGCCGCCGAGCCGCTGCCCGAGGATGCCCCGCCCGCCGCGGCCGCAACCGCTGCGGCGGCCGCCGAAAGCGACGCGCTCCCGGAATCGCCCAACCTCGCCCAGGATCAGACGGAGGCCTCGGCCTCCACCGCGCAATTCGTGCTGCCCGTGGACGGGGCCATCGTCCGCGACTTCGGCGGCGACACCGAGGGCCTGGTGATCTCGGCGCAGCCGGGACAACCGGTGCGCGCCGCAGGGGCAGGCACGGTGCGCACAATCACCGACGACACGATCGAAGGCGACGACGAGGCGCGCGTGGTGATCGTGCGGCATGAGGGCGGGTTGAGCACCGTCTATGTGAACGTCCGCGATCTCGCGGTTGGGGAAGGTGACCGCGTAGCCCGCGGTGCGTCGATTGGCGAGGTCGGGGATGCCGATCCCTCGCTCTTTCAGTTTCAGGTCCGGCAGGGCTCTGGCATGACGGTCGTGGACCCCAACGACTATATCAACTGAGACGGCCCCCCTCCGCTTTGCGCGCGGCAGGGGCGCCGAAGCCCGGCCCGCACGCCGCGCCGCCGTTCACCGTGCTGTCACATCGGCGCGTTACGTCCCCGGTCGACACCGCATGTAGCGGGGGTTGAGGGAATCATAACGCCATATATAGTACGCAGCATCGTGGAGCACCGGCCGCAGGCAAGCCCGCACCCCTTTGGGCGCATGCCGGTAGAAAGGGCGCAGGCATGAGCAGACGAATACACGAACGACCGGAGGCGCAGAGGCGGCGATGAGCGTGGAGTTCAGGACACAGTTCGTGCGCGAGCAAGGCGGCCTGAAGCATCATCCGGCGCTCGTGCTCAATGCGGATTATCGGCCGCTCTCCTATTACCCGCTGTCCTTGTGGCCCTGGCAGGAAGCCGTGAAGGCGGCCTGGCTCGACAGGGTGCAGATCGTCGCCGAATACGACGAGGTCGTGCGCTCCCCCTCGACCGAGATCCGCATACCCTCGGTCGTCGTCCTAAAGGATTACGTGAAACCTCAGAAGCGCGTGGCCTTCACGCGCTTCAATCTTTTTCTGAGGGATGAATTCGCCTGCCAGTATTGCGGCGCCAAGGGCGATCTGACCTTCGATCATGTCGTGCCCCGGGCGCGCGGCGGCGTCACGAGCTGGGAGAACGTCGTCGCGGCGTGCTCCAGATGCAATCTGCGCAAGGGCTCCCGGTCGCTCCGGCAGGCGGGCCTTTCCCTGCGCAAGCCGCCGCGCCAGCCGGCGGCGGAAGAGCTGCGCAACATGGGGCGCAAGTTCCCGCCCAACTACCTGCACGAGAGTTGGCTCGACTTCCTGTATTGGGACGCCGAACTCGAAGCGTGATCCGGCATTGTCGGGCGGCGGCGTCTCACGGCGATGCTGCTGCGCAGATCAAGGGGACAGAGCGGACGTGCAGGCGCGCATCTTACGCCCCTGGATCGCGCATCAGCGGATGGTGGGTTTCGACCAGATCGCGCAGCCGCTCCTCCAACACATGGGTGTAGATCTCCGTGGTGGAGATATCGGCGTGTCCCAGAAGCGCCTGGATCGAGCGGAGATCGGCGCCGCCTTCCAGAAGGTGCGTGGCGAACGCGTGCCGCAGGGCGTGGGGCGTCACCCGGGACGGCGCAACGCCGGCATGCACCGCGAGGTCCTTAACGAGCGCGTGGAAGCCCTGGCGGCTCAGATGTCCCGCCCGGCCGCGCGAGGGGAAGAGGTAGCGCGACGGCGCGTGGCCCTCTGAGCGTGCGCGCGCATCGGCCGCCTCGCGGTGCGCCAGCCAGGCCGCAAGCGCCGCCCGCGCCGGGGGCGAGAGCGGCACCATACGCTCGCGCCCGCCTTTGCCGGTGACCAGAAGCATGGCCGGATCGCCCCGCGCCGCCGCGAGCGGCAGGGCCACAAGCTCGCTGACGCGCAGACCCGTCGCATAGAGCACCTGCATCAGGCAGACCTCGCGCAGCCGATCTGCAGGCGCGCGGCCGCGTGTCTCGGCGGCACGCAGCAGCGCGTCCACCTCGGCGACCGACAGCGTCTTGGGTAGTGCCTTGGTCTTGCCCGGGCCCGAGATCCGCTGGGCGGGATCGTCGCTGCGCCAGCCCTCGGCATGGGCGAAGCGGAACAGCTGCCGAATGGCGGACAGCCGGCGCGCCCGCGTGGCGCGGGAGAGCCCGTCAGCCTCGCATCCGATCAGATAGGCTTCGATGTCTTGCCGGGTCAGGCTGGCAAAGACAGGGCCGCGCGCGCCGCACCAATCGGCGAAGGCGCGAAGATCGCGCCCATAGGCGAGCAGGGTGTTGCGCGCCGCGCCTAGTTCGGCTGCCTGCGCCTCCAGAAAGAGAGAGATCCAGTCCGACGCGGTCGCGGGCGCGCGCATCAGGCGGCCCCGTCGAGCAGAAGGATCTGGATCGCCGCGCGGCGCGCCGTCTCCTCCATCCCGGCCGTGCGCAGAAAGGACAGCGCCCCGGCGAGGTCTTCGGGGTCCGCTTCCGCGCCGCGGGCGACGATCTGCAGAGCTTCGAGCAGGGCTTCGCCGAGCCGGTCCCACTCGGCCAGGTGACGGACCGTGGGCGGGGCATCGGGGCGCGGCTCCGAAAACGCGCGTGCCACGGCGCGGCGGATCGCGTCGCCATCCGAGAGCGCCGGCTCCCCCAGAGGGGCTGCGACCGCAATGCGGTCGGCCAGCGTGGGCGTGGTGTCAGGGGGCGGCATTATGCCGGGGGCTGCGGCCCGTGCCAAGAGGTGCATCCGATGGGCCAGCGTCGCGGCCTCCCCGGTCAGGGCGAAACGCGGCAGATGCGGGGCTGTCATCTCCGCGAAGGCGAGGCCGAGCCCGGCCGCCGCCATCAACTCCCACCCGTCGCGCAGCGCCGCGCCGACGCCCGTGGCGTCGCCCGCTGCAACCGCCGCATCGAAGGCCTGCTTCGCGGCGACCCTGTCCCAGATGCCACCCGAGGCCGCGGCGTTGCGTTCCGTATAGACCGTGCAAAGCGCCTGAACCGGCAAGGCTCCGGCCCGGACGAGCCGCTCAGTCGCCTCGAGCCGCGTCTTCCACCCCGCCGTCTCGCGCAGGTCGGCATGGGCGAACGCACGGGGCAGGCCACTTGTCGGCTGCCGTTCCCCGATGGCTTCCAGCATGCGCCATTCGAGCGGGCTGGGCGCGGGGAGCCTCGCCAGCGGCGGCACACCTTCGGCCAGTTCCGGCTCCAGAAACCGCGCCAGAAGCGCGTCCTCCAGCGCCGACAACTGGCCGAGCGCGTCGGCCGTCTCCAGGGTCAGCGCCGCGGCGGGCCAGTCTCCGGAGCGCGCGAGGCAGAAGATCCGGACGGGCAGGGAGGGGGCGATGCCGGGGCTTTCCTTAAGGCGGGCGCAGCCTTCATCCTCGGAACCGCGCAGCAGGCCGATGTCGAACGCGCGGCGGAACAGGTCCGGCCGGTCGGCCCCGGCGGCCCGGATCAGGGCGTCCGCCTCGTCGAGCGCGCCCATGGCCAGCAGGGCATCGATCCTGGCCAGCAGAAGCGTGCCCGGCGTGCCGCCGCCGCGGGGCGGGTCCAGCCGGGCTGTGAGTAGGAGGCGAAAGGCATCGCGCGCGGCCGGCAGCCCGTCGAGCGGGAAGCGGGCCAGCCGCTCCGCGATGCCGTCGGTCGAGCCGGCGCCCCAGAGCGTGGCGGGCAGGCCCGTCTCTACGGGGCCCGCAAGGCCCGCGCCGTCGGAGACGGGCGCGTCGAGCGGGGCCACCGTGACGGCCTCGATCCGCACGCCGCCCACTGTATCGCGCGGCGCGCGGGGCAGGGGCCGCAGGGCGGCCTCCTCGGCCAGACTATCCGACAGCCAGTCGATCGACGACAGCGGGCCGGCCCCGTCCTGGGCCCAGGCAGCGCCCGGCCCGGCGCAAGCCAATCCCGCACACAGCGCGTGCGCCAGGCGCCGGACGCGGCGGTGCCTCATCCCGACAGCTCCAGTTCGACGGGTTCGGTCACACGCTCCTGATCCGGATCCAGATCGCCGAGATAGGCGTATCCAACGAGCGCGACGAACCCGATGAGCACCAGTACCGCGAGAAATTTGAAGAGCTTCCCGATCATCGCGTGACCCTGTCCTGCATTCTGTCCTGCCCAGTGTCGGCCAGACGCTCCGCCCTCTCCCGACATGGAAGACGGCGACGCCCGCCCGGCTGCCGCGCGCGCGCCGCGACCGGGCCTCTGGCGGGCCGTGTGTCGCGGTGTACGCGGGGTCGTTTATATATGGCATCGCAGGCGAATTCACGCCATTCAAGGCGGGATTTCTTTCGCAGACCGCGCGCGGCGGGGCGCGACGCGCCCGAGCGGGCGCATAACAGGCGTGACATGGCACTCAAGCTGCACAAGACCGTGGCGCTCGTCGGGATGATGGGCGCGGGCAAGACGGCCGTCGGCACGGCCCTGGCCCGACGGCTTGGCGCGCCCTTTCTCGACAGCGATGCCGAGATCGAAACCGCTGCGCGCATGACCATCGAGGAGATCTTTGCGCGCGACGGCGAGGGCTTTTTCCGGAGCCGGGAGACCGAGGTGATCGCCCGCCTGATGGAAGGGCCGCCCGGCATTCTATCGACCGGCGGCGGTGCCTGGCTGCAGGCGAAAAACCGCGCATTGATCTCCGGGCGCGGGGTCGCCGTCTGGCTGGAGGCCGATCTCGAGGTGCTCTGGGCGCGTGTCCGCCACAAGTCGACCCGCCCGCTGCTGCGCACCGATGATCCCCATGCGACACTTGCCGCGCTCTACGCCGACCGGCGCCCCGCCTATGCCCTGGCCGATCTGACTGTGCGTTCGGACGCCGCCGTGTCCGTGGCCGATATGGTCGAGCGCGTCCTCAATGCGCTGTCGGCCCGCCCCGATGTTCTGGAAGGAGCCGCCCCATGACCCTGCCTGCCGCCGAGACCGTTCATGTGCCGCTGGGGGCGCGTGCCTACGACATTCGGATCGGGGCCGGCCTTCTTCACCGCGCTGGCGCCGAGATCGCCCCGCTTCTCGCGCGCCCGCGGGTCGCGATCCTGACGGAGGAACGCGTGGCCGCGCATCATCTGCCGGCGCTGGTGGCCGCCCTGAAGGCGGAGGGGATCGAGAGCGACGCGCTGTCCCTGCCGCCGGGCGAGGCGACCAAGAGCTGGCCCCAGTTCACCCGCGCCGTCGAGTGGCTTCTTGGGCAGAACATCGAACGGCGGGATGTCGTCATCGCCTTCGGCGGTGGCGTGATCGGAGATCTCGCCGGGTTCGCCGCCGCCGTGCTGCGGCGCGGGGTGCGTTTCGTGCAGATCCCCACCTCGCTGCTTGCCCAGGTGGACAGTTCGGTCGGCGGCAAGACGGGCATCAACTCGGCCCATGGCAAGAACCTGATCGGCGCGTTTCATCAACCCGCGCGCGTCCTGGCAGACATCGCCTTGCTCGACACTTTGCCGCCCAGGGACCTGCGCGCCGGATACGCCGAAGTCGTCAAGTACGGCGCGTTGGGCGATGCCGCGTTCTTTGGGTGGCTGGAGGAGAACGGACCGGCGCTTGCGGCCGGCGGGCGCGACGCGCAGGCCCGTGCCGTGCGCCGTTCGTGCGAGATGAAGGCCGAAATCGTCGTGCGCGACGAGACGGAGCAGGGGGATCGCGCGCTTCTGAACCTGGGGCATACCTTCGGCCATGCTCTGGAGGCCGCCACCGGCTACTCGGACCGGCTGCTCCACGGTGAGGGGGTTGCGATCGGGATGGCACTGGCGTTCGAGTTGTCGGCCCGGCTCGGCCTTTGCCCGCAGGAGGATCCGTCGCGCCTGCGGGCCCATCTGGCGGCGATGGGGATGCCGCGCGACCTTGGGGACATCCCGGGTGAGCTGCCCGATGCCGATGGCCTGCTGAAGCTGATGATGCAGGACAAGAAGGTCGTCGACGGGCGGCTGCGCTTCATTCTAGCACGCGGGATCGGCGATGCTTTCGTCGCCGACGATGTCCCCGAGGCGCAGGTGCGCGCGCTTCTCACCGACGCCCTGCACCCCGCTTAGCGGGACCTCGCGCCGCCAGGAGCGACGGGCGTCTCGCCTGCACGCCGTGCGGGTCGGGTGTGCCCTACGGGCCGCTGCAAGGCGGCGGAGCCCCGACCTCGGTGCGCCCGGTTTTCAGTTGGCAGCTGGCCCGCCGGGTAAGTCGGGGCGTGCCCTGTGGGGCGTCAGCAGATGGCAGAGCCCACGGCTTTGGCGCGGCTGGACTTCCGTTGGCCAAGTTCCCGCCTTGCGCATCGGTGCTTACCCTGCTGCCCGTCCGCAGATGGCGGATGCCCCGGCCTACCTTTGGGGGCAGACCCGCCTTGCAAGCTTGGGCGTGTCCTGCGGCGCACTGGAAGATGGCGGGACACCTGGCGTCGGCGCGCCCAATTCCCGGTTAGAAGCAGGCCCGCCTTGCAAGCAGGGGCGTGCCCTGCGGGGCGCTCGGAGATGGTGGGGCGCCTGCCTTCTGCGGACAAACACGCCACTGCTCGTTGTCTCGGCGCGCCGCCCGTCCAGAATGCGCACCCGCCGCGCGGCGCTGGTGAGGGAAGGTCGGACGGCGCGGTGGCCCGCGCGCCGTGGCTTAGGGAGGTCCTTAAAACGGGATCTCGTCATCGATATCGCCGCCCGCGGGTTGCCCGCCGCCGTAATCGCCCTGGCCGCCGCCGTAGCCGCCTCCCGAGCGATCGTCGACATAGCCGCCACCGCCACCACCGCCGCCGCCATATCCGCCGCCGCCTTCCCCGCGCGAGTCGAGCAGCGTCAGTTCGCCCTTGTAGGGCCGCAGCACCACTTCGGTGGAATAGCGATCCTGGCCGGACTGATCCTGCCACTTCCGGGTTTCGAGCTGCCCTTCAAGGTAGACCTTCGACCCCTTCCGCAGATACTGCTCTGCGATGCGCGCGAGCGGTTCGGAGAAGATCGCGACGGAGTGCCACTCCGTCCTCTCCCGGCGTTCGCCGGTGTTGCGGTCCTTCCAGTTCTCCGAGGTGGCGATGCGCAGGTTGCACACCTTTCCGCCGTTCTGAAAGGTCCGCACCTCGGGGTCGCGCCCGAGGTTGCCGACGAGGATCACTTTGTTCACCGATCCGGCCATTTGCCCTGCTCCCTGTCTTCTGCTTTGCGCTGCGGTCCGCGCGGCAACCCTGACCGCCGAGCGCCCCGGGCTTCGGGGGCTGGGCTTGGGGCACGGTACAAACCGCGATTCTGGCTGACGCCACAATCAAGCTTAAGGCAGGTTCGTGCAACACGGTGAACGCAGGGTAAACGCGGCAGTGGGCAGGGGGGTGCGCCGGGCCGCCGGATCGACTATAGGGAGTGCACGAGGCAGGAGCGAAGTGTCGAGCATGGCAGGTAAGCAGGCGCGCGTCGCGCGGGGGACGATTGGTGAGGTCTGCGCTGTGCTCGGGGCGGTTGCGGTTATCGCGGCGCTGGCGCTGGTGCTGTCGCCGAAACCCGTCGCCGCCGAAACCTCTGTCTCATCGAAGTCGCGCGCCTCGCTCTTTGCCTCGCAGACGCGGCTTCTCGATTCGCGCGCGGCCAAGCAGTATCAGGGGTCGTCGCGGCTGCGGCCGGAATCGAGCAGGGTGACGTCGTTCACTGCGATCCCGAACTATCGCGGGCGCTATCGCGGCCAATACCTGCCGGTGGCGAAGGCCGCGGCCCGCCGCCATGCGGTGCCCGAGGATCTCTTCCTTCGTCTGGTTCAGGCCGAGAGCAACTGGCAGCCCGGTGCCAAGTCCCACAAAGGGGCGATCGGTCTGGCGCAGCTCATGCCCGGCACGGCGGCGCTGCTGCGCGTCGATCCCTACGATCCTGCGCAGAACCTCGAAGGCGGGGCGCGGTATCTGCGCATGATGTACGACAAGTTCGGCTCCTGGCGGCTGGCGCTCGCCGCCTATAACGCGGGGCCCGGCGCGGTCGAGGAACATGGCGGGATCCCGCCTTACCGCGAGACCAGAAACTACGTGAAGACGATTCTGGGCAGCTGACACTTCCGGCAAAGCACAGCTGAGCTGCCCCGCACAACCATCACGCCTTCCTGCAATAGGGCGGCCCCATGCCAAAAAGGGTGCCTCACCTGTCCGGAGCATCCGAACGGACCGGCGCGGCGGCCCGGGCCGCAAGGGCCTCGCGCACCCGGCCGCGGAACGCACGGCCCACGGGTACCTCCTGTCCGGTGCGCAGGATGAGGACGGGGCTGCCATTGCGATACTCGTAGGCGCGCATCCAGTTCCGGGCGACCCACCAGGAGCGGTGCACCCGCAGGCCGAACGCGCCCAACTCCTCCTCCGCGTCGCGCAAGGCCGCGCGGATCAGAGCCTCGCCCTGCGATGTCTCGACCCGAAGGTAGTGATCCTGGGCCTGGAGCAGGATGAGATCGCGCCCCAGATGCATCGGGAGGCGCGCCAGCCAGGGCGGCGCAGGCGCATCGGACGCCGCAACTGGCTCTGGCCCGGCCGCTCTGGCCTCGAGCGCGTGAAACAGCGCGGCCATGGCAATGCAGATCGGCATGACATAGGGCAGAAGCTCGGCCACCTCTGCGAGGATGGGCGCGCCAAAGGCGACGCGGTGCAGGAGCGCCAACCAGAGGGCGACGGGCAAGCTGGCGGCGGCGCCAGAGACGGCGATGATCGCAGGCATGCGCGCGCGCCGGGCCTCGGCAAAGGCGGCCGCCGCCTCGGACGGCAGAAAGCCCACCCAGAAGGTGCCCACGCAGACGAGCAGCCAATAGGCAAGGCGGAAGAGCAGCCCCATCTGCTCGAACGTCCCGAACGGGCCAACGATTCCGATCAGAAGCGCGGCGCCGAGGAGTGCCCCCCAGAACGCCCGCTGACGCGCCAGCGCCCGCGCCTCCGCCCAGGCGACCCCAAAAGGACTGTCATTGACGACATCTTCCATGTCGTTCGCGTCTGCTCCGTTTTGCCGGTGCCAACCGCTGCCTACCTCTCCAGATGTATGGGGTGCGCGCTGCGATCAACCGCGACGTTGCGGGTGGAGCCCGGCGCGCGCCTGTAGATGTGCCGCGCGGCGGGTCGGTTCGGGCGCAGAGCGCGGCGGTTGCGGCCGCGATGGAGAGGTGAGCAGGGCGAAACCGATGACACAACGGGCCTACATGCCGGATTACCTCCGGCTCTCCGCACTCTTTGGAATCGTCGTGGTCAACGTTCAGGCCATGGCCTACTCGATCATCGAGGGCTTCGCGTCCGCGTCGCTGACCGGCACGGCCGATGATGTCGTGATCTGGCTCGTCAACGGGCTCGCCTACCTGAAAACGTACGGCTTGTTTTCCTTCATGTTCGGCGTTGGCCTGGCCTTTCAGATGCGCTCCGCCCACCGCAGGGCGCTTCCCTTCGGCACGCTCTACCGGAACAGGATGATGGGCTTGCTGGTTCTCGGCCTGCTGCATGGCTGCCTGCTGTTTCCCTACGACATCCTCGTTCTGTACGCGGTGACCGGCGCCATCCTCTATGCGATGCGCACTTGGTCGGTGCGGTCCCTTGTCCGGGCTGGGGCCGGGCTATTGGCGGTGCAGATCCTCCTCGCATCCGCTGTGCTTCTGGCGCCTGCCTCCATGGACGAGGTCACCACGGTCGAGCGCGAGATCATGACCGGCGGAGACATCGCGAGCGTTACGCTCTTTCGGACGATCGCCTTTGCCAGCACGCTGCCGGCGCTCGTCCTGATCCAGGGCTTTTCGGCGCTGGGCTGGTTCTGCCTGGGGCTGGCGGCGGTGAAGTCCGGCCTGATCGACCGGCCGGACCACGCGGTCTGGGCACGCGCGCGCCGGTGGTGCCTGCTGCCCGGCGTGGCCCTCAGCCTTCTCGCCGCGGGGCTCTGGCAATGGGGCCCGGAGGATCTCGGGATGGTGATGACCCTCGCCGTCGCACCTCTGTCGACCATCGGCTATCTCGGCCTGATCGCCGCCATCGCGAAACCGCCCGGCCCTTGGATGGCAGAACTTCTGAAAGCCGGGGGATCGAGCCTGAGCATCTATCTTGGTCAGTCCATCATCCTAGCGACGGTGTTCGCGCCCTATGGACTGGGGCTGTGGGACGCACTCCATCCGGCCACGGCCGTGGGGCTGTCTCTGGCGGTGACCCTGGCGCTGATCCTCGCGCTGGTGCTGTGGCGCCGGTGGTTCGCGCTCGGCCCGTTCGAGTGGGTCCTGCGGGGGATCACGCGGTTCCGCGTGCGGCGCATCGCCTGAACGGCCGGAGCGGTTTGCCGGACGAGCTTTCGGGCGGCCTCGGTGATGGCGGGGGCAGGGCGTTCGGTGAACGAACCTCCGGCACAAGGCAGTGCGGTGGCCGGAGGCGTGGGATGCCCCAGCTTGCGCTGCCGCCGCCGGCCACGTTGGGACTGCGCGCTCTGGGTCTTGCGGCGCACAACGCATAGCCGTGTGGCGTCGGGAGGCGGGCAGGGCGTATTCAGTTCGCACGGGCGCCGCGATAGAACCCCGCAATGATCGAGTTGGATCGCGTCAGCCTGATTCTCAACGAACGTCCGGTTCTGTCCGATATCTCGGTTCGACTGTCCGAGCGGCGTATCGGGATCATCGGGGCGAACGGCTCCGGTAAAAGCTCCTTCGCGCGGTGTCTCAACGGGCTGGCAGAGCCGACCTCGGGCCATGTGCGGGTCGACGGCCTCGATACGGTCAAGGACGGAAAGGCGGTGCGCCGGAAGGTCGGCTTCGTCTTTCAGAACCCCGACAATCAGATCGTCATGCCCACCGTGGCCGAGGATGTCGCGTTCGGCCTGAAGGCGCTGAAGCTCGACGAGCGCGACGCGGCGGAGCGGGTGGACGAGGCGCTCGGACGGTATGGGTTGTCGGCCTACCGCGATCATCCCGCCCATCGCCTGTCGGGCGGGCAGAAGCAGCTTCTGGCGATTGCCGGGGTTCTGGCGATGGAGCCCGACTGGATCGTGCTGGACGAGCCGACGACGCTCCTCGATCTGCGCAACATGAACACGGTGCTGCGCGCCATCGCGGCGCTGGAGCAACGCGTCGTGCTGGTGACCCATGCGCTGGACAGGCTGGAGAGCTACGATCGGGTGCTGGTGATCCACGACGGCCGGATCGCCGCGGACGATGCCCCGGCTGCCGCCGTGTCGCGCTATCTGGAGATCATGGCATGACGCTGGAACTCTACCGCCCCGGCACGTCGCCGGTGCACAAGCTGGGGGCAGGGTGGAAGCTTGCCGCCCTGATCGTGGCGGGAACGGTCCTGTTTGCAATCGACGCGCTGAGCGCGACGGCGGCGTGTCTGCTCGCCGTCGGAGCGTTTTACTGGCTTGCCGGGTTCGGGGCGCGCACGCTGCTGGCGCAGCTCCGGCCGCTCTGGTGGGTGTTCGCCCTCATCCTGGGGGTGCAGGTGGCGCTGGGCAACGGCGGGTTCGGCCTCCTTCTCGTGCTGCGCTTCACAGCGCTCCTGCTGCTCGCATGCCTCGTCACGCTGACCACGCGGTCCTCCGACATGGTCGACGTCATCACCTCGGCCGTGTCCTGGCTGCGCCCGCTCGGCGCTAATCCGGCAAAGGTCGGGCTGACCTTCTCGCTGGCCTTGCGGTTTCTGCCGTGCTCGCCCAGGCGACGGCGGAGGTGCGCGAGGCGCAGCGGGCGCGCGGCCTGGACGGCAATGTGCTTGCCACGGCCATTCCCGTAACGATCCGCACCCTCAAGATGGCCGACGAGATCGCCCAGGCCATCGATGCGCGGGGCTTCGACGACTGAGGCCGGCGGCTTGCGCCCTGCGCGTGCCCGGCCTACACGCCGCTCCGGGGCTCCCACGCCCGGCCGGTGCCGGGGCGCCGGAGCCCGGATGGGGCCGAAAGGGTGACGATGAAGACGATCGATCTGGTTCTGATTGCGCTCTTCGCGGCGCTGACGGCCGCGCTGGCCCTGTTCCCGCCGATCACCCTTCCGGTGTCGGGTGTGCCGATCACGGCACAGTCGATGGGGCCCATGCTGGCCGGCGCGATCATTGGCGCCCGTCGCGGCTTTCTGAGCCTATTGCTGTTTCTTGGCCTCGTCGCCATCGGCTTGCCGGTTCTCTCGGGCGGGCGCGGCGGCTTTGGCGTTTTTGCCGGAGTGACGGGCGGGTTCCTGATCGGCTGGGTGCTGGGCGCGCTTGTGGTCGGATGGCTCTGGCCCAAGGCCGGAGGGCGGCCCGCTTTGCAGGGTCTTGCCGTTCTGGCCGGGGGGATCGGCGTGGTCTACCTGATCGGGACGCCGTGGATGGCGGCCATTTTGGGCATGTCCCTCGACACTGCGATCGTGGCGATGCTGCCCTTCCTGCCGGGGGATCTGCTGAAGGCTCTGCTCACGGTCCTGATCGCGCGGGGCGTGGCGCGGGCCTATCCCGGGCTCTGATCCGGCTTCAGTTCGACCTCGACGAACACGATGTCCGCGTCACCCTGGTTGGTGACGTTGTGGGACACGCCGGCGTTGCGAAAGTAGGATTGGCCGGAGACGAGCGGCGCCTCCGTCGCCGCGCCCGCATCGTCATAGATGGTCAGCGTGCCCGCGACCACGGGAACGATCACGTAGTCGTATTCGTGCACGTGGTGACCGGTTTCCGAACCGGCCGGCAGGTGCCACCGGGTGACGCGCACAAGCGCGTTCTCGGCTTGCAGATCGCTTTGTGCCGGTTTGAGATCCATCGCCATGCGTCCCCTTCTCTCCGGTCAGAGGGTCGGCGCCGTTTGGATTGGGCGCACGACCGTCCGACTGCGCCACCATCGCCGTCTTGCCTGTCACGATCAAGGCGGGCCTTCGCTACCAGCGGCGCGCGCTCCGGCGTGCGGTGATCGGGGCCGGGTGCCCTCCCTGTTCTCTCAGAAGACCGGCAGTTTTAAGCACGGGCGGACCTCGATCCGTCAGTCCGGGGAACGTCCCTACCAGGTTCACCGCCGTGCGTCAGGAGCCTGCCGTGTCGGCGCCCGTCCAGTGTTCACGCCCCAAGGGCGCCGACCGTTCATCCGCGTTGGAGGAGAGCGCGTGGCTCGCCGGCGCTCCCTCCTTATCAACGGCGCCGTGGCGGGTGTCGGCCGACGCCGCTACGCGCGCTCCGGGACCGGCTTCCACGCCGAACCCGTCTGGAGAGCGGAGCGGGAGGGCGCCTTGGGCCCGGCCCGCGCGCGCCTTCAGTGCTCCTGCTTCAGCAGGGCCGCACGGTCTCCGCTCTGCAGCTCGATCATCCAGCCCGGATATTCCGACGGCAGGCGCGAGACGGCGTCCAGTGCGGCGAGGTCGTCCTCCGACAGCGCCACCTCCGTCGCCCCGATATTGTCGGTCAGCTGATCGACGCGTTTGGCGCCGATGATCACGCTGGTCACCACCTTCTGGTGCAGCAGCCAGGCCAGCGCGATCTGCGCCACGGTGCAGCCCTTCTGGGTGGCGAGGCCGCGCATGACGTCGATGGCATCGTAGGCGCGGTCCTTGTCCAACGGCGGAAAGTCGAAATCGACGCGGCGGCCTTCGGCAGTCTTCCCGTCGCGGTCGAACTTGCCGGAGAGGAAGCCCCCGGCAAGCGGGCTCCAGACCATCAGCCCGATGTTCTCGGACAGCATCATCGGCACCAACTCGCGCTCAAGGTCGCGGCCCGCAAGCGTGTAATAGGCCTGCAGCGAGACGATGGGCGCGAGCCTGCGCGCCTCGGCGATCCCGGCCGCCTTGGCGATCTGCCAGGCCGCCCAGTTCGAGACGCCGACATAGCGGACATGGCCCTGTCGGACGAGGGTATCGAGGGCCTCCAGCGTCTCGGACACCGGCGTTGCCGGATCGACGCCATGGATCTGGTAGAGATCGATATGGTCGACCTGCAGCCGCTTCAGGCTGGCCTTGACCTGGTCGAGGATGTGGCCGCGCGAGGCGCCCCGTCCGTTGGGCCCTTCGCCCATCTGGCCGTACACCTTGGTGGCGATGACGACCTCCTCGCGCGGGATGCCGAGGTTCTTCAGGGACTGGCCGAGGATCGCCTCGCTGCGTCCCGACGCATAGACATTCGCCGTGTCGATGAAGTTGATGCCGGCATCGAGCGCGGTGCGCACCAGCGTGTCGGCGTCTCCCTGTTCGAGCTGACCGATCTGGCCCCACATATCGTCGGTGCCCCCGAAGGTCATGGTGCCCAGGCAGAGCTCGGATACGAAGAGGCCGCTGTGGCCGAGGCGACGATAGCGCATGGAGTTCTCCTCTCGTGAGCGTGGTCGGAGCAGCGTGGGGCGCGTCCGCGCGTTCAGCTGCCCGGTCCGGGATCGGCCGGCGCGGTGGGCCGACGCGATACCGTGCCACGGGTCGCGCCGGGCACGAGGGCCTGCATGGTCGCGGCGGTGACCGGGAGGGGATCGAATGCGGGGACAGCCCATGTCTGCCTGCGATATCTATGGTCGCGGCCCGACGCACGGTCAAGCGCCCAATCCACGGGACCTGTGGGACGGCGCTCCCTGGGAACGCTCCGGGCCATGCTGGCCATGCCAGCTCTGGGCCATGCTGGCCATGCCAGCTCTGGGCCAAGCTGGCCCAGCCCGCTCGTGGCGCGCGCGTCGTTTCTCCTAGGCCACCGGCCGGACCCTTCGCAAACAGGTGACGCATGACAATGGTTTGCCGAGGCGTCCTGCCGCGCTCACGGCGCGGGCTGCCCAAGGCCGCGATCGGCGCCCGGTAGAATTCTCTCAACGGGTCCGGTACGCTTTGCAACCAGGGATAGGAGCGCGGACGCCTGCCTGAAGGCCGAGGCGTCGCCATGGGGATGAGGGCGCGCCATGACGCTCACGGCACAACAGCAGCACTTCGTCACCAGGTATCTGAAGGCATCGGTTGGCCCGGAAGACAGCGACCCGGGCACACAAACGCCGGGCACTACCGATGCCGCAGAAACGCAGCTCGCCGCTCTGCGGGAGGCCGAGGCGGCCGTGGCGAACGCTCGCGCGGCGTGGCGCGATGCCCTGCGGCAGACACTCGGACCCGCCGTCCAACTGGCCAAGCAACTGCGCGCAGATCCTGACCCGATCGGCGCCGACCTGGCAGAGTTCTTCAAAGCCTGTCTGACGGAGCTGAAATCTCCCGTCGAGAGCGTCGCCGATGCCCAGCGGCTCGAGGGTTATCTGAGCACGCACAGCGACATTCAGATCCTGGAGGCCGAGAACCCCTACGGCACCATACGCGTGAAGGAGCCGCTTCTGTCGGCCCTTCAACCGCTCAAGACAGCCCTCGCAGCGACATAAGGTAGGTTCAGATGTCCGGTCCGCGCACCCCGATTTCAGGCGGCGACAAGCAGAAGGAAACCCTCTCGAACTCTCCCATGGCTGAGGAGTTTCGAAAGGTGCGGCGGCGGGCAGTGAAGGTTTCGGGCGCGGATACAGGTACGGAGTACGATCACAAGAAGAACAACGACCTCAAAGACAAAGAGCGAAAGCAGTGGGAGGGTGTGCCGGGCCTGAGCGATGGTGAAGACTTCACGTGGCACCACCTCGTCCCGCAATCCAAGCTCGAGAAGAAATCTCTGGCCCAGAATCCTGCGATGATGCGGCTCGGGCCGTCGGCCAGTTACCGCGACCACGATCCGGGCAACAGCTACCTGGACCTCAACCATGACGAAGCCGGCCGTCTGACCCCATTCAGCGAGAAAATCGACGATATCTTCAACGAGAAAGAGGGCCAGACGCTCGACCTAGGAGAACTCAACGAGAGGCTCGAAGCCTTGGCCGCAAAAGAAGACAGGGAGAGCAAAGTGGGGGCGTCGGTGCCCAAGAGCTGGTTCATCCTGGTCTCACGACTAAAAGATCTCACCCACGCGTCCAGCGAGAGAGCGTCGATTGAAAAAGTGATCGCCCACAACACGAAGAACATCCGCTATCTGAATGGAAAATCGGAGGGGCAGGAGGTTCTGGAAGGAGATGCCGTGCAGGTCACGGCCCTGCGCAAGAATGACATCGCGTCCGTCATCGGCGTGGACAAGGCGGATGCTGTCTTCAAAGCGGTAGACGCCGCGATCAAAGGCCAATCTGAGGTCTTCGTTCACGCTTATACGCCAAGCGAAGTCGAGAAATTGAAATCCGACATTCGCCATCGGCTTGGCGTGTCGATGCATGCGGAGCTCGACAGGCGCATTGACGCGAGCGGGAAGATCGCGAAACAGGCGGTGCTGATGGAGAGCCTGATCGACAAGATTGGGACCCTGATCGATCTGAGAGCCAAGCTCGAAGTCAGCATAAGTGAACTGACTGTCTTCGATCAGGAGGCGGGCACCTACTACAAGAGCGGCGACGTCGCTCTTGATACAGAGAGCCTAGCGGCGTGCAACACCCAGGCCAAGACGTATCGCGCCCGCCAGGATTTGGTGCCGAACGCGAGCAGCTTGCAGGCGCTGGCGATCCCGAAGGGGATCGATGCCGATGCCGCGCTCGCTGGCCTGATCGGAAAGGACCGCGCTCTCGGGGCAGACCAAGAAAAAGCGCTGCGCGAGCAGGCGGATGCGGCGGCTACGAAGGAAGTCGATGACCTGAAGTATCGCGAGAAAAAGAACTTCTGTAAGTCGTTCACAAACTCAAAGAGCAAGAAGAAGAGCTATGTAACCGCGTTCATCCTGACGGAGACGGAAGAGGCCGCCTTGAAGACAAGCACCAAAAACGAGTACGACGCGTCGCTCGACAAAGTCAAACAGTATCAAAATAGAACGAAACTGAAGCTGGCCGCGTTCATTGCGGAGAAGAAGCAAGAGGCGTCCGACAGGATCTTCGAAGAGCTGAAGTCCGACGCCGAGCGCGCCGCCAGCATCGAAGAGGGAAAGGCGTCGTCGTCAGCGTTCCTGAAGGCACAGAACGAGCGGATCCTGGCGGTCAATGCCCAGGCGCGCACGTTTCTAGAGTGCTGCTCGATCGCGCCCACCGCATCCAGGGCAGAGCTTGCGCCCAACGCCTACCTGAAGACCTATTGGAAACGGGGGTGGAACAAGGTGAAGGTCGACTTCAAGGCAAAGCTCTCGACGGTAACGATCCGGCCGGACCCTACGGAAAAGAGCCAGTTGGGAGAGTATCAACACGCTCTAGAAGAGCGATACCTGGCCATCTGTGCAGAGACGGTACAGCAGATCGAGGACCAACTTGGTTGAGCGGGCCACGGTTCGGGGCAAGGCATCCGCGCGCAGCGCGGGAGGTGCCTCCGAGGCGTTCGACCCGGCGACGCAGCGCCAGCAACGCTTGGGCTGTCGCGAGTCCGAGAGGCGGCGCGGCCCGAACCGCCTGTGCACCTCCGATGTCTCATCGGGCCCAGGACGACAGCGATGGGCCAAGGCACCGGCGGGGATGGGCCAGACGGATGCAGAGGAGCGCAGGCATGCCGCGTCGCGCTGATCTGGGTGGCAGAGCCCACCTCCTGCCGCGTTCCTCTCACCCGAGATTCTTCACGAGCAGCAGCACATCGCCGGTGTAGTAGGGCTGGCAGGGGTGATCCCGCACCGGGGCCTTGGCAGACAGGCGGAACCCGACCCGCTCGTAGAGGCGGTGCGCGCCGGTGTTCTGCGCGTAGACCTGAATGCTCACGCGCTCATGACCCTTGGCCCGGGCCTGGCGCTCCGTCTCCTGCAGGAGCGCGGCGCCGATGCCCGCGCCGCGCAGCCCCGGGAACACCGCCAGCGCATTGATGTACCACGTGCCGACGGCCTGCGCCTCCAACTCCACAAAGGGAGCGATGGGCGCGGGTAGCGTCTCGGGGTCCTCGCTCGGGGCCGATGCGATTGGGTAGGCGAGGACCATCCCCGCCACGTTCCCCTCGGCCTCCCAGACCGTGGCGTTGGTGTAGGAAAACCCGCCCGTCTCGCGGCGGGCCCGGTCCGCCCCGACCGACAGAACCGATTGCCCAGGGGGGCAGGACGCCTGCCAGAGCCAGGAGGGGATTCCCTCACCAGCGATGTCGATCAGCTTGGCGAGCGCATCCGCGTCGTGCGGCGTGGCGCGTCGGAGGGGCGTAGTGAGAGGTCGGGTCATTGTGCGGCCTGCGGTTTGTGCGTTCTCCGCGGCCCGCCCCGGCGAGGGCCGGGCCGCTTATCTGTGTCTGGGTCTTAGCCGTTCGGGCGCTGGCTGGCGGGCGCGGGCGGTGTATCGGATGGGTGAGTCGCCCACCCGGGCTGACCGTAGTCTACGGCATCGAGCTCTGCCTCGCGTCCGGCATATCCCAGGGGGCTCCACTGCATCCCGGCCCGATCCTGCGGATCCATGTCGATCGACAGGCGCACGCCGAACCCGTCGGTCATGCCCAAGAGGGTCTGTTCCATCGCCCCCTTGGCCCCGGCAAACGCGCCGGTGCCGCCGGTGATGACGCGCGGCGCCGGAACCCCGATATCGGCCAGCTCCGCCCCCTGGTTGATCAGAATGTCGCCGGTCTCGAACTCGAAGATCTGGCGGGTGATGACCACCGCGCCTGTCGTCGTGCGGGCGCCGTCTCCGACGAAGAACCCGTCGCAGGTCCAGCGGCCGATCACCTTGTCGGGGAAGGCCGGGCTGCCATCCGCGCGCGTCCCCTCGGCGCCGCCATCGAGCGTGCCGTCTTCGTAGATGTAGCCCTGGGTGATGAAGGCATTGCCGTAGGCCGGCAGGCCGTCCGCGAAGACGGGCGTGGCAGAAAAGACGAAGCGCGACAGGTCTTCGGCGACGTCGAAGGACCGGGGCGCGGTGTCGGCGGGGGCGAGCGTCGGCACCGTCAGAAGCGCGAGCGCGGCGAGCGTAGGTCTGTTCAAGGTTTTGTCCCTTCCGTTCAGATCCATGGGGTTTGGGAGCGATCCGTCTGCGGACCCCGCCGCAGACGGAGGTTGGTGCGGGCGCGCAAGGGCGCGCCTTGCGACGTGGAGGTCAGGCGGCGCGTGTCGCCGCGCAGATCGCCGAGATGTGGCGATGGTCGGTGCCGCAGCAGCCGCCCATGACGGTGAGGTTCGGCAACAGGTCCGACAGACTGGCATAGAGCGCGCCGAGTTCGACCGGATTGCCATCGTCGAGCGTTTCCGCGGCGTCGAGTTCGGCGTGGCTCATGCGCGAGGCATTGGCGCGCAGGCCCATGATCCGTGTCGTCCAGTTCCCGTTCAGGCAATGGGCGAAGTGGTCGGGATGGGCGCAGTTGATCATGAAATAGGCGGGGTACCCGTCGGTTGCGGCGTCGACTCTGGCGATCGCACCGGCCAGAGTCTCGCCGGAGGGCAGGTGGCCGTCTGTCTCGACCGTGAAGGAAATCGACACCGGCATGCCGCGTGCCTGTGCCGCCCGCACGATGCCCAGCGCCTCGTCGGAGTAGGTCATCGTGATGGCCGAAACCATGTCGGCGCCGAACTCGTCGAACCAGCCGACTTGTGCGGCGTGATACGCCTCGGCCTGCGCCGCGCTGAGCGTCCGGGTGGGGGCATAGCCGTCATCCTGCGGCCCGATGACCCCGTTGATGACGAACGGACAGTCTTGGGCGGGTTCGATCCGGTCGCGCAGGCGCGCCAGGTTGCAGACGGCCTCGCGGTGCACCGCGCGCAGGCTGTCCTGTGTCAGGCCCAGCTCGGCGGCCCAGCGCGCGATTGCCCTCCAGGTGGGCGTGTCCATCAGGAACCCGCGCTTCTGCTCCACGGCCAGGCGCGCGAACCTCATCATATAGGCGTCGAGCGCGGCCATGCCGGCCTCGGTGTCGAGCGCCGTGAAGGCGGCAAAAAGCGGAAGGTCGATCCCATCGTGAAAGATCAGGGTCGTCTCGAGCCCTCCGTCGGTGATCATGGGGGTGCCTGCGAGCTGGGGCAGGGCATTGCGGTACTTCATCACGTCTCCTTTCCATGCCCCAGTGGCGGATGCGGGGCATGGACCGGGGCGTACCGGCGCGGCGGCGCGCACGCTTGAGACGGCCCTGAGATTTGTCTGAGGTTTTCCGAGCTTTGCCGCCGCGCGGGGGCGCGGTAGCCTGCGCGCCATGAAGCTCGTCATCGCAGACGCTCAGATCGACTTCGATCGAATGACGGTGATGTGCGGTGGACAGGTGCGCCGGCTCACCCGCCAGACGCTGGGCATTCTGCGCGCGCTCCACGATGCGGGGGGAGATGTCGTTAGCAAGGATGCGCTGATCGCCCGGGTGTGGGACGGGCGCATCATCACCGATGCGACGCTCTCGACCGCGATCAAGGAGGCCCGCCGCGCCGTCGGCGATTCCGGGTCGGCCCAACGCGTCATCGAGACGGTCCATGGCGTCGGATTTCGCCTGGCCATCGCGCCGCAGGACGAACCAGAGACTGTGCCAGGGAGTGCGCCGGGGGCGACCGACGCGGGTCTCGGCCAGCCCTGTCTCCTGGTGCTTCCGTTCCGCAACACCAGCCGCGATCCCGAGGCGCAGTTCATCTGCGAGGGGGTCACGGACGAGATCATCACCGGTCTCTCGCGCTTTCGGGACTTGAAGGTGCTGTCGCGCGCTACCTCGGATGCGATCCATGCCGCCCGGATCGACCCCGCCGAGATCCGCCGCCGGTATGGGGTGGACTTCGTCGTCGAAGGCAGCGTGCGCCGGACGGAGGCGCGCATCCGGGTGAGTGTGCAACTGACCGCACCGGAAAGCGGCGCCGTGATCGTCGCCGATCAGTTCGACCGCGCGGCGACCGTGGCGTCGCTGTTCGATGTGCAGGACCAGATCGCGCATCTCTGTGCCGGGCGGTTGGCCGGGCCGCACGGGCCGGTGGCGCGCGAGGGGGCGGAGGCGGCCCAAGCCAGCGCTCCGTATTCGAGCTGGACGATGTTCCGCCTGGTCGCGGAGTTCCGCCGCTTCTACCGGACCTACGATCCGGCGCTTCACGCGCGCCTGCGGGAGGCCTTACCCGATGCGTTGGCCCGTCACCCGGAGGCAGCGGACGGCTGGGCCGCGCTCGCCGTGATCCTGCTGGAGGAGCACCGCTACCACGTGAACGAACGTCCCGGCGTCGATGCGCTCCCGCCCGCGACCGAGGCCGCCGAACGGGCCGTCGCCGCCGATCCGCGCAATGCCTTCGCTCAGGTCGCCCTGGCGATGTGCCGCCTCTTCGCGTTCGACATAGGCGGGTTCGAGGCCGCCGCGCACCGAGCGCTGGATCTGAACCCTGGCCATTCCGATGTGCTCTCCGAAATCGGGCATTGCTACGCGTTTCTCGGCCGCGAGGACGCGGCCATCGCTCTGCTGGACAAAGCCATGGACATCAGCCCGGAACACCCGGGTTGGTATCACTTCGCGAAGACCTGGCGCTACGCCCGCCTGCAGATGTTCGATGCGGCCCTGCTCGAGATCCAGAAGGTGCCGATGCCGGGGTTTTACTGGTATCACGCGCATCTGGTGTGGTTGCTGTCCGCCCTCGACCGGCCGGCGGACGCCGCGGCGGAGGCCGCGCGTCTGCGCGAGATCTTCCCCGACTTCGAGGCCCGCGTGCACGAAGAGCTGACGATGTGGGACGCCAATGCGGACCTGATCGCCTCCGCCCTGATGCATTGGCGGCGGGCCGGCCTGCGGATCACGGGCGCCCCAGGCGGCGCGCCGGGATAAGCGCGATCGCGCCTCCGACAAGGATCGCCACGGCGAGCGCGGGATAGCCGCCCGCCCGGATCACCAGCGCGCCCACCGCTCCGCCGCAGGCGAAGCCGAGCAGGTAGGCCGCCATGGCCCGCGGCGCGCCTGCGCCCGATCCGTCGAGATAGAGCGGGAAGAACAGAAACAGGAAGAACCCATTGGCGACGATGCTCGCACCAAGAAGCGGCAGCGTGGGCGCGGCATAGCTCGCCGCGCCGGTCAGCGCCGCAGCCAGCACGCTCCAGCCCCGTACCCGGCGCCGCCCTCCGGGCGGGATGCGCGCCGCAAGGTGCGCGCCCAAGGCGCCGGACAGCAGGCTCGCAAGAAGCCAGAACGGCAACATCTCGGATTGCGCGAATGCCTCGCCGAAGAGCTCCAGATACGTCCAATACGCACCCATCATGACGAAGAAGGCCAGATGGCCGATGGGAAAGCCGGATCGGAGGGCGGTCCACGGGGGAGGCGTGCCAGCCGCCGGCCCCGGGGCGCCGACGCGCATCAGGCTCAGGGACAGCGCGGCGATGGTCCAGAGCGCGGGCACGCCCAAAACGGGCAGCGCGAGATAGACGGCAAGCGACACGATCAGCCCGAGCGACAAGGCCGCACTCACATGGCGCAGCGACGCGGGATCGCCCGATAGCCCGGCAAGCGCCCGCCCGGTGAGGGCGCCGAGGGCGAGGCCCAGGCCACAGGCCGCGCCCAGGATGACGGCCACAGGCATCGCAGCGCCGAGCGCCAGAAGGATCAGGCAAAGCGGCACCAGGGCCTTCTGAAGCCGGAGAGGTGCGCCGAACCCCGATCCCACACAGGTGACGGCGGCCGACAGCAAGACGACGCTGCCCAATGTGCCAGCGGCGCTGGCCGAGATCGCGGGATGGCGTGCCAACTCGCCAATCCAGACCGGCATCGTGTTGATCAGTACCGACCCGAAGCCGAGCGTCACTATGATCGCGCGTTCGCGCACGCTGCGTTCCTTTCCCCGGCCGACCACGGCTCCGGTCCTGCCTTCCAGACAATCGCGCATGGGCTCTCTGCGCAACTGCGACCTGCCACGCGGTGGCGCTAGGGTCGTCGGCCGGCCCCGTGTGCCAAGGCGCGGGTGGCCGGGCTCTGAGCGACCCCGCCGAAGTATGTGCCCTTTCGGAGCCGCTGCGTCTTGGGTGAGGCTCGCCCGTCGGTCTTTCGGTCAGGCGGCTGGTGGCTCCGCGTTGGGCTGCGGGCAGGGCGCGCCGCCCCAAACCGCCCTGAAGCGATCTGTCTTGGCGCTCATTGTTCTCGTAGTCTTCGTCGTGATGCTGCTGTTCGTCAGCGTCTATTGCCGAGACTGAGACTGTCCAGGGAACCGGCCGGAACCACGAAAGGGCCTATCCTTGCTGGGTCCAGCCAGCCGGAAGACGTCCCGCCAGACGCGGGCCGCGCCACTCAGACCGGGGATCAAACGTCTGAATTGCATCGCACTTGCTCCAGAGAGACGGAACAGCCGCGATGATACAGCCAAGCCGGGCGGGCTGAGCCACGCGCAAAGATGCAGTGGAACGCCCCCGCTGATATCATGCGTGGTGCGCTCAGAAGCCACATTCCACGAAAACGGCAGTGTAACAAAGAAAGACCGCTAATCGTCGAGGTCTGCCCGGCTGTCCCAATCGATCTGAGGCTGTTGCCCGATAATGCCGAACGGATTGTGACTGCCATCATTGACGTAATAGCCAAATCGGATCTCGTCGAAATCGACAGTCTCCTTGATCAGCGGCATTTGGTAAATGCGGCGCGTGAAGCGCCAGAGATGCGGATAATCAACGAGGCGTTTGCGCGTGCAGCGAAAGTGTGTGACATAGACTGTGTCGAACCGAACCAGCGTCGCAAACAGCCGTATATCGGCCTGCGTCAAGTCGGACCCAAAGAGAAATGTCCTACCGTCCAAACGGGACTCGAGATCGTCCATCGTTCGGAAAACGGTATCGACCGCTTTGTCGTATTCCTCCTGCCGCTGCGATTTGCCCGCGCGATACACCGCGTTGGACAATCCCTCAAAGATGTAATCCGTCAGCGCGTCTATCTCATGGGCGATCTGCGGCGGGCGCAGGGTGATTTTCGTGCTGATCGCGTCAATGGCTGCAATTATATCGGATGAGGAATTGGACAGAACTCGGCCCTTTTTCGCGTCCCACAGGAGGGGCACAGTTGCCCGCCCCGTATAGGTGGGAACTGTGCGCGTGTAGAACTCGTGCACATGCTGAACATCGCACCGCGCGCGGAGGGGCCCGCCCGGCAGCAGGCCATAGCCCTCAACACGCGAGCCCCCCGCCCATTGTATCCGTATGGTCTCGCTCAGGTCGGCCAGCACAAGGGCAATGACCGCCCCGTGCGACCACGGGCAGCTGGCCGATGCCACCAGGAAGAACCTGTCCTGCGCCTCGGCCAGTTGCCCAAGGGTGGCCCGGTCGAGGGAACTGGGCAGGGGGCTGGTTTCCCGGCGATACGTCCCGGCGACCATGGAACGGTCGGCCTGGTCTTCCCAAACACCGTCGACCAGCATGCCCATGTTAGACCCATCCGTTCCGCGCGGAAGGACCCTATCTCGCGCCCCGGGGAGGCGAAAGCGGTAACCGGCGCCAAGGATGGGTCTTCAGACAAGTGGAATGGATCTCCTGCGCCGCGTTTGTGGTGCTCGATGGCGATGGCGCACGGCAGTCTTCGGGCATCGCGCGTTTCTACGTCTTTGTGACACTGTGCTTTTTGCCGCCGTGCCGTGTCGTTGCCTCGTTTGGCAACCGTCCGATCCAACGCCTGTTCGGCGGGACACTGCGGCCGAAACCTCTGCGTCTTCACGTCAGCATCGGCCAACGGACGCGACGCATCGGCAAGACGGTGGGGGCGTGGCGATGTACCGGACGGGGGCCGGATCGGTGCACAGAGCGCGTCGCGCGCCGTGCCGGGCGGGCCATGTGCGCCTCCGCTCGCCCTACAGATCCCCACACCGATGGTGCGAGGAGGGATGTCTTCAGCTTCGACAAACGCGTCCACTGCGGCGCGTTGGACTTCCGCCGATAGGAGGCGTGTACATCGGGCTGCACGCCGAGCGCCACGCTGCCCCTGCCAAATACCGGGCCAACGCCCGACCTCAAGGCGCCCAAAAAGAATTCCTTGCCTTAATTCTTGACAGATTTATTTCGATGACAGATTGTCGCACCTGTCGTAGCGCAAAGCGACACTGGAGAGAGGCCGATCCCCGTCCTTATGGATGATGGAACCGGCGGTTAAGATTGCCGCAAGCATGGGAGGGCTGGGCAATCCGACTATCCGCGACGGCAGGGTCGTGGATCAACCTGATCCAATTCCCGAGTCTCCTATAGGGCGCGTGAGGCGCGCCCGAGGTGTCCGGAAGTGCTGTACCCGGTAAGACGCTCAAATCAAGCGGCTCTCAGGACGCCGCCGACGACAGACTGACGCTCGATCTTCAATTGGGTCGCGGCCGCAGAATGCCGCGTCCGATCCTATCGACGAACCAAGAGTACCAAGGGAGGAAATCGAAAGTGAACCAAGGACGATTGGTCAATAGCCTTGTAAAAACCGCCGCAACGGCTGCGCTTGCCTGCACCCTATTGCTGCCAGAGATCGCGACCGCGGAAGAGAAGCAATACTTCCCCGTTGCGAGCAGCCGCGTCGGCCCATACTCGGCCATGGGAACCGGGTATTACGGGGCCCAGATCGACTATATGAACTATGTCAACATGAATGGCGGCGTGAACGGCGTCATGCTGACATGGCAGGAATGCGAGACCGAATACAACGCGGTCAAGACGGTGGAATGCTACCAGCGCCTGTCGGAGTACAATGGCCAGAAGATGGTCGTGTTCGACACGCTCGGCACGCCCGGCGCCTACGCCGTGATCAACCGCATGGCCGAGGACGAGGTGGTGCTTGCCCAGTACGGCTATGGACGCACCGATGCCGCCGACGGCACGGTGTGGCCCTGGGTGTTCAATGCCGCAGGGCACTACTGGTCCCAGATTGCAGTGAAAATGCGCTTCATGGCCGATCAGGAGGGCGGCGTCGAGAACATGCGCGGCAAGAAGATCGTGCACATGCATATCGATAGCGCCTTTGGCCGCGAGCCACTGCCCGCCATGCGCGCCATCGCCGAGGATTGGGGGGTCGAGATCGTCGAGATCGCCGTGCCGCCGCCGGGGCTCGAGCAGCAGTCGCAATGGCTGCAGGTCCGCCGCGAGCGCCCCGATTGGGTAACGTTCTGGGGCGCCGGGTCGGGCATGAACTCCACCGGGATGACCAATGCCGCGCGCATCGGCTTCCCGCGCGATCGGCTGATCTACGTCACCTTCGGTGCCGCCGAGGAGGACATGTTCCCGGCCGGCGACAGCGCCACCGGCACCTACGCCATGGCCAATGCGTTGCCGGGCAAGTCTTTCCCGCTCGTGCAGGCGATCGAGGAGCAGGTGTATGGCGCAGGCGAGGGCAACCTTGCCGATGAGAACCGCATCGGCTCGGTCTACTGGAATCGCGGCCTCGGCGCGGCGGTGATGTGGATCGAGGCGCTGAAGAACGCGCAGGAGATTCATGGCAAGGTCGGCCAGGCCGTGACGGGCGCGGAGTTCCGCGATGGCTATGAAGCGCTCGATATGTCGCCGGAGAGGCTCGAAGAGCTTGGCATCGGCGGCATGCTGGCACCCTTCTCGCTCACCTGTCAGGAGCATGCCGGCGCCGGCCGCTTCGCCATGATGCAGTGGGATGGCGAGAAGTTCGTGCAGGTCACCGATTGGGAAGAGCCGCTCGACCCGACCTTCATCCGGCAGTTGGTGGAGGATTCGGCGGCCAAGTTCGCGGCAGAGAACGGCCTAACACCCCGCTCCTGTTCGTAAGCTCTGTCCGCCTGCCGATGGCGGGCGGACCCATCCCCCGTTCCGGCGTACCGGGTGCGCCGACACAGAACTGTCGTGGTCTGCTCCACGAGAGGCACAGGAGAACTCACCATGGTGACGGCTCAATGAACGCAACTGCCGACAACATACTGACCATCGACGCCATCGAGGTGGTCTACGACAATGTCATCTCGGCCCTGCACGATGTCTCGCTGACGGTGCCGCGCGGCAAGATCGTCGCGCTGCTCGGCGGCAACGGCGCCGGCAAAAGCACGACGCTCAAATCGGTCTCGACCATGCTCGGCGGCGAACGGGGCAAGGTCACCCGCGGGTCGATCACCTATGACGGCACGCCCGTGACGGATCAGGCCCCCTCCGACATGGTTCATCTGGGGATGGTGCAGGTGCTCGAAGGGCGGCGCTGCTTCGGTCATCTGACGGTGGAGGAGAACATCGTCGCCGGAGCCTATTCGCGCAAGCTCACCAAGGGCGACATTCAGGCCGAGCTTGATCGGATCTACGGCTACTTCAAGCGGCTGAAGGACCGGCGCAAAAGCCAGGCGGGCTACACGTCCGGCGGGGAACAGCAGATGACGGCCGTGGCCCGCGCGATGATGGCCAAGCCGAAGATGCTTCTGCTCGACGAGCCGTCCATGGGCCTCGCGCCGCAGCTCGTCGCCGAGATCTTCAACATCGTTCAGGAGCTCAACACCCACGAAGGCGTCAGCATTCTGCTCGCCGAGCAGAACACCAACGTCGCCCTGCGCAACGCCGATTTCGGATACATCATCGAAAGCGGCCATGTGGTGATGGAGGGCAACGCCAAGGAGCTTCTGGAGGACGACAAGATCAAGGAGTTCTATCTCGGCATCTCGAAGGAGGGCCGCAAGAACTTCCGCGACGTGCTCCGGACCGAGAGCGAGCGCCACGCCGATCTGCACCACCACTAACGTCTGCCCGAGGAAAACGCCCAGTATGACCCAGGCCCGAACTTTCCCTGTCGGTGGCCCCCTGCTCGAAGTGCGCAACATCTCGCTGCGTTTCGGCGGGGTGAAGGCCATCACCGACACATCCTTCAACGTACTCAAGCACGAAATCCGAGCGATCATCGGCCCGAACGGCGCCGGCAAAAGCTCGCTCCTGAACTGCATCAACGGCATCTACAAACCCCAGGAAGGCGCCATCGCCTTCAAGGGAGAGGTGCTGGACAGGATCAGCCCCAACATCATCGCACAAAAGGGGATCTCACGGACGTTCCAAAACCTTGCGTTGTTCAAGCGGATGTCGGTCATCGACAACATCCTGGTCGGCCGCAAGCTGCACATGAGCGCCAACTTCCTGCAGGTCGCCTTCCAGACCCAGAAAGCGAGGAAGGAAGAGGAGGAAAACCGCGAGCGCTGCGAGGAGATCGTCGAGTTCCTGGAGATCACAGACATCCGCGACACGCCCGTGGGTAAGCTGCCCTACGGCCTTCAGAAGAAGGTCGAACTGGGCAGGGCGCTGGCGACAGAGGCCGACATCTTGCTTCTCGACGAGCCCATGGCGGGCATGAACGTCGAGGAGAAGCGCGAAATGTGCCGCTTCATCCTCAAGGTGAATGACGAACTCGGCACCACGATGGTGCTGATCGAGCACGACATGGGGGTGGTGATGGACATTTCCGACAACGTCGTGGTGCTGGACTACGGCAAGGTGATCGCCAATGGCCCGCCCGAAGACGTCCGCACAAATCAAGACGTGATCGACGCATATCTGGGAGTGGCCCATGACTGAGCTTCTCTTTTTCTTCGAGGTTGTGCTGGCGGGGATGCTGGCTGGCACGATGTACTCGCTCGTCGCGCTCGGCTTCGTGCTGATCTACAAGGCGTCGTCGACCTTCAACTTTGCTCAGGGCGCCATGGTGTTCTTCGCCGTGCTTTCGTTCGTGGGCTTCATGGAGCTTGGCCTGCCGTTCGTGCTGGCCTTCGTCGTCACGGTCTTCCTGATGATCGCCGTCGGCTACGCGACGGAGCGGCTCGTGCTCGAACCGCTTGTGGGCCAGAACGAAGACACGATGCTGATGGCCACGATCGGGCTTGCCTTCGTGCTGCAGGGTCTTGCGCAAGCGGTCTGGGGCGTCGAGGTGCGGCGGCTCGATCTCGGCATCCCCGACTTTCCGATCCCGTGGGTGGCGGACAATCTCGGCCTCTTTGTCAGCGCGCTCGACGTTGCGGCCGGGGTCGTGGCGGCCGTCCTGATCATCGTGCTGGCGCTGCTGTTTCGGTACACCAAGATGGGCCTTGGATTGCGCGCCGTGGCCGACGATCCCGGCGCCGCAGCCTCGATCGGGATCCCGCTGAAGAGCATCATGCTGCTCGTCTGGTCGGCTGCGGGCGTTGTCGCGCTCGTCGCCGGGATGATGTGGGGGGCCCGGGCGGGCGTGCAGTTTGCGCTTGTCGATCTCGCGCTCAAGGCCTTGCCCGTGCTGATCATCGGCGGCTTCTCGTCCATTCCCGGGGCGATCGTCGGCGGGCTGATCATCGGCGTCGTCGAGAAGACGCTCGAGGTCTATGTCGGCCCTTTTTTCGGCGGCGGGATCGAGGGCTGGGCGCCCTACGTTCTTGCCATTCTCTTCCTGCTGTGGCGGCCTGAGGGGCTGTTCGGCGAGAAGATCATCCGGCGTGTGTGAGAAGGGGAGCCATGACCATGACCGATAAACCCGTCTTCATGACCTACTCGCGCAGCGATGTGACCAACTTCGTCGTGATGATGATCCTGGCCTTTGCCGTGGTGCCTTTCACGATCGAGACCGACTACTGGTATTCGTCGATCCTGATCCCCTGGCTCTGCCTCGCGCTTGCCGCGATCGGCCAGCAATTCGTGATGGGATATGCGGGCCAGCTCGCGCTGGGGGCCGCCGGCTTCATGGCGGCGGGCGCCTTTGCCTGCTACAACATCGAGCTGCGCATCCCCTGGATGCCCTTCCCTTTGTCGCTGTTCTTTTCCGGGATCATCGCGGCCGCCTTCGGGGTGCTGTTCGGCCTGCCGAGCCTGCGCGTGCGTGGCATCTACCTGATGGTTGCCACGCTCGCCTCGCAGTTCTTCATCATCTGGATGATCGACAAGTTCGGCTGGTTCAAGAACTATGACACGTCGGGGATCATCACGGCGCAGGACATCGTCATCTTCGGCCGGGCGTTCACCTCTCCGATGGAGATGTACCTTGTCGTTGCTGCGGTGGTCACCGTTCTGACGATCCTCGCCGTCAACATGACGCGCGGCTCGGTCGGGCGGAACTGGATGGCCGTGCGCGACATGGACATCGCCGCCGAGAGTATGGGCATTTCGCTTCTGCGCGCCAAACTGCAGGCCTTTGCGCTCTGTGCCTTCTATTGCGGGGTGGCGGGTGCCCTCTTTGCCTTCACCTATCTGAAATCGCTGGAGCCTGTGGCGTTCGACATCAAGCTTTCCTTCCAGATCCTGTTCATGGTGATCCTGGGCGGGCTCGGCACGATCAACGGCGCCTTCATCGGGGCGGGCTTCATCCTGCTCTTCCCGGTCGTGCTCAACACGGTCGGCAATGCCTGGTTCCACGGCATGATCGACGCCACGATCATCTCGGCGATCGAGCAGGTGGTGTTCGGTGCTCTGATCATTCTGTTCCTGATCTACGAACCGCTCGGCATCGCGAAGCTTTGGGAGAACATCAAGCGCCGGCTCTGGACAACGGTCTCGCCTGCACGGGCCGAACCGTCGCGTCAGCAAGAGACCTGACCGTCTCATCATGTCTGCGAGATGTCTGCGAGGGGCGCGCTCCGTGGGAGCGCGCCCTTTTTCCGTGATTCTGCGCTGCAAGCCCAGATGTGGGCTCAACGTGCTGTGGCGTTCCGAAGCAAAGCCCTGCACACCGACCAGTCGATCCCGCGGAACGGCGGCTTCCTGACAAAAGAGCCGGAGGTGCTGGACGGGTAGATCGGCGATGTGTTGCCCTTGCTCTGATCCGGTGCCGGATCCACGTAAGCGCAAAAGCATCCCACGGATGCAAGCCAAGCAGGCCCTTCTGCGCATCCCGAGGGGTCAGCGCGTCGGAATGGGCAGCGATCTCGGGCCCTAGGTCGTCTCACCAACACTGACTGAGATCTCGAACACCTTCGTCACTCCGGCGGGGGACGTGCTGCCCAGGATCTCTTTCGCAGCAGCGGCGCCGATCTCGTAGCGGGGTGTTTCGGTGGTTGTGATGCGCATCGGAAGCGCGGAGAGAAATCCAAGCCCGTTGAAGCCCGCGAGCGCCACATCCCCGGGGACGGAGAGCCCTTCGGCGAGGCAGTGCATCAGCCCCCCGGCGGCGAGGTCGTCATTGGCGTAATAGATGGCATCCGGCCTCTCCGCGCGCTGCAGCAACTCCGCCGTCATCTGCCGTCCGGCCAGCATCGACGAGGGCCCGTCGGACGTAAGCGCACCCACAAGCCGCGCGCCTGCGCTGCGGATCCGATCCGCGAACGCCTCGAAGCGCTTCGTGGCCCGCAGGTCCAGCCCCCCCTGGCTGGCCGCATAGCCGATCCGCCGGTAGCCGCAATCGAACAGGTGCTGGGCCATGTCACGGCCCGCCGCCCGATGCGAGAACCCGAAACAGGACGAGATCGGATCGCCGTCCGTGTCCATGATCTCGGCCACGCGCACACCGGTGCGGGCAATGATCTGGCGCAGGGCTTTCGTGTGTTCCAGACCGGGCAGAATCAGCCCCCGCGGGCGCCAGGACAGGATATCGAAGACCAGCGCTTCCTCCGCGTCCAGCGAGTATTCCGAAACGCCGAAGACCGGGCGCAGGCCGCTCTCGTCGAGCGTTTCGTTGATCCCGGTCAGGACCTCGGTGAAGACGCGGTTCTGCATCGTGGGCACGACCACCCCGACCAGAGGGTTATCGTAGGATGCATTCCCCCCGGCCAGCCTGTTGTGCACGTAGCCGATTTCACGTGCGGCCTTAACCACTTCTTTTCGAACGTCTTTCGAGATGTAGCCCGCGCCGCGCATCACCCGCGAGACGGTCATCTGGCTGACGCCGGCGCGGCGCGCGACGTCGTGCATCGTCGGCTGGTTGTCCGCCTCAGTTCCTGCCTTGCGCCGCGCCATCCCGATCCCGCTTCTTCTGCCCATCGCAGAAGTGTCTTGACGCATGTTTACGTAAACAGATACCAGATCATCAATGTGTTTACGTAAACACATCAGAAGATCACGAAAGAAGATCGGGGCCAAAGCCCTTGGGGAGGAGACCATGAAGAAACTGCTTTTGACCTCTGCGGTCGCGCTTGGCTGCGCGAGCCTGGCATCGGCCGAGACCTACCGGTCTGAATGCTTCGCCCCCGCGCCCGGAACCTCGACCCTGTCCTACGACGCCAAGGAGGGGCCCTATCGGCTGGCCTTCGTGAACGGGTTTGCGGGGAACGATTGGCGCATCCAGGCCATCCAATCGGCGAAGGCCTGGGCCGAACGGCCTGAAAACGCCGCCAAGATCGAGGACTTCACCGTCGTCTCCGTCGGAAACGACAGCGCCGCCCAGATCGCGGCGATCGACAACTTCATCGCCGCGGGCTACGACGCCATCACCTTCATCGCCGTGAACCCCACGGCGTTCGAGCCGGTGATCCGCCGGGCCGAGCGGGCGGGTACGATCCTCGTGCCCTTCGACAACGTGCTCGACACCGACCGCGTGGTTCAGGTCAACGAGAGCCAGCTGGACCTCGGTGCGCTCAAGGCTCAGACGGTGATGGACCTGCTGGGCGGCGAGGCCGAAAAGATCCTTATGGTCAACGGCCTGCCCGGCAATGCGACCGACCGGGACCGCCGGTTGGGAATGATGAGCGTCCTCGAAGGCGTCGACGGCCTCGAGATCGTAGAAGTCGTGGGCAACTGGGACACGGGGACGAGCCAGAAGGTCGTCGCCGACGCGCTCGCAACCCATGGCACCTTCGATGCGGTCGTCTCCCAGCACGGTTCGGCCGGCACGATCAACGCCATGCAGGCCGCCGGCCATCCGATCGTGCCCATGGGCGTCGACGGCGAGAACGGTGTGCGGATGCTCATGAGCGAGCTCGACATCCCCGGCGTCTCCGCCAGCCAGGCCCCCGCGATGTCGGCGGTGGCGCTGGAAGCGGCCGTTGCGCTTCTGGAAGGCAACGAGCTGCCGCAGACGATCTTCCTGCCCATCCCGCAGGTCACCGCCGAGGCCCTTGAGGCGGGGGTGAACTACTTCCCGGAACTGCCGAAATCCTTCAACACCGGCACGGGATTTACCGAGTGCTTTGAGCCCTTTTCTCCCGAGGAGCTGCTGGGCCAGTCGCCCGACAACACCTGAGGCTTAAACCGGCGGCGGCGTTGCAAAACGCCGCCGTTTCTGGCGGATTGCTGAGCATGCCCGATCGCAGCACCCCCCTCCTTGAGATGCGTGGCGTCTCGATGGAATTCGGCGCCACCCGGGCGCTCGACGATGTCGATTTTGCCTGCAAAGCTGGGGAGATCCACGCTGTGCTGGGCGAAAACGGCGCCGGCAAGTCGACCCTGATGAAGCTGATCGTCGGGGTCCTGCAGCCGAGCCGCGGCGCGATCCATGTGGATGGGCGCGAGGTGGATCTGGCCTCGCCCACCCGCGCGCTCGCCCATGGCCTTGTCTGCATGTTCCAGGAGCTGTCGCTGGTGCCCGACCTGACGGTGCGCGAGAACCTGTTGCTCGGCGCGCCGGGTCGTGGCCTGGGATGGCTGAGACGCGATGCGCTCGGCCTGGCCGAAGAGGTGCTGCAACGCATCGGCGGGGAGGATGTTCGCCTGGGCGCGCGGGTGGCGGACCTGTCACTGCCGCAACGCCAGCAGGTGGAGATCGCCAAGGCGATCATGAAGAAGCCGCGCCTTCTGATCCTCGATGAGGCGACGTCGGCGCTGAATGCCCAGGTCGTCGAGAAGGTTTTCGATCTTATCCGCGAGGAACGGGACAGCGGCACGGCGGTCCTGTTCATCTCACACCGCTTCCATGAGGTCGAGGCTCTGGCCGACCGGGTCTCGGTCTTCCGCAACGGTCAGCGGGTGGCGACCTTCGACAAGGGCGCCCACGACTACGGCGAGATCATCAACATGATGGTCGGACAGACCATCGAGGAGCTGTTTCCGCCGAAGCCGCCCGCCCGACGCGAGGCGGACGACGTGCTCCGTGTCGAGGGGTTCTCCTGGGAGGGGGCCGTTCGAGACGTGTCCCTGACCGTGCGGCGCGGTCAGATCGTCGGCCTTGGCGGGCTCGACGGGCAGGGCCAGAACGCGTTTCTGATGGGCCTCTTCGGGCTTCTGCGAAAGGCCGACGGCCGCATCAGGATCGCCGGCTCCGATGTCGCGGTCACGAGCCCCAAGGCCGCCAAGCGTCCCGAGATCGGCCTCGCCTTCATCCCGGAGGACCGCAAGACCGAGGGCCTCGTTCAGGATCAGAGCATTCGCGATAACCTGAAGCTCGCGGCTCTGGGGCGGGCAGATCTCGACGCTCAGGATATGGGCCTTTACGAGGGCACGCTCGAGCAACTGGCCCTGAAGCATGGCGGGTACGATCTGCCCATTTCGTCGCTCTCTGGCGGCAACCAGCAAAAGGTCGTTCTGGCCAAGTGGCTCGCCCTGGCGCCGCGCTGTCTGCTGCTGGCCGACCCCACGCGCGGGATCGACGTCAAGACGAAGACCGAGATCTACGCCATGCTGCGGCGCCTGGCCGATCAGGGAACGGCGATCCTGCTCCTGAGCACGGATTACGAAGAGCTCATTCAGCTGTGCGACGAGACCCATGTATTCTTCAACGGCGGGATCGTCACCTCGCTCACGGGGGAGGATCTGACCCCGCAGAACATCATCGCCGCAACGCTGAACGTGTCCGCCAAGGTCGACGATGCGCGCCGCGATACGCCTCCGAAAGTCGCGGCGCATGGTTGACTACATGCGCTCCAACCGCCGCGAGGTGATCGCAGGCGTTGTCCTGATCGTCCTTCTGTCGCTCTACCTGACAACCCACCCCCGCGGCGGCTCGACCTATGTGCTGACGATCTGGGCCAACCAATGCCTGATCCTCGGCCTTGCCGCGGCTGCGCAGTTCTTCGCCGTCGTGGTCCGCGGGATCGACCTGTCGGTCGGCGCCGTCATGGCGCTGACGAATTGCGTCGCGTCCTACCTGCTGGACGGATCGGCGGCAGGCATCGCGCTTGGCATGCTCGCCGTCGTGGCAGCCGGCGCCCTTTGCGGGCTGCTGAACGGGCTCATCATCGTTTTTGGGCGCATTCAGCCCATCGTGGTCACCCTCGCCACGGCCTCGATCTTTGTCGGGATCGCGCTGTTGCTGCGGCCCACCCCGGGCGGGGCGGTCAACTACGATCTGGCCGATGCGATGACGCTGGACCTGCTCGGCGTGCCGACCGCGCTGATCCTGACGGCCGTCCTCGTCTTCGCCTTCTGGCTGCCGTTCCGGCGCACAGGGCTTGGCCTCGGCCTGTATGCGTTGGGCTCGTCCGAACAGGCCGCCTTTCAGTCGGGTCTGGACACGCGGCTCATCCGCATCGCGGCCTTCACCTTGGCCGGTGTCTTCGGGGGGCTCGCGGGGCTGTTCTACAGCTTCGTGACGACCACCGGGGACGCGGGCATCGCGGCGGGGTTCACGCTGAACTCCATCGCCGCGGTCGTCCTTGGCGGCGTGCTTCTCCGCGGCGGGGTCGGATCGCTGGTCGGGGCGCTCGCCGGGGCATTCATCCTCAAGACCATCGCCTCGCTGATGTTCTTCTCCGGCATTCCCTCGCTCGCCCAACCGCTCTTCGAGGGTCTGATCCTGGCGCTCGCCATCGCCATCGGCGCCGCGGACGTCCTGCGCGCCCGCAACCGGCTGGAGGCCTTCGCATGATCGCTCGCGCCGTCACCATTGACAGCCTGATGCCTTATCTCGGCGCGGTGTTTCTGATCGTCGCCGGCAGCTTCTTCTTTCCGCAGATCCTCAGCGCCGGCTATCTGACCCAGCAGCTCCAGATCGCCGCGTTTCTGGGCCTCCTGGCCACGGGCGCGACCGTCGTGATCCTGCTGGGCCATATCGATCTGTCGGTGCCCTGGGTGCTGACGGGCGCGGCGATCCTGTCGACCGCGCTGGTCGGCTCGGGCAACCCGGTGCTGGCCGCGCTTGCCGTTCCGGCAGCGCTCGCCTTCGGCGCGCTCATCGGTGTGATCAACGGGCTGGGCGTGGCGATCCTGCGCATCCCCTCCATGGTGTGGACGCTCGCGGTCAACTCCATGCTTCTGGGCCTCGCCGTGCTCAACACCGGGGGCTTCAACCCGCGCGGCGAGGCGAGCCCCTTGATGGTCGGCATGGCCTCGGGCGAGGTTCTCGGCCTGCCTGTCAGCTTCCTGATCTGGATCGGCGTGGCCGCGGCGCTCGCGATCTTCCTGGCCCGCACGCCGTTCGGCCGCTATCTGCGCTCGATCGGGTTCAACGAGAAGGCGACGTTCCTGTCCGGCGTCTCTACCCCCTCGGTCGTCTTTGCCGCCTTCGCGATTGCCGGGATGTGCTCGGCCCTCGGCGGCGTGATGCTCGCAGGCTATGCCAACCAGGCCTATCAGTCGATGGGCGATCCCTTCCTGCTGCCGACGATCGCGGCCGTCGTCATCGGGGGCACGTCGATCCTTGGGGG
>JBCDGG010000011.1:0-55853 GCA_038757905.1 Pseudomonadota bacterium | reverse complement strand
CCGAGGGTTGCGCCGAGCACCGTCATCGCCTTGGCCGCCTGGAACGCATCGACGCGGGCGCGCCGCTTCTGCAAAAGGCGCAGCCCCCCGAGCAGCAGGATGAGCCCCGTCAGCCCTTCGCCGACGATGATCGCCCAATAGCCGGCCTCCCACATCTGCGGGTCGGTGATGGCCCGCCCCATCGCGGCATTCCCCTCGTACGTCGTATCCATCGACAGGACATGGCGCACGAACTGGTAGTTCGAGTCGAAGTCTGTGAGGTTGTTGTAGGTCACGAGCAGCGCGAAGGCGGCGAGACCGAGCACCATCACGGCTTTGCACAGACGAACGATCATAGCGCCCCTTCCTTCCGCTTTCGCGCATTGGCCCATCGCCGCGCGCGTGGTGACGCTAAGCGGCACCGGCGGCAAGGGCAATGCATCCCGGCGCTTGGCGCGGAATGCGCCCATCCGGCAGCCCCCGTCCGGCCGCACCTGTGCGGTCATGCTGGAGAAAATGATCGGCAGTCGCGACACCCAGTTGCGCGGAAGGCGGCCGCACCGTAGCATCGCGGCAGTTCGTGTGGAGAGTGCAATGACGAAACCCGCCGCCCGTGTTGGGGATATGACGCTGCAGACAGCGCCGCATTGCCACGCGCCGATCCATCCCGCCGCGCCCACGCCGACGCCCGTTCCCCATCCCGCGCTGCCGCTGCCGATCATTCCTCCGGGCTGCCCGACCGTCCTGATCGCGAACCAGCCGGCCGCGCGTGTCTCGGACATGACCAAGATCTGCACTCTGGTGCCCTGCGTCCCCGCCGGGCCCGGCATCATCTCGATGGGGTCCTCCTCCGTCCTGATCGGCTTTCTTCCCGCCGCGCGGCTCGGCGACCAGACGGCGCATGCCTCCTGCGTGGCGCCGATCCCCTCGCCCACCGGAATGCTGCAACCTCCCTGTTGCCCGACAGTCCTGATCGGCGGCTAACCCCGCCATGCGGGAGGATGTCTTCGCGGCGGTGGCCCCCCTGTGCCCCCGCTGCCTGCATCAGAGCGGTCACGCGGCGCCCATGGTCGTCGCGACGCGCGAAGAAGAGCGTGCCGGACATCTGTGGCACGGCGTGCTGCATTGCTCGAACCGCGCATGCTGGATGGAGTTCCCGGTGATCGACGGGGTGCCGCTGCTGGTGCCCGACCCGGCGGAGCTCTTGAAGACGCAAGCCACGAACGCGCTCTACCGAACGGATCTGCCCCCGGTCGTCTCCAGCATCGTTGGGGATGCGACCGGCCCGGGCGAAAACTTCGACACCCAGCGCTATCATCTCAGCCTCTACGGGACGGCGCATTTCGCCGATTGGGGGCTGGGCGGGGAAAGCGGGATCGCGTCGCTGATGGAATGGGGGCTCGACCGGTTGAAGGCCGCGAGCGTCCCCACCGGCGCCCCGTGTCTCGATCTTGGAGGGTCCGTCGGCCGTGGCGGGTGGGAGCTGTCCGCGCGGTGCGGCCAACCATCGATCGTGGCGGACCTGAACCTGTCCATGCTCCGCTTCGGTCAGAGCCTCGCGTTGGAGGGGGAGGCCAGTTTAGCCGTGCGCCGGGTCGGGCTCGTCTACGACGATGTGCCGATCCGGGTGCCGGACGGCTTTGCGGATACCGCGCCGGAGTTCTGGGCCGTCGACGCCGCCGCCCTGCCCTTTGCAATGGGCGCCTTCGGCGTCTGCGCGGGGATCAACCTTGTGGACTGCACCGCCGCCCCGGCCAACGTGATCACCGAACTGTCCCGCGTCACCGCGATGGGGGGTGGCGCCGTTGTCGTGACGCCGCACGACTGGTCGCCCCAGGCGACGGGCTTTGGCCAATGGCTCGGCGGCCATTCCCAGCGCGGGCCATGGGCCGGCGCGCCCGAGCCGGTGCTGCGCGCGACACTGGAATCGGCCGGTCTGGCGCCCGTGGCGGAGGAGATGGACCTGCCCTGGGTTCTGCGCCTGCATGCCCGGGCTAGGATGACCTACAGCACCCACGCCCTGGCCTGCCGGCGTGCGGACACGGCGGCCGCGGCCTGAATACGCCGCGCCACCGTGCCTCTCACCACCACCAAGCACACTCGTACTTACACCAATGCCACCCCCAAAGGCTTACAAGAAACCGATCACTCACAACCACTTAACAGGTGAACCCAACACCGCGAACACCACGGCCACGCCCCCCAACACAGGTTCACCACGGCGTGGAAACTCCGTCGGTCAGGTCTCCCGCGTTGTCCGGCAGATGGCGACGATCTTCTCGTCGGATGTCCGCCGCGCGTAGCTGACCGTTTGAATGCGCGAGGCTTGGCCCAGACGCAGCAAGCTGACCTCGGAATGGACGTCGATCGTCTCGCCTGCGTCGGCCGTCTCGAAGTAGTGCACCTCGCGCGAGAGCATCGACATCTTCGCGATCATCGGCGGGATCGCATTGCGCTCGGCCCGGCCGAACACGTCGATGAAGTTGGCGAAGTACATCTGCCCCACCCCGTTCATGTCCGTCTCCGGGCAGATCGCGAAGCTGAGATGCGGCGGCGGAGGCTGATCGTCGGCCTCTTCCAGGGCCGTGCGGCCGGCGGCCAGCAGAAGCGAGGCCCGGCGCGCTTTCGCCGCTCCCGGTTTGACGTCGAACTCCGCGGGCATGTCGGCCGGGACCAGCGTGGCGCTGTCGCCATCTTTCTGTTTGACGAAGCGTGTGATCAGCTCGACCACGAGGTGGCCGCCGCTCGTGGAGGTCAGCACCGTCTCGCTGCGCCAGCCCGTTTCGGGCGCGGGTCGGATGACGGGCCGCAGGTCCACAAGGTCGTCCTCGGCAAACTCCCCCGGGCGCCCGGCCGAGACGGCGCAGACGACGGACGGCAGCACCCGGTCGCCCGCCAGATCGACGACGTCGCTCGGCACCGTCCCCGCACGTTCCGCGACCGCCCACCAATGCCGGTGGCAGCATTCCCGGAATAGCCAGTTCAGTGACACTCCCGTCGCATTCAGATGCGGCATTCCCAGGCGAAATGGCACGCCGGTTCTCACCGGTTCCAGACTGGGGTCATCCGCAGATCCAAGGGCGAATGGGTCGAAGTTCAGCATAGCTCGTCTCCCGTGGTGAGCGCACGATGGCTCGGGCGCCCACAAGGTGGCGCGTGAATGATCTGGCGTGTCCTGCGCCGGGGAGCCCGGCACCGGTCGGTTCGTTGACGGGCGGCGCACTCACCGCCCGGATCGAAAAGGCACTAATACCGAAGGGACTCATGCTCCTGTCTTCGCTTGGTGCGGCGCCATTCGCGCAAGGCGCGATAGCCCGCGGCACTGACCTGCGCGCGCACCTCCGGCGGCAGCGCCGTGTAGCGCGCGTGGTCCATGTCCGGGAGCAGGCTGAGCTTCAGCAACAGGTAGAGATGCCCGCAAACCTCGGCACTGGCCCGCGTCATGGGCGCGCGTTCCGACTGCACCACGCACCTGCCGTATCCATCGACGAGATGGGGCGGTGGGCGCAGGGCCGAAGCGTCGGCCGGCGGGGCGGAAACCGCCATGGCCAACAGCAAGGCGGCGCAGAAAACCACTTTAACTTTTAACCGTACCATTCTGTTCAACCTCTACTTCCGACCTTGCTGCAGGGCCGGCCGCGCGCGCGATCGCGTCACGGACGGGGTGGTACGAGCCGCGGATCGCCCCAGGGAGAGAAAACGACCCGCGGCCCAATGGAGCGCGTCAGTCATCCTGACCTTGCTCCAGCGCCTCCACTTTCGCTCGTGCTATGGTGGACAGTGGAAGCGCGCCGCACCTGGTGCGGTCGATGCCCGCGGAGAGCTCCAGTTGGGTGCAGCTCGGTCCGGTCGGGCCCGAAACCGGCCTATCCGACGACGCCGCCAAGAGACCGTGCGGAATACGCGGATAGACAATCTGTGCGGCGGAGACCGTCGCCGTTCCCCCGGCGAGAAACGCGACGAGAAATATGGACTTAGTGCGCATCGCGATTCCCTTTCTCGGTCACTTGGCCAACACCCGGTGCCGCGGCAGGCGGTGACCAAAGGGGATTGGATGCCGCGACGCCGCTAAATTGACGTTGCGTCGTCAGCGCACCGTCAGCGGCGCGTCAGTTCGCGGCAAAAATTCCGATAGGCTTCAGTGAAATTTCGCCGCAGCCGCCTGCAGTTCTACCTTAAGGCGAGCCGGAGCGCCGCGATGCGGCCGACCGTTGACCGAAACCGGTCGCCGTGGGACCATTCCGGCACGAAGGACCTTGGACGCACCGATCAGCGAGAGGTGAGGACATGCACGGACGCGGGTACTTTCGTTGGGCAGCCCAACTGGTGGGTCTGGTAGAGAGGGAGGGTGTCGCCTCGCGCTATCAACGGCTGGCATTGCAGGGTCTGGAGCTGGATCCCGATGACGATCGCCTGTGGGAGCCGATCTTCGTGCGATCCATCGACGCCGACATCGACACCGACGAGTTCTTCGACCTCGCGCTCGAGGAGGAACAGGGCGAATACGGCCTCCTCTTCGACGAGATCGAACGCCAGTACAACCTGTGCTTCCGCCAGAAGGGGCAGCCCGTCGACGCGATTCTCTACCGGCGTGTGGATCGCCTGACCGATCCGCGCGCCTTCGACGACCTGTACGAGGTGATGTCGGTCGGGGGCCTGACGTCGCGCGCGGGCATTCTTCGGACCGGCGCGCAGCTTCTGCCGCAGCTGGAACAGCAGACGGAGGTGGTTCTCGGGGTCGTCGACGATGCGATGCCCGTTCTCCACCGGAGGACTCGGTCACAACCGGCCAAGACGCGGTTCTCTGCTTTCTGGTCGCAATCCGCGATTCTCAACGTGTTCAACTTCCCCATCGTGATCGGCCCGGTGGATTTCGAATCCGATATCGACCAGTTGCTCGCTGCGCTGCCGCAGACCTCCGAATACCACGTCTATCGCGAACGCGCGGCGGCATTGTACCCGCCCGGGGCGGAGAACGCGCTCTATCGCGCGGCGTCCCACGGGTCGGTCGTCCTTGATCTGGCGGGCGGTGCGGATGAAGGGGATCCGTTGGCATCGATGCCGTTGCTCGCGGTGCAATTGCTGCCCCGGGCGTTCGACGACACATCGGGACGGCTGCTGGAGATCCCGCTTCTTGCGGGGATGCGCTGGATGGCGGTGCAGACCTTCCTGACCGGGATTGCGAAACGTCTCGTCATCAATGCCAGCTTGGGCGTGCTGGCGGGGCCGAAGGACGGAACCTCGTTTCTGGAACAGCAGATCGAGTTGCTGATCGCGCAGGTGCAGGCCGTGACCGGCAGGGCGGATGCGATCACCGTCTTTCTGCCATACGGCAACGCCTATGAAGACCGGCTGGTGGCGCGGGCGCCGCTGGAGCCGCATCAATCCTTCGATGTCACGGCCCGCATCCAGCGCGACGATGCCACTCCAAGCTACGTCGAGCTTCGTCTGACCGGGCAGCAGCCCATGCAGGACCATAGCAAGCTCAAGATCTCTCTGTCCGGGCCGCAGCTGCTGTCGCTGGCGCCGCAGACATTGGCACCGAACCAGACCGTCGCGATCCTGGACACTGCGGGGGTACAGGTGGCCAGTGTCGAGCACGTGGCGGCGACACCGGGCCCGCTGCGGATGCAATCGCCCTATCTGCTGATTTCCTTCGCACCGACCGCGCCGGACGGATTGGGAACACCGACCTGCCCCGCCGGCTCCTGGGACATCCACATCGAGAACGAGGGCGGCGACGATGCGGATCTCGTCGCGATGATCCAACGCGACGACAGCCCGTTTTCGCGCAAGACGGGGGCACGGCAAGCCTATTTCGACCATCCCGACGCCCATGCGTGGCAGAAAAAGACACGGGAGTTCGATGGGTTGGGCACGAGCCCCCTGACCCACGATGGCACGAACTCCGCCTATTCCACAGTACAGTCCGACCGCGTGGTGACGGTGGGCGGCGCGCTTGTCCGCGGCACCAAGATCGAACCCGCCCGTTACACGGCCCAGGGCGCGAACTGGTCGGGCACCGCACCGGATCTCTCCGCCGTCAGCGAAACGACCGCGTCGATCCCCGGCGTGCGCGCCGCCGGCGTCTTCTCGATGTCCAGCGCGCGGCTTTCGGGCTCCAGCACGGCCTGCGCCACCGCGGCGCGGGATTACGCGCTCACGCTCCTCCCAGGCGGCGGCGGTGGCTTGCCGTCCGTACCTAACCCAACCGCACCGGATCGCCTGGGCAGCCGCACCATCGTGTGGAGCGACGCGATCCGCGACCGCTAGGGCCCGGAGACTTCTGCAGCGGCCTTGATCCAGAGCGACCGCAGAAGCGAGTCGCGGTTGGCGACCGGCTCTGTGAACGCGACCTCGGCGTTTCCGAGCCGAGCTGGATCGAGAATCGCCGATAGCGTGCCGGGAGACATCAGCGCTTCCGAAGACGTATCGAGCGGGACCGCGAGAGTATAGGTGTGCGTCTTATCCTCGCCAGAGAGGTAGTTCACAAGCGCCTGGCCAATCGCGACGCCAAGTATCGCCCCGCACACGCCGTCATGCGGATAGTGAACCCCGGCGACCACACGATTGTCCGCAATCCGCATGGCGGTGCGCAGCAGCATGGTCCCGGGAGCAGAAGCCGCGACGGCAACATCGCGCAGCTGGAACGTCGTTCCGGTCGCTGTCTTGCGATGCAGCAGCCCCGCAAGAACGGTGGCAATCGCAAACGCCTCGGTGCCGTGGCCGGAAGGCCAGGCGCCGTGGCCGGGCGTGGCGATGATCGGTGCGGCATTCGTCGAAAGCTGGCTGGGACGCGGCACATCGAAAAAGAACTTCAGCGGAAACTCGACATAGCCGCACAGCCGCACGACCGCTTCAAGCAATTCGAGCGTCCAGCGGACGTCGTCCAGTTCCAGACGCAGCATGGAGGCAAAAAAGGACGTGATATCCTCGGTCTGCACAAGGATCTCATCCATCCGGTCGTCGCGAAGATCGGCGTCTGTGCGCACCTCCTTGAGCTGCGCGATGAAGAAGGTGTCGCCCGGCCGCTCCACTTCGACGAGCTTGCCCCCATTCACCGTCTGATCGAGATCGGTGCACCGCGCGCCGCCCGTTGACGGCGCCGTCGTGAAGACCGGGAAGCGGCTGAAGAGACGGTCGTCGATCACCACTTCGCGCGGGATCCACCCCAGCGCGGCCAGGCGGGCAAAGCCCGTGGGATCCGGCAGCGTCGGCGGCGCCCCGAGGGTGCGGGGCGTCAGGTTCTTGCTGCCGTTCCAATAGGGCAGAATCCCGTCGCGATGCGTCATCAACGCCGAGGACAGCGCGGCCTCGTCGTAGCCGCCATCCTCGCGCCCGGCGCGCCCAGCCCGCCCTGCCCGACCTGCGCGCCCCGCGCGTCCGGCTCTCCCGGCGCGTCCCGCGCGTCCTGCTCGTCCGGCCATTTCCCCCTCCTATTCTCCAAAAGTTTAAATATGCTATGATTGACGTTACGAAACAAGATTTCACTCTGTGCGAGGGCCATCGACGAGCACCCTCTTGATGGTTGGTCTCGTTTGTTTTTTTCTTACCACACACCGAGCCCTTTACGCGGAGTACCTGTGACCGACAGATTGCAAATACGGCTGTTTGGCGCCTTTTCGGTGCTCGCTTCCGATGGCAAGACGCGTCTGCCCGTCGGTCAGAAGGCCAAAGGGCTGCTGGCACTCCTGCTCACCGCGCAGGACGGGCGCCGCGGGCGGCGGTGGATCGAGGCGAGGTTGTGGAGCGACCGCGCGCAGGAGCAGGCCAGCGGCAGCCTGCGCCAGACGCTCGTAGAGTTGCGCCGCGCGCTCGCCGCGCATGCGGGCGTCATCGGCTCCGACCGCGCCGCGGTCTGGATCGAGCTGGATCAGGTGGAAACGGACGTCGCCGCGGGATCGACACAGCGCTTTTCCGGGCGGGACTTCCTCGAGGATCTGGAGATCCGCGACGAGGGGTTCGAGGAATGGGCGCGCGACATGCGCGCGTTCTACGACGCGGAGGCGAACAGCGAACCGGATGCCGCGACCGGTGCACCCGGTGCCGCGCCTGTGGCGTCGGAAGGGGCGCCGGATGTCGGGCGAAGACCCGAAGCAGCCTTCAGCGTCCGTTCGGTGCCGCCCGATACCGGGACGCCTGCGGAGCGTCTGGTGGGCCGCATTCTCGCCGATCAGATGGCCCTGGGGCTGGAGGAACGCCTGTCCGCCGTCCGCTACGCCAGGCCGGCCAAGACGCTCGGCTTCGGCAAAGGCGGCGACCTTCTGGTCACCTGCGATGTGGCCGAGAGCGGAAACAGCAGCATGGTGTTTCTTCAGGTGCTCTATGGCGAGCATGGCCGGGTTGTGTATTCCGGTCATAAGAGCATCCACGGCGGACCGACCGACGCGCTGACCGAACACCTGGTGCAGGGGCTGCTGCACGACGCATCGCGCAGCGTCATGCTGCGCCTGCCCGAAGTGCTCGACAAGGACCAGCCGCAGGCCGTCGCCCTGCGCAACTTTAACCGAGGGATCTCCCGCCTGGCGACCTTCGATGCGGCGGGCTTCGAGGAGGCCAGCGACCGGTTCCGTCGTGCCCACGACGCCGATGGCAGCGGGGTTTACCTGGCGTGGCAGGCCTATGTGCGCATGGCGCAACTGGTTGAGAAGGCCGAAGGCGACCCCCAGGCCCGGCTCGACGAGATCAAGGCGCTGGTGCCGCAGGCGATGCAGACGGCGCCGGAAAACGGGCTGGTCGTCGCGCTCGTCGCCCTCACGCGGATTATGCTGGAGGACGACCCGAGCGCCCCGGCCGAGCTCGCGCGCCGGGCCATGATGTGGAACAAGAGCAACCTGTTCGCACGGCAGACACTGGCCGTCGCTTACAGCGCCGTGGGTGATCCGGAGCGGGCCTACGACCTCTCCCGCTCGTGTCAGCAATCGGGCCTGAACGATGAGTTGAGCCATGTCTGGGACCTTTATCATTCGCTGGTCTGCATCGGGGCCGGGCGGCTGGACGAGGCCCGCACCGCCGCTGAACGCGCCAGCCGCACCTCCCCGCGGTTTGTTGCACCCCGCCGTCAGCTTGTGGCGCTCTGCGCCAATGCGGGCGATCTCGATGCGGCGCGGACCTACCTGAAGCAACTGCAGCATCTGGAGAACGATTTCAGCCTGGAGCGCTACTTCAGCGATCCCGACTATCCCGTGCTCACCCTGCGGCGCGCGGGGTTGATCGACCGGGTCAAGACGGTGCTGCCCGACGCCTCATCGGACAACTGAAGGCCCGACGGGCGGCGTCGGTTCTGACGACGCTTCGGGTCCGCCTCGGACGCTCTGGTCATTGCGGACTGACGCGGCCCGCTTGCGGAGGACCTCCGGCAGAAGTCGGGTGCGGAACTCCCTGCGGTGCGCGCAGCCGGCGCAACGCGGCGACCTGTTCACCGGCCCTTAGGCGAAGGCGCGGCCGACTGCGGCGCCTTCCCTTTCGGCCCCACAGAGGCGTTGCTATAAGATAGACGGCGAGCGAGGGCCTACCGGCGATCTCGGGGGCTCTACCGTCACGAACCACACCCGCCTCGCTGAAACGGCGCACAAGAGAATTGGGTTTGGGCAGCCGTGTGAGGTCCGCCCACGCCTATCCAAGCGGCGTGGCCGACGTCAAGACGCACCCGTGTGGACCGTGCGCAAGCGCCTGCCCTTCACGCAGGCGCCCCCGCCCCGTTCCCTCTCTCCGCCAGGTCCATCGGAAACGCCAAGCCGCGCCGAACTTCGCAAGCGCACCAGAAGGCACAGGAACGGCGCCTATTTCTTGTGCTTCTTGGCCAGCGCCTTGATCTTCGCCTTCAGTTTCGGATCCTCCAGGATCGCCTTTCGGATGATCGTCTCCACCTTCTTTGCCTGCTTGGGGTCGAGCGACTCCAGAGTGCTGCCGACCGCCAGTTTCCCCGCCTGATCGACCGACGCCGAAACCCCGGCGGACCAGACCTTTTCGTAGTCGATGTCCTTGTAGCCCTTCATCACCTCCTGGGGCGTGAACTGCTTGTTCGCCCCGGAGAAGTACTTGCCCGCAACGCCCGATACGAGGCTGAGCGCCGTGCTGACCGCGAAGGCCTGGCCCGTCGCCTTCGCGACATCCGCGGGCTTCAGCGTCTTCTTCGGGTTCTTCGCAGCATCGCCAAGCTTGCCCAGCCCCGCTTCCACCGCCTTGACCGTCCCGCTCGTGAAGGCGTTCGTCAGATACGCCTTGACCGCCTCCTTCGCGCCTTTGGCGGAGGCCCCTTTCATGGCCTCATCGACGACCGCTTCGGTGAACTTCTTCTGCCCCCCGGGGATCATCGTGAGGTAGCTCAGAAAGGCACTCACCGCCGCGGACACGAACGCATCCGTGATGGCGGAGGGGATCGTCCCTTTCAGTTTGTTGGTCTTCGACTTTCGCGTGACTTCGGTGACGAAGGTCGAGAAGCTGCTCGATCCGGCAGCGATCAGGGTTCCCGTGGCGGGGCCCGCCATGGCTCCGGCAATCGCAGAGATGACGGCCATTGCCGGGAGCGCGATGACCACAGCCGCTGTGGCGGCCGTCTCGGCTTCCCACATGCCGCGATAGACAGCGTTGCGATACTCTGAGATCGCCTTGAGCGCCGTGAAGATCGGCTTCGATCTCGCCTTGATGTCGAAGTCCGCCCCATAGGTGGCATCTCGCAGCATGCTCAGATAGGCGCGATTGGCGTTGTCGAGGAGCGATCGCTTGGGAAGCGACACGCCTTTGAAGGCCTCGACAATCGGCCCCATCACGTTCTCCTCGCGGGCCCTTTCGAGCGATGAGAAGTAGATTTCCGCTTCGCGGACAAGCACGCCGAGCTGTTCCACGTGGCCGACGACGATCTTGCTCGCGATCGTGCGCCCCTCGAAGAGCTCGTCTTCGGCGAGATAGTAGGTGACGCCCCAGAGCTTGACCGGAAAGCGCGGGACGAGGTTGAAGGCGATGGCGTCGAGCGTTGCCTTATCGGCCTTGCCCGACTTCTGGAGTTTGAGATCGCCCTGCAGCCGCTTCAGTTCGTCCTGGGTCTTCTGATCGAACGCGCCGTTCTCCGGCACAACCTTCGATTTGCGCAGCGCGTTGATCGACTCTTGAAGTGCGAGCACTTCCTTGCTGGACGCGCCGATTGCAAGATCTGCCATTCCGGTCTCCGATCATACTGCTGTCCCGGTCCGCGCAAGGGCGGAACGGAAAGCTTCACCAAGATCTGCCCGGCCACGTGCTCAGCGCATCTCCTCCAGCATTCTGAGCGGTCGCTTCGAAAAAGCTTTGTTCTTCGGGGTAGAGTGCCGGTCCGGAGGCGCGCTGGCAACTTTTTTGGCCGTCGTCACGCCGCGACCGGCTCGCCAGGCCCGTCCAAAGGAGGGGTTCAGCGAAGACAATGGCCGACGAGACCCTTACGACCGGAGCAGCTGACGGCGGACCCGGGGATAAGGAAGACACGCGCGCGTCGGCAAACGCCACGAGCGGGCAAACCTGCTACTTGTCTGAGAGCGGGTTTCCTCCGTGCCATGCGGCCGCCAAAGCCAGAGACCGAGACCGAGACCGAGACCGACAAGCGGATCCTGAACAAGGGGGAGATGCGCGCGCTCGCAGACGCCGCAGATGCGTCTTGCGCTGATCCTGTTGCCCGGCACAGCCGCTTGGGTCGGCGCAGTCCTCGATCTTGCATGGGACCGCGTTGACTTCGAGCGCGGCTCGATCAACCTGCGCCTGCCCGACCTAAGGACACGCAAGAGGCGCGCGGTCGTACCCATGTCTGACATGGTGTGCGCGACTCTGCAGACGGCCATGACACGGCCCTGAGCGACTATGTGGTGGAGTATGCGGGAGGACAAATGCGGTCGATCCGCACGCGCGGGCAAGGCGCAGTCCGGCGCTCCGGCCCTCGCCAAGTCTGCATCAACTGCCTTTGCCATTCCGTTTCGGTCGCGATGCTATTGGAGAGCGTGCCCTTGGAGACGTTGAGACTGCTTCTAGGCCAGTCAACTCCGGAAGCTCGATACACACGTACACCCGTCGCCTGCCCAACCGCATGCGAAAGGCGGCAGATGTACAGGATCTCAACACTCTGAAGCGAACGGCTTAGCTTCCATGAACCGGGACGCACTACGTTCGACAGCCCTCAGACGCCCAAAGGATCAGCCGGATTAGAGAGGTAGATGGTGGGTGATGAGAGATTTGAACTCCCGACATCTTCGATGTGAACGAAGCGCTCTACCACTGAGCTAATCACCCGCCGGAACTGGCTCATATCGCCCGACGCGCGGCGTCGCAAGCCCCGAGCGTGTCCGTTTCCGGGATTTCTCGCACGTCTACCGTGGCGCTTGCCTGCCGGAGCCATCGTCCCGAGGGAGGCCGTGACCGGGGCGGCGGCGGGCGCCGCTCCGATCCCACACAACGCCCTGCGATCAGGCCGCGGCAGCGACGGCCTTGCCGAGGGCCTGATCCAGGTCCGCGATCAGATCGTCGGCGTCCTCGATGCCGATGGACACACGAACGACGTTGGGTTCCGCGCCCGCTGCCGCCTGCTGCTCCGGCGTCAGCTGCCGGTGGGTGGTCGAGGCGGAGTGGATGATCAGCGACCGGGTATCGCCCAGATTGGCCACGTGGCTGAAGATCTCGACATTGTCGACGAGCCGCACGCAGGCCTCGTAGCCGCCCGCCACCGCGAAGGTGAAGAGCGCACCGGCGCCCTTGGGGCAGACCTCCGGCACCCGGCTGTAATACGGAGAGGAGGGCAGACCGGCATAGGTTACCTTCTCGATACGGGGGTCGTTCTCCAGCCAGGTGGCGACCTTGATCGCATTCTCCACGTGCCGTTCCATACGCAGCGACAGGGTTTCTATCCCCATGAGCGTGTAATGCGCGGCCTGCGGGTTCATCGTCATGCCCAGATCGCGCAGTCCGACGGCGATGCCGTGGAAGGTGAAGGCGAGCGGGCCGAATGTCTCGGCGAATTTCAGGCCGTGATAGGCGGGCTCGGGCTCCGACATAGAGGGGAACTTGCCCGATGCGGCCCAGTCGAACGTGCCGGAATCGACGATCGCGCCACCGGTCACCGTACCGTTGCCGGTGAGGTATTTCGTCGTCGAATGCACGACGAGCGTCGCGCCATGCTCGATCGGCCGGCAGAGATACGGGGTGGCGGAAGTGTTGTCGACGATGAGCGGCACGCCCGCGGCGTCGGCCACGGCAGCAACGGCTTTGAGATCGGTGATGTAGCCGCCCGGGTTGGCGATGGATTCACAGAAGATGGCGCGCGTGTTGTCGTCCACCGCGGCTTTCACGGCGTCCAGATCGTCGAAGTCGACGAATTTCGCCGACCAGCCTAAGCGTTTGATCGTCTGGCTGAACTGGGTGACGGTGCCGCCGTAGAGGCGCGTGGACGCTATGACGTTGCAGCCCGGCCCCATCAGCGGAAAGAGCGCCATGATCTGAGCGGCGTGCCCCGAGGAGCAGCACACCGCGCCAACGCCGCCTTCGAGCGTCGCGATACGCTCCTGCAGGACGGCAACGGTGGGATTGGTCAGGCGCGAATAGATGAAGCCGACTTCCTGCAAGTTGAACAGCGCCGCGGCATGCTCGGCATCGCGGAAGACATAGGCGGTTGTCTGGTAGATCGGCGTCTGGCGGGCACCGGTGGCCGGATCGGGGCGGGCACCGGCGTGGATCTGAAGCGTATCGAAGCCGTGGGACGGTGTGTCAGACATTGAGAACTCCCTGGTTGGCCGTTGTCTGGCGCGTTTTCCGGCACCCTAGGGAAACCCCGCTGGGCGGGCAATGGCGGAGCGTTCCGGTGCACAGGGGCTCCGGCGGGACGTCAGCCGCCGCCGCGGCTGCTCACGTGGGCCGATGACGTGGCACCGGGCCTTCGATGGGAACACGCGTTCTGCCCGCTAGCGCAGCCACAATCCGGCATTCTTTAGTCGCTTGCGAATCCGGGCTTCCGACGGGGGCAAGTTCGCCCGGTCGAACATGGCGCGCACCCGCGCCCCCTTGGAGTGGTAGATCATCCGCTTGAACGGATCGTATTCCTTGAGGGCCCGTTTGATCCAGTTCGGCGCGGCGATCTCGTGCAAAAGCTCGATGGTCCGATCCGGCGCCCGGGCGAAGAGCAGGGGCATCACCCGCCAATGACACGTCACAGCACCGTCCAAGCCGTCAAGCGCGGGCCCCGGGCGCCCGCCCCCCAGGGCATGCACGGCGAGCGGCAGCGCCACCTGATCGAGCCAGGGATCGAGGGATTGCAGCGCAAGCTCCGGCGGCGGGTCGTCCCGAATGGTCAGCGCTGTCTCGAGGTAGGTGCGGTGGAACAAGGCGGGATCGGGCCCGCAGAACCAGCCCGCGTTGAAGTAGAGGTAGCGCTCCCAATACTCGTCGGGGAACCGGGGATCGAGCGAGCTTTCGAAGTCGAGCCCGAACCGGTCGTAGAGGCTCTTCCAGGTCGCCGTATAGCCCGGGCCGTAAAGCTCCACCTTGGGCCACGTGCCCTCCCTCTGCATGGACGCCGTGGGGCGCGACGTTGCGAGGGGAAGGTCCGAGAGCGGCCCGGTGACCAGCGTGTCGGTGTCGAGAAACACAAACGACTCGCCAGGCGGCAGGACCGCCAGCGCTTCGATCTTGTTGCCGGGCGGATAGCCCGCGCCGAAATGCGCGGCCTCGAACGGCATGATCTCGGCCTCCAGCCTGTCGAGCGCCTGACGCGCGGCGGCGCTGTCGATCTGTGTTGCATGTCCCGCCCAGGCGCCGAACGGCTGAGGCTCGGCGAAGATCAACCGCCCCGGAAAGCCCGGATCCATCCGGCGCAGCGATGCGGCCAGCAGGACGGCCTCGTATTGGAGCCGCCCGGACTGCGCGATTGCAAGGATGTTGAATGGTGGAGCGGGCGCCATATCGGCCACAGGCTACTTCCCCGGTGCGCCATCGGCCAGAGGCAGGGCGCGGCGACGCGGACGCATGCGGGCCGTGTCTCAAAGAGATTGGCCCTGAAGCCACAGCGGCGCGGCATGGGCGGCTCGGCGCTCCCGCCACCGGGGACCGCCCATATGCGTGACTGGGTCCCAAGGGCGGCCATCTATCCGATGGTGCCGCCCCGCAGCCCGCGTGGCGCGACCGCCCGCGAAGGCGCTCCGCAGCACTGCCCAACTGCTTGCGTGGATCATCCACCGCGTCAGCCTGAACCCACTGCCGACAGCCAAGGATCGAAGAGACGCCCCTGCCCGCTCGCTGCCGCGCGTGCCCTTCCCAGCCGGCCACCAAACGATCCGCGAGCCATCCACGATCCTTTCGTTGCGGCGGACGCGCCGCATGCGCAATTTCTCGAAACTTCGGCGTTGACCCCTGCAGCCGCCCCGCATAGTGTCCGCTCACCTGATATGGAGAGGTCCCGCCATGGAGCGGATTATCGTACTTGTAGGAGACGCGTGCATGGGCCGGTAACACCGGAACCCCTTCAAGGACCCATGCGCGCCCCCGACACAACATCGGGGGCTTTTTCATGTCCGAGACAAACAATCCCAGCGGATGCCAGAAACGGAGAGACAAGATGGCGATGCAGATGACCGGAGCGAGAATGGTGGTTCAGGCCCTGAAGGATCAGGGTGTGGACGTCGTATTCGGCTACCCCGGTGGCGCTGTCCTTCCGATTTACGACGAGATCTTCCAGGAGGCCGGCATTCGCCACATTCTGGTGCGCCACGAACAGGGCGCGGCCCACGCGGCCGAGGGCTATGCCCGCTCGACCGGCAAGCCCGGCGTCGTTCTGGTGACCTCCGGCCCCGGGGCCACGAACACCGTCACCGGCATCACCGACGCGCTGATGGATTCGATCCCCATGGTCGTTCTCACCGGTCAGGTGCCCACCTTCATGATCGGCTCCGACGCCTTTCAGGAGGCCGACACCGTCGGCATCACCCGCCCCTGCACCAAGATGAACTGGCTGGTGAAGGATACCGACGATCTTTCCTCCACCATTCACGAGGCGTTCCATGTCGCCACCAACGGCCGCCCCGGCCCGGTGCTGGTGGACATCCCCAAGGACGTGCAGTTCGCCACCGGCACCTATGTCGGCCCCAAACAGGCCGATCTCGGCCATTACCAGCCGCGCGTGAAGGGCGATACGGAGATCATCACCGCGCTGGTCGCGGCGATGGAAACGGCGGAGCGGCCGATCTTCTATACCGGCGGCGGGGTGATCAACTCCGGCCCGCGCGCCAGCCAGCTTCTGCGGGAGTTCGTGGCCGAAACGGGCTTTCCCATCACCTCTACCCTGATGGGCCTCGGCGCCTATCCGGCCAGCGGAGAGAACTGGCTGGGGATGCTGGGCATGCATGGCCTCTACGAGGCGAACCTGGCGATGCATGGCTGCGATCTGATGATCAATGTCGGCGCCCGGTTCGACGACCGCATCACCGGCCGCATCGCGGACTTCAGCCCGAAGTCGCGCAAGGCGCATATCGACATCGACCCGTCCTCAATCAACAAGGTCGTGCATACTGATTTCCCGATCATCGGCGACGTCACCCATGTGCTGGAGGAGGCGTTGCGCATCTGGCGGGCCCGCGGCTCCAAGACCAGCAAGGACGGGCTGGCCAAGTGGTGGGCCCAGATCAACGAATGGCGCAGCGTCGATTGCCTGTCGTTCAAACCGCAGGAAGGCACGATCAAGCCGCAGCATGCGCTGAAACGGCTGGAGGAGCTGACCCGCGGGATGGATCGCTATGTCTGCACCGAAGTGGGCCAGCACCAGATGTGGGCCGCGCAATACATCGGCTTCGAAGATCCCAACCGCTGGATGACGTCGGGCGGCCTCGGCACGATGGGCTATGGCGTGCCCGCCTCGATCGGCGTGCAGATCGCCCATCCCGACGCGCTGGTGATCAACGTCGCCGGCGAGGCGTCGTGGCTGATGAACATGCAGGAGATGGGCCCCGCGGTTCAGTATCGCGCCCCGGTCAAGCAGTTCATCCTCAACAACGAGCGGCTGGGGATGGTGCGGCAGTGGCAGGAGCTTCTGCACGGCGAGCGGTATTCGCATAGCTGGTCCGAGGCGCTGCCCAATTTCGTGAAACTCGCCGAAGCCTTCGGATGCAAGGGGATCCTGGCCAAGGACACCGCCGAGCTCGACGACGCGATCATGGAGATGCTGGACTATGACGGCCCGGTGATCTTCGACTGTCTGGTCGAAAAGCACGAGAACTGCTTCCCGATGATCCCGAGCGGCGAGGCCCACAACAAGATGCTGCTGGGCGAAGCCTCGACCAAGGACGCCATCGGCTCGTCCGGCGCCGTTCTCGTCTGACGCTCGGGCGGATGTGATTGCCCAGCGGGCGCCGGTACAGCTGGCGCCCGTCTTCGTTGCACCGGGCGCGCGCGGGGACTGCCCCGCCAGACGGAGGGCAGGCGCATGCGGCGGGTCGTCGTCACCGGAGCGTCCAGCGGGATCGGCGCAGCCGCCGCGCGCGCGTTCGCGCGGGAGGGCGCGCGCGTCGTTCTGGTGGCGCGCGATGCCGCGCGGCTGCGGGCCCTCGCCGCCGAGATCGGCCCGAACGCCCAGGCCATGCCCTGCGACGCCGCAGACCCGGACGCCGTCGCAGCCCTCGCGGCCCATGTCCTGCGCGTGCAGGGCGCACCTGATGTGATCCTGAACTGCGCCGGGGCCGGTACCTGGAAACGGACCGAGGACACTTCCCCCGCCGAGGCCGTCGCGATGATGCAGGCGCCCTATTTCGCAGCGTTCTTCGTCACGCGCGCCTTCCTGCCCGCGCTCCTCGCCCAGAACCGCGGCGTGATCGTTCACGTCAACTCACCGGCCTGCAAGGTGGCATGGCCCTCCAGCGCGGGCTACGCAGCGGCGCGCGCCGCGCTGCTGGCGTTTCACGAGGCCCTGGCGCAGGACCTCGCCGGCACCGGCGTGCGAAGCTGCCATGTCATCTTCGGCCGGGTGGAGACCCCGTACTTCGACAACAATCCCGGAACGGCCGACAAGCTGCCCTGGCTGACGAAGACGATGCCGGTGCTCTCGCCGGAGGCCTGTGCGGAACGGCTGGTGCGGATCGCGCGACAGCCACGCCACGCCTCCACCTCCCCCGCGATGCTCCGCGTTCTGCTCGGCGCCGCACGCGTCCTGCCGGGGCTCGCCCGGTGGCTGGCGCGGCTCTAGCCCGCGCGCCCCGCGGCCGCGCCCGGGCAGCCGTCGCGGCAGAATCCTGAATTCGTTTCGCGATTTCGGCATTCGCTGTTACCGTTTCGTCATGGTTGGCGTTGCCCAGGGTGCGCGCGCCGCCTGACGGAGCCAATCAGGTGAAGGCTGTCTCCGCCCCATCTACCAAGACATTCATCGGGAGGGACACGTGTACACCCGAATTATGATCCCCGTCGATCTGGCCCATAAAGACCAGCTCACAAAAGCAATCCGGACCGGCGCGGATCTTGCAAGGCACTACAAGGCGCCCGTCACGTTCGTTGGCGTGACCGGTGTCCAGCCGACCCCGGCGGCGCATTCGCCGGAGGAATACAGCCGAAAGCTCGATGCGTTCGCGAAGGCCGAGGCCGAAGCGCACGGTATCGAGGCCACGGCCAAGACCATCGTTGCCCACGATCCGATGGTCGAGACCGACCGCAAGCTGGCCGACGCCGTCAAGGAGCTTGAGGCCGATCTCGTGGTGATGGGCAGCCATATCCCCCGGGCGTTCGAGTTCGGCTCGCACGGGGGCGCCCTCGCGAGCCACAGCAGTGCAACCGTCATGCTCGTGCGCGGCGACTGAAGACGACAACAGGGACAGTAGCCAATGACAGATTCCGCAGACCCGCAGGGCATCCCCGATCCGGATGGCGCGGCAGACCTGATCGACACCGATTTCGAGATCGGTCAGGACAATATCGGGGGCCAGATCGGCCCCTTCGGCTTTGATATTCACAACCCCGTCTTCATGATCTCGGGGCTCACGATCATGGCCTTCGTCTTTTACACACTGGCCTTGCCGGATCAGGCGGGCGCCGTTTTCTCGGCCATGTTCTCGTTCGTCACAAAGACGTTCGACTGGTTCTTCCTCGGCGCGGCGAACATCTTCGTGCTGTTCTGCCTGCTTCTGATCGTGACGCCGTGGGGCTCGGTCCGCCTCGGCGGCAAGGAGGCCATTCCGGATTATTCCTATCCGGGCTGGTTCGCCATGCTCTTCGCCGCCGGGATGGGCATCGGGCTGATGTTCTATGGCGTCTCCGAGCCGATGAGCCATTTCTCGTCGTCCTTCGGCGGCACGGCGGCCGAGGGCGGGGTACGCACGGACTGGGCCCCCCTGGGTGCCGCGGCCGCCAACGAAGAGGAGGCCGTGCGCCTCGCCTTTGCGGCGACGATCTTCCACTGGGGGCTGCACCCCTGGGCGATCTATGCCGTGGTGGCGCTCGCGCTCGCGCTCTTCACCTACAACAAGGGCCTGCCGCTCACGATCCGCTCGGCTTTCTATCCGATCCTCGGCGAGCGCGTCTGGGGCTGGTGGGGCCATGTGATCGACACGCTCGCCGTCTTCGCGACGCTCTTCGGGCTTGCGACGTCGCTTGGCTTCGGTGCCACACAGGCCAATGCCGGCCTGAATGAGTTGTTCGGCGTGCCCGTGGGCAACACGACCGAGGTGATCCTGATCACGGCAATCACCGCCGTGGCGCTGATCTCGGTCGTGCGCGGGCTCGACGGCGGGGTCAAGGTGCTGTCCGAGATCAACATGGGGCTTGCCTTCCTGCTCCTGCTGTTCGTGCTCCTCGCGGGGCCGACGATGCTGCTCTTGTCGGGCTTTGTCAGCAATATGGGCGCCTATCTTGAGATGCTGCCCGCGCTGTCGAACCCGTTCGGCCGCGAAGACGTCAACTTCTCCCAGGGCTGGACCTCGTTCTACTGGGCATGGTGGATCTCCTGGTCGCCGTTCGTGGGCATGTTCATTGCCCGGGTGAGCCGGGGCCGCACTGTGCGGGAGTTCGTGATCTGCGTGCTGATCATCCCGTCCACGGTCTGCGTGCTCTGGATGAGCGTCTTCGGCGGCACCGCGATCCATCAGGTGCTGGCCGACGGCTACACCGCAGCGCAGGATGCGCCCCTGGAACTGAAGCTCTTCAAGATGCTCGATCAGCTTCCGCTGGCAGGCATTACCTCCTTCATCGGCATCCTGCTGGTGGTGGTGTTCTTCGTGACCTCGTCGGATTCCGGCTCGCTGGTGATCGACACGATCACGGCGGGCGGGAAGGTCGACGCGCCGATGCCGCAGCGGGTCTTTTGGTGCACCTTTGAGGGGGCGGTGGCGATCGTGCTGCTGCTGTCGGCGGGCGGGCTTGCCTCGCTCCAATCGATGGTCATCTCCACCGGCCTGCCGTTCACCGTTGTCCTGCTGGTTATGTGCTGGGCGATCCTGCGCGGGCTGATGAGCGAGCCGCGCTGAACGCGAGGGAGGAGCGAGGGCGCGCCCCGCTCCTCCCGGATCTGTCCTGCGCGGGCCCGTCCGCGGGGCCGCACGCGGGCTACTGCCGGTCGCGCACCCGGCCCACGCCGGCCGCCACCACGGCGAACAGGACGTGGCCGACAAGCGCCACCCAGGTGATCCCGGTGAAGCCGAGGAATGGCGGCATGCCCGCCACGAGATGCGCCATCCCGTAAAGCGCGAAGGCCCAGAGGAAGATGCCGTAGAGCACGGCCGCGCCGATCCAGGGCACGAACGGGGCGAAGCGGGCGCGCAGCGGCTCGGCGATCAGAAGCCATCCGGCAGGATAGGCCACCATGCCCGCGAAGTAATGCAGCGCCTCGGCGCCGGGGCGCCAGCCCGATCCGAAGACGGCCTGGATGGTGGCGTTTGCGAGCCCGACCGGGGCCAATTGGGCATAGCCGAGCGCTGGGCTCAGGGCTTGCCCGAAGACGTCGAAGGCAACGGTCGAGAATGCGCCGGCCGTCAGAACTGTGATCGCCGTCTTCACGGGGGTGTCGAGGCGGGCGGCGAAGGGGGTGTCGGTGGTGAAGGCGGTCATGGGAAACTCCGTGCTGCGTGGGGCGTATCGGTGATCGATGCGCATGATCTACGCCGCGACACCTGCGCCCCCTAGGGGGCCAACGAAGCTGTGAGCCCGCGCCCGTCCAGCCCCCGAAAAAGCCGGGGGATGTTACAGGTTTTCGCGCATTTCCCGGTGCCACGTTACAGGAAGGTGCGCCAGTGCAGGGTATAGCTGCCGGCGGCGCACAGGCGCGCCCGACCGGCGTCCCGCGCGGTCCCGCAATCGGGCGCGGCCAAGGTATCGGGCACCGGCGCGGCACGTCGTTTTTCAGGTGCAGCCCCCTGCCTGGCCTGCTAACACGCCGCTCGGTTCATCATCCATCGCTGAGAGCGTCCCCATGTCTGCCCTGAAGATCAAGAAAGGTTCCTCCAAGCACTCCGCCTACGATCTGCGCGATCCCCACGCAGAAGCAGAGGAGCGCCACACCCTGGCCGTCGTCGTCGACAACGAGGCGGGCGTGCTGGCACGGGTGATCGGATTGTTCTCCGGACGCGGCTACAACATCGAGAGCCTGACGGTCGCCGAGGTGGACCATACCGGGCGCCGGTCGCGGATCACGGTCGTGACCACCGGAACGCCCGCGGTCATCGAACAGATAAAGGCACAGCTGGAACGCATGGTCCCGGTGCACGCCGTGATGGACCTCACGGTGGAGGGGCCCGCCGTCGAGCGCGAGCTCGCCCTGCTGAAGGTGGCCGGGTCGGGGGACAAGCGCGTGGAGGCGCTGCGCCTGGCCGATATCTTCCGCGCAAATGCTGTGGATTCCACCCTGGAGAGCTTCGTCTTCGAACTGACGGGCACGCCGGAGAAGATCGACGCCTTCGCCGAGCTGATGCGCCCCTTGGGCCTCGTCGAGGTGGCCCGCACCGGCGTCGCCGCGATCGCACGCGGCCCTGGAGGCACCTGAGCGCCGCGGCAATCACCGTCCGGCCTGGCCTTTCTCGCGTCCGGAGGGGTCACCGCTCGGACGCGGCAACGACGTCTCTGACCTTCGATCAAACCCAACCCATCTCTCCGGCGCGGGCCGAACCCGCAGACTCCCGGCAAATGCCCCCAATTTAGCGACGAGGCGTTATGTCGGCATGCCGTTGATGGCGCGCAGAGCGCCGATCGCGCCTTGCCGGTCAGCCACCCGCCGCCCCAAGGACTCCGTCGCGCTAGCCCTCTTCGGGATGAAGCAGCGCCCGCCGGTAGAGATGCCAGCTGGCATGCCCCAGCACCGGGAGCGCGACGAAAAGGCCGAGGAAGGCCGGCACCATCGCCACCACCACGATCACACCGATCGCCAGGGCCCAAAGAAGAAGAATGGCGAAATTCTCGCGCATGGCTTCGAAGGACAGCAGCATCGCCGTCATGAAGTCGATCTCTTTGTCGAGCATCAGCGGCAGCGAAAACACCGTGAGCCCGAACAGGATGATGCCGAGCACCGCGCCCACGGCGAGTTGGACGGCAATCATGGACAGCCCGGTGGGGGTCATGAGCGCCTCGAAGGATGAGGAGATGTTGATCAGCGGGCTCGAACTCATGAACAAGGCAAAGATCATGTGGGCCAGGAACGAGTAGAACAGAAAGTAGATCACGATGATCGCGCCGGCCCAGGGGATCTGCCGGTCCTTCTGGCTGAGGATGACTCCGAAGATCTGATAGAGGTCGAGCGGCTGGCCGGTTTCGAGCCGGCGCGAGGTCTCGTAGAGGCCGACAGCGGCGAAGGGCGCGAGCAGCGGAAAGCCAAGGGCCAGGATCAGCGTCTGAAAGACGAACCCGCCCGCGACAAAGGCCAGAAACAACCCGCCCAGCACATAGACCGACGCGAACATGGAGCCGATACCCGGAGCGGCCCGCCAATCCGCCCAGCCTTGCCGCAACGCGAAACGCAGATCCGACATGTCGAGGATCGCGATCTCCGGGCGCGGCGACGCTTCCGGCGCGGATTGAGAATAGGTGTCGGTCATGGCGCGCTCCTCCTCACGGCAAGGATGCCCGAATTCCGCCGGCGGTCAACGCGCCCTGGCGCCGCTGCTCTGGCGCAAGAAGCACTGCGGCAGGCAGCCCCGCAGCCCGTCCCAAACCGCCCCCCAACTGGCAGACAAGGCCCAAGCCGCGCCCCGGCTCGCCCACGCAGAACAAGGCGGCACAAGGCGGCACACCCAAACAGAGCGCACCGAAAACCGCGCCGCACTGCCGAACCTGGACCCCGAGCCAGCCCCGCAACAGGCCACCCCTACGCCCCCTACCCCATGCGCCGCACCGCTTCAGAGCCCAGCAATAGAACGCGGCCCACTCTCCCTCGCGCCGCCGCACACCTCTTCACATTGCCCCAAATATCCCGGGGGGAGTCGCGCCCAAGGCGCGACGGGGGGCTGGCCCCCCGCGCAGGCGGCGCCCTACTCCGCGCCCGCTTCGGCCCGGGACTTGCCCGCCACCTGCAGCGCCAGCGTCGCCCCCATGAACCCGTCGAGATCGCCGTCGAGCACGCCCGACGTATCCGACGTCTCGAAGTTCGTGCGCAAGTCCTTCACCATCTGGTAGGGCTGCAGCACGTAGGAGCGGATCTGGTTGCCCCATCCGGCCTCGCCCTTGGCTTCATGCGCCTCCTGGATGGCCTCGTTGCGCTTGTCGAGCTCCATCTGATAGAGTCGAGACTTCAGCGCCTTCATCGCGATGTCACGGTTCTGGTGCTGGGACTTCTCCGACGAGGTCACGACGATCCCGGTGGGCATATGCGTGATCCGCACGGCCGAGTCGGTCGTGTTCACATGCTGGCCGCCCGCCCCAGAGGAGCGGTAGGTGTCGATCCGGATGTCGGCGGGGTTCACGTCAATCTCGATGTTGTCGTCCACCACCGGGTAGACCCAGACCGACGAGAACGAAGTGTGCCGCCGCGCGGAACTGTCATAGGGCGAGATCCGGACCAGACGGTGCACACCGCTTTCCGACTTCATCCAGCCATAGGCGTTGTGGCCCGAGATCTTGTAGGTCGCCGACTTGATCCCGGCCTCTTCGCCCGCGCTCTCGGATTGCAGCTCCACCTTGTAGCCGCGTTTCTCCGCCCAGCGGACATACATCCGCGCGAGCATCGCCGCCCAGTCGCAGCTCTCGGTGCCCCCGGCGCCGGAGTTGATCTCCAGAAAGGTGTCGTTGGCGTCGGCCTCGCCGTCGAGCAGCGCCTCGATCTCCTTGGCGGCGGCGGTTTCGGCCAGATCCTTCAGCGCCCGTTCGGCCTCGGAGACGACCTCGTCATCCTCCTCCATCTCGCCGAGTTCGATCAGTTCGACATTATCGTCGAGCTCCTGGGCGATGGATCGATAGGTCGCCACCGCGTCGACAAGGCCCTGGCGTTCGCGCATCAGCTTCTGCGCCGCGGCCGGATCGTCCCAGAGCGTGGGATCTTCGACGCGGGCGTTGAACTCCTCCAGCCGGTGGTCGACGGTCTCCAGCCCGAGGCGCTGGCCCAGGAGGTCGAGCGACTTGCGGACCTTCTCGACGGTCGCTTGCATCTCTGCGCGCATGTCTCCTCCTTTCGGCGTCGTGTGGAACCTGCGGTATAGGCGTGGCGTCAGGCGCTCGCAAGCCGCCCACCCGCTTACGAATTAGCCACTCTTTTCCGTCAGAACAGACACAGCTGGGAGAGAAGGGCCGACCAGATGTACTACACACGGGGCGAGCGCGACCCGGAGCCGGAGATCGGCAATCTGACCACCCTGGAGGGCGGCGGCAACGGCCTGCGCACCTGGTTTCGCGGCCGCGCGGCACTCCATGCGCCCGATCAGGCCGCCATGATGGCGCCGGGTGCGGTGGATGCCCATGTGCTGCACGGCTGGGCGCCCTCCGCGCCGCGGATCGACCGGACAACCCATGTCACCGCCTTCGGAAGTTGCTTTGCCGCCCATATCACGCGCTGGCTCGCGGCGCGGAACTACCGGGTTTCGGCCGCCGACGCGGAGGCGCAGCGGACCTATGTGGTGCGCATCGGCGAGGGGCTGGTGAACAGTTTCGTCATCCGCCAGCAGTTCGAGTGGGCCTGGGAGCGGCGCGGCTCCGCCCCGCCCCGCTGGCAGGCCGACGGCGCCGCGTTGCCCGACGACGACGCCGACATTCAACGGCGCACCCGCGCGCTCTTCGACCGGACGGATGTGTTCATTCTGACCTTCGGCCTGTCGGAGGTATGGTACGACAAACCGACAGGCGAGGTCTTCTGGCGCACCATTCCGAAGGCGGCCTACGATCCGTCCCGCCACGGCTTCCGCGTCTCCACCGTGGAGGAAAACCGCGAGAACATCGAAGCGATCTACCGTCTGATCCGCCGGCACCGCCCCAAAGCCACCATCATCGTCACGCTGTCGCCCGTTCCGCTGATCGCCACGTTCCGTGACACCAGCTGCATCACCTCCAACACGGTGTCGAAATCCGTGCTCAGAGTCGCGCTCGACGAGGCGCTCCGCCGTCACAAATCTGCGGGATATCTGTTCTACTGGCCGTCCTACGAGCTGGTGACGGATGTCTTCGGCAGCCCGTTCAAGGCCGACAGGCGGCACCTGCCGCGCTCCGTTCTCGACTTCATCATGAACCAGTTCGAGCGGACGTGGTGCAGCCCGGAGGCCGCGGATGGGCTGCAGCCGCTGGACGAGGCGTACCTTCAGGCCCTCGCGGCCTCCCGGATCCTGCCGCCCCGTCTGGACCGGGCCGTGCGTAAGCGCCATATCGACGTGCTGCGCCGCCATACCCTGCCGGAAAAGCTTAGCCCGGATCCGCAGCTCGGCGCGGCCATGGCCGCCCTGGTGCGCGGCGTGGCCGACCGCTGGGATCGCGAGCGCCTGGCCTCCTGACCCGCGTGCGCCTCTGTGCCGGATCGCCAAAACGGCATCGGCCTGCCCCGACTGACCGTCGCCACGCTTTTACCCAGAGTGCTGCGTTCGAACTCGAAAGTCGGTTCGGCCATGGCCGCCCCAATACGCAGAGTAGCAATTCGAAGGGATTGCGAGCGAATGGCGTCCTAAGCCGCGCGCCGTCCCGGGCCGCACCACTCCGATGGCATCGGCCTGCCCGAGGTGGAATGTCGCCACCCGCTACCCAGAGTGCAGCGCCCGAACCCAGACGTCGGTTGGTTCTGAGCGCCCAGGACACAGGGTAGTAGACAACCGATGGGATCGCGAGCACAGGGCGTCCTAAGCCGCATGCGGCTCCGAACCCGATCTCCGCAAGGGCAGCGGCCCGCTGGAGTGGATCGCTGCCGACCCCTGGCCCAGAGAGCTGCGCCTAGGTGTTCAGTCCCACGCTATCTCCGGCCCCGTTCTATCTCCAGCTCCGCGCCATCGCCAGACCTGTGCCATCGCCGGCCTTGCGCCATCGCCAGCGTTCTCCGCGCCGAAGCAAGCCTTTGGAATCGTGCGCATAGGGCATTCGCAATTGCGTGTGGCGCCGGGCCCGTGCGCCGCAGGAGAATCGGTGCGCCCGGCGTCGGTCGGCCTCCCCCCGCCCTTGGCAGGACCGGCCGGTTTCGTCGCCAGGTTTGGCCTGGCCTCCCGGGAACGGCCGAGGGCGGCGCCGTTCTAGTAGAGCCCGCCCGACGACAGGGAACCGAAGGACGCCTTTGGCGCAATCTCGACGGCCTGCCCGGTGGAGGTGGTGACGGTGCGGGTGTTCTGCGGGTTCTCACCCCGTTCGAAGAGCGCCACGTTCTCTCCCATGCGGAAGCCGCCGTCGACCGCCACGCCGAAGACCGGCACTTCGCCGTCGCGGAAATACTCCGAAACCACGTTCGCGCCGCTGGCATTGTTCGACAAAAGGGCACCGGAATACCGGTCGATCTTCACGAAGTAGCCCCCCGGCGGGACCTCGAAATCGCTGCCGCCATACTTCGCGATCGCCTCGCGCATGAACGACGCGAAGACCGGGCCGCACAGCGTTCCGCCATAGGCGCCCGGGCCCAGCGACCGCGGCTGATCGTGCCCGATGTAGCAGCCCGCCGCGATGTTCGACGAAAAGCCCACGAACCAGACATCCTTGCTGTCGTTGGTGGTGCCGGTCTTGCCCGCAATGGGCACGCCCAGATTGGCCGCGCCGACCGTGCTCGCGCCGGTGCCGCGCTGCACGCCGCCCTGCATCATCGAGGTGATCTGGTAGGCGGTGATGGCGTCGATGGCGCGGTCGCGATCCGACACGATGCGCGGCGCCTCGCCCGGCGCCAGCGCGGCAAGTTCGCATTCCGGGCAGCGGCGCTGGTCGTGCTTGTAGACGGTCGCGCCCCAGCGGTCCTGCACCCGGTCAACGAGCGTCGGCTCCACCCGTTCGCCGCCATTGGCGAACATCGAATACGCGGCCACCATCTTGTAGAGCGTCGTTTCCTGCGCGCCCAAGGCGTTGGCGAGGTAGGGGTTCAGATCGTCGTACACGCCGAAGTCCTCGGCATAGCGCGCCACGGTGTTCATGCCGATTTCCTCGGCCAGACGGATCGTCATCAGGTTGCGCGACTGCTCGATCCCGGTGCGCAGCGGTGTCGGGCCATAGAACCGGTTGGACGAGTTCTGCGGCCGCCACACGCCTTCGGGTGTGTTGATCTCGATCGGCGCGTCCACGACGATGGTGGCGGGTGTGTAGCCACTGTCGAGGGCGGCCGCGTAGACTAGCGGTTTGAACGAGGACCCGGGCTGGCGCGTGGCTTGCGTCACGCGATTGAAGACGGAGTTCTGATAGGAAAACCCGCCCTGCATCGCCAGCACGCGGCCGTTATGCACATCCATCGCCATGAAGGCGCCCTGCACCTCGGGCACCTGCCGTAGCGTCCAGCCTTCGCCCTCGGTGACCCGGCGGGCATGCACCACGTCTCCCCGCTCGAAGTTCTCGAAGAAGTCGCCGCGTATCCAGCGGATGTCCTCGCGCGGGATCGCAACCGCCTCGGCGACATCCTCGACCCCCAGGGTCAGCGTGTTCTCGGCCACGTCGAGCACGACCGATGGATGCCAATAGCCGTCCAGATCGATGTCGCGCGCCACCTCGGTATCGTCGAGCGCCGCGCGCCAGGCGGCCTCGTCGCCCATCACCTCGGCGGGCAACTGCTCGCCGGTTCCGCGCCAGATGCCGCGGGAGCGGTCGTAATTCTCCAGCGCGGTGCGCAGCGCCAGGGAGGCGCGGACCTGGAGATCGGGGTCGACCGTGGCGCGGATCGTCAGGCCGCCGCCGAAGAACTCCTCTTCGCCAAAATCGGAGGAGAGTTGGCGGCGGATCTCGTCGGTGAAGTAACCGCGCGGCGGCAGCGACCGGCGGAAGCTGTCGAAATCGCCGTTCTGGACCGTGCGCAATGGCTTGGCGCGCTCCGATTCAAAGGTCGCTTCGTCGAGGTAGCCATTCTCGTACATTTCCCGCAGAACGAAGTTCCGGCGGCCCGTCGCCTCCTCCTTGGCGCGGACGGGGTGCAGGCTGGACGGCGCCTTGGGCAGGGCCGCCAGATAGGCGGCTTCGTGCGGCTCCAGCTCGCTCAGGTTCTTGTTGAAGTAGGTCTGCGCCGCGGCGGCCACGCCGTAGGAGTTCGCACCGAGATAGATCTCGTTCAGATAGAGCTCCAGGATCTTGTCCTTCGACAAGGCGGTTTCGACGCGGGCGGCAAGGATGATCTCCTTCATTTTGCGCTCGATCGTCCGGTCGCCCGACAAGAGGAAGTTCTTCATCACCTGCTGGGTGATCGTGGAGGCGCCGCGCAGCCCCTCGCCCTGAGCCGCATCGACGGCGGCGGCGACCATGCCGCGCGGATCGTACCCGGCGTGGGAGTAAAAGTTCTTGTCCTCCGCCGAGATGAAGGCCTGCTTGACCAGATCGGGCGTGTCGGATGACGGAATGAAGAGGCGCCGCTCGACGGCGAACTCGTCGATGATCTCTCCCTCGACGGAGTAGACCCGGCTGATCGTCTTCGGTGCATAGTTCACGAGCGCCTCGTGGTCCGGCAACTCGCGCCCGTACATCCAGAGAACGGCCATTGCGATCAGGGCGACCATCAGCGCGCCTGTAGTCAGCAGCGTAAAAAAGCTGCCGAAGAAGGAAAGGATAAACCGGATCATCTGCTGCCCCTGCTCAGTTTGCCCCGATATATACGCCTTTGGGACGGTTCGGGAAAGACGCGGCCCCGGCCGCGGTGGCGAGATTCCGTTGCGTCACCCCGTCCGACCCGTCAGGGCCGGACGTCTGAAGCGGGGGCGCTGAGCGCAAAGTCGCGCACGTCGTTCCAGACGGCCGGTGCTTGCAGATCGCGGAAGAGCCAGTGCCAGCCCTCCGGATACACCACGAAGGCGCGCGCTCCGGGGATGGAGCGATGCACCGCCTCCACCGCGCCGCGGGGAATGTACTCGTCCTTCGCGCCCATCAGGGTCAGCGTCGGCACCTTGACGCGCGCGGCCGCCCGCGCCGCTCGATCAGAGACCCGCACAAGGCCCCAAAGCTCGCGCCCCGACGCATCGGCGTAGTGCCAGGGGCTGGCGGAGGCGGCCCGCATGGCGTCGATATTGTCGCTCGGCTGCAGCGACACGACGCCCTCGCCGGTGAAGCGGCGGTTGGGCGCGAAGGCGCCCAGCGTCCAGCCCCCGGCGCGCAGAACCGGCGAAAGCTGTCGCCCGCCTGCGATGGCAGGGGCCGCGAGCACCAGCGCATCGGCCTGCAGGCCCTCACCCGCCGCGGCGAGGGCCACGCCGCCGCCCATCGAATGGCCGACGACCGTCTGCGGCAGGCCCGGATGCCGGGCGCGCAGCGCGTTGGCCACCGCCACGGCATCGGCCGACAGAACCTCTGCCCCGGGCCATTGCCGGCGCGTCGGGTTCTCGCCGAAGCCGCGATGGTCGTAGGCATAGGTGAGGATGCCCGCATCGGCCCAGGACCGGGCCGCCCTTGCATAGGTGGTCCGCGCCGTGTCGCCGTATCCGTGCAACGCCAGGATCATCGCCCGCGGCCGGCCCGCCGGCGCCCACCGGCTGAGCGCGAGCGTCGTCCCACCCTGCCCCGAAATGCCCTCGGAGCCGACGCGCACCTCGCCCAGCCTCTCGTGGGTGCCCAGGGGACGCGGCCCGCACGCCGCCCCCGCGGCCAGCAGGGCCAGCGCCGTCCGGCGCGACAGCGCTTTGATGTCGGGCAAGCTCATGGGGCGGCGGTCCTCGGTCGTGTCAGATGCGGGCGAAGAAGCTCTTCAGGCGCTCGAGCCCCTCTGCGATGTCGGCGGTTGCGGCGGCGTAACTCAGACGCAGCATATGCCCGCCGCGCGCCGGATCGAAGTCCAGCCCCGGGGTCACCGCGACGCCCGCCTCGTCCAGGATGCGCGCGGCCAAGGCGCGGCTGTCATCGGTGAAATCGCTCACATCGACATAAGCATAGAAGGCGCCATCGGGCGGGGCGAAGCTCGGCACGCCGGCCGCGGGCAGCCCGTCGAGCATCAGGCGCCGGTTCTCGGCATAGACGGCGCGGTTGCCGTCCAGCTCTTCGGCGCAGTCCATCGCCGCCAGCGCTGCGATCTGGCTGGCATGGGGCGGGCAGATGAACAGGTTCTGCGCCAGCCGCTCGTAGGTCCGGATGGCGGTTTCGGGAACAACGAGCCAGCCCACCCGCCAGCCGGTCATCGAAAAGTACTTCGAGAAGGAGTTCACCACGACGAGATCATCGGCGATCTCCAGCGCCGAGACGGCGCGGCTCTCGTAATGCAGCCCGTGGTAAATCTCGTCGGCGATGAAGGCGGCACCGGTGTCGCGGCAGCGCTCGATGAGGGCCGCCAGCGCGCCGCGCCCCAGCATCGTGCCCGTCGGGTTCGCCGGCGATGCGACGATGAGGCCCGACAGCCCCTCCGGCACATCCTCCGGCACCGGCTGAAACCGGTGCTCCGCCCGCGTCGGCAGCCCCACCGCCGTGAGGGAGAGCGCCTTGAGGATGTGGCGGTAGGAGGGGTATCCCGGCAGGCCCAGGCCCACCTCTTCGCCTGCCTCGAACAAGGCGGTGAAGGCGAGGATGAAGCCGCCCGACGCCCCGGGCGTGACAATGACGCGGTCGGGGTTGAGATCCACCCCGTAACACTCGGCATAGAGCCGGGCGATCCGCTGGCGCAACTCCGGCAGGCCGAGCGCCACGGTGTACCCCAGGGGCGCACCTTCAAGCGCGGCGGCGAGCGCCCGCCGCGCGCCCTGTGGCGCCGGGGTGCCGGGCTGGCCCACCTCCATGTGGATGACGCGGTGCCCATCGGCTTCTTTTCGCCGGGCGGCCTCCATCACGTCCATCACGATGAAGGGATCGACTGCACTCCGGGTTGATGCCCGCATATCTGCCTCCCTATGGTGTCGGGCGAGCGGCTAACGAGGGGGCGCCGGGCAGTCAATGGCGAGACGACTTTGGGGGATGGGCCTAATGCGGCTGGCAGCGTCGGCGATCCTTGCCGTCGCGCTGGCCCTGCCCGCCACCGCGCAGACCCTGCTGCGCGACGCCGAGATGGAGCGCGCGCTGCGCGAAATGGCCCGCCCGGTGATCGCGGCGGCCGGCCTGTCGCCCTCGCAGATCCGGATCATCGTGCTGCGCGAGGAGGCGCCCAACGCCTTCATCGTCGACGGGCGGGCCGTGTTCCTGACGTCCGGCCTGATCCTGAAGATGGAGCGGCCCGAGATGCTGCAGGCGGTGATCGCCCACGAAGTCGCCCATATCGCCAATGGCCACATCACGCGGCGGGCCTCGAACGCGCGCGCGGCGCGCAACATGGCGCTGCTGGGCATCGCGCTGTCGGCGGCGGTGGCGGCCGAAAGCCCGGCCGCAGCCGCCGGTGTCGTGGCCGGCACGCAAAGCGCGGCCGCGCGCAACTTCTTTGCCCATACCCGCGCCGAGGAGATCGCGGCCGACCAATCCGGCATCCGCTACCTCGCGCGCGCGAACATCGATCCCTCCGGCATGGTGGATGTGCTGCAGCTCTTCCGTGGCCAGGAAGCGCTGAGCCCCCGCCGCCAGGACGCCTATGTCCGCACCCACCCGCTGTCGGCCGACCGCATCCGTGCCGTGAAGGGCATGGTGGCCGCCTTCCGCGAGGCCGATGAGCCCGACCCCACGGCCCAATACTGGTTCGCGCGGTCCCGCGCCAAGCTTTCGGCCTATCTGCGCAATCCCAGCTGGACGCTCCGCCGGATCAAGCAGGGCGACACGTCCGACGCCGCGCTGGTTGCCCGCACGGTGGCCCACAGCCAGGCCGTGAACCCGGCGCAGGCCCTGCAGGCGGTGGACGCCTTGATCGCCAAGCGCCCGAACGATCCCTATGCCCACGAGCTGCGCGGCTGGGTTCTGTTTCAGGCGCGCCGGTTCGACGCGGCCGTGGCCTCCTACGCGACGGCCTCGCAGATCGCGTCGTCCGAACCGCTGATCCTCGCCGGGTACGGGCGTGCCCTTCTGGCGACGGACTCCAACGATGCCCGCGCGCTGGAGGTGCTGCAGCGCGCCCGCGCGCGCGATCCCTACAACCCGGCGCTTCTACGCGATCTCGCCCAGGCGCAGGCCCGTCTCGGCCAGCGCGGCGCGGCGTCGCTGTCGACGGCGGAGCGCTACGCCCTGGCCGGACGGTTGAAGGATGCCGCGATCCATGCCAAGCGTGCGACCGACATTCTTCCCAGGGGGTCCGCCGGCTGGCAGCGTGCCCAGGACATTGCCGTCGCCGCCGAAACCCAAGCCAAGAGGAACAGATCCCGATGATCCGCCACGCCCTAGCCGCCGCGGCGCTCGCCGCTCTGCCCCTGACCGCCGCCCCCCTGTCCGCCCAGACCGAGATGACGGATGACGAACGCGCAGCGTTTCGCGCCGAGGTCCGGGCCTATCTACTCGAAAACCCCGAAGTGCTGATGGAAGCGATGGAGGTGCTGGAAACGCGGGAAGCCGAAGCCCAGGCCGAAATGGACGAGCTGATGGTGCAGGCCAATGCGCAGGCGCTCTATACCAGCCCCGATGCCTGGGTCGGCGGCAACCCCGAGGGCGACATCACCATCGTGGAGTTCATGGATTATCGCTGCAGTTTCTGCCGCCGCGCCTTTCCGGAAGTACAGGAGCTGATCCAGAGCGACGGCAACATCCGCATCATCGTGAAGGAGTTCCCGATCCTGGGCGAGCAATCGGTTCTGGCCTCGCGCTTTGCCATCGCCACTCGGCTCGTGGAAGGGGACGAGGCGTATAAGCAAGTCCACGATGCGCTGATCACCTTGCGGGGCGATATGAACCTGCTGGCGCTCGAACTGGTCGCCGACGACCTTGGCCTCGACGTCGACGCGATCGTCGCCCGGATGGAAGACGACGACGTGACCAACGTGATCCGAAGCAATCACGCCCTGGCCCAGGCGTTGCAGATCCAGGGCACGCCCACCTATGTCTTCGGCGGACAGCTCGTGCGGGGGTACGTGCCCCTGGAGAGCATGCGCGACATGGTGGCCGAGATCCGGTCGGAGGGCTGAGGGTGGAGGTTGTCCGCCCCGGCGAGACCGACACCGTCGCCGGACCGGCGGCGCATTTCACCGGACGCGTCCGGATGGAGGGGCGCTTCGCGGCGCCGTCTCCGGCGCGGCTCCGGGGCGTCACGGTGACGTTCGAGCCAGGCGCGCGCACGGCCTGGCACACCCATCCCCTGGGTCAGACCCTGATCGTCACGTCGGGCATGGGGTGGGCGCAGGTCGAGGGCGAAGCGCGGCAGACGATCCGCGCCGGCGACAGAGTGTGGTTCGAGCCGGGCGTGCGGCACTGGCACGGCGCCACGTCGGACACCGCGATGACGCATATCGCCCTGCAGGAGGAGCAAGACGGCACCATGGTCACATGGCTCGAACATGTCACCGATGCCGAGTATGCGCCTTAGGCTCGTCGGACGCGCGCGCCACGGCAGCGTGCGGCGCTGCGGCGCCAACGGCCCGGAAACGCGCGCGGGCTCACGCGGTTCATAGGCGGTGGGTCAAACCCCCATGTGATCGTCGGCATGCTCGGCCGCTAGGCCGCTGCCCTTCGGGGCGGGCATGCCGCCCAGCATCGAATGCTCGAGCAGCACGCGCGGCCAGGTGAACAGGTAATCCTCCGTCACCGATTGCAGATAGCGCATCTGAACGTCCTGCACGTCCATCAGCGACTGGCAGGACATGAGCGCCTGCCCCGCGGCGATATCCTTGGACAACCTGTCGGCAAAGAACTCCGCCACGCTATTGGCCGCGGGGCCCGATGCGCCCGCCCAGCCGACGCCCGCCATCCCGAACGGACCGGGAAGCGGGACGGGGCCGACGGTGACCTTGGTGTCGCGGGGACTGCGTTTTTGGGGTGCAAATGTCGTCGCCATGGTGCGGCCTCTCCCTCTGTTTGGCCTCCGCATAGCGGATCTTCCGCGCAGGTGCCTTGATCCTGCGCAGACTAGAGCCCCGGTTGGGCAACCGGCAAGGCCGGGCGCATGCGCGCGGGGTTACTCGGCCGGTTCTGTCTGGGGAGACGTCTCGGCGTCTTCGGCGGTGCGCTCGGCCTCAAGCTCCTCGGCGCGCTTTTCCACCTGCTCGACGATGTGGTCGATCATGCTGTCGTTGTCCATCTTGTGGCGCTGCTTGCCCGCTAGATAGACCATGCCGGATCCCGCGCCCCCGCCGGTGAAGCCGACATCCGTCATCAGCGCCTCGCCGGGCCCGTTCACCACGCATCCGATGATCGACAGAGACATCGGCGTCTTGATGTGCTCCAGCCGCTTCTCAAGCTTTTCCACGGTCTTAATTACGTCGAACCCCTGCCGCGCGCAGGACGGGCAGGAGATGATGTTCACGCCCCGGTGACGCAGGCCGAGCGCCTTCAGGATCTCGTAGCCGACCTTGACCTCTTCCACCGGGTCCGCTGACAGCGACACCCGGATCGTGTCGCCGATCCCCATCCAAAGGAGATTGCCGAGCCCGATGGCGGATTTGATCGTGCCCGAGGTGAAGGCGCCAGCCTCGGTGATCCCCAGATGAATCGGGCAATCGGTGGCATCCGCGATCTGCTGATAGGCAGCGGCAGCCAGGAAGACATCGGACGCCTTGCAGGAGATCTTGAACTCGTGAAAATCGTTGTCCTGCAGGATCTTGATGTGGTCCAACCCACTTTCGACCATCGCATCGGGGCATGGCTCGCCATACTTTTCGAGCAGGTGCTTTTCGAGGCTGCCGGCGTTGACACCGATCCGGATCGAGCATCCGTGGTCGCGCGCCGCCTTGATCACCTCCTGCACGCGGTCGGCATTGCCGATATTGCCCGGGTTGATCCGCAGGCACGCCGCGCCCGCTTCGGCAGCTTCGATCCCGCGTTTGTAGTGGAAGTGAATGTCGGCCACGATGGGCACCGGGCTTTCGCGCACGATCTCTTTCAGCGCGGCCGAGCTTTCGCGATCCGGAACGGAAACCCTGACGATATCCGCGCCCGCATCAGCGCAGGCCAGGATCTGCTCGATTGTCGCCTTGGCGTCCGTCGTGGGCGTGTTCGTCATCGTCTGAACGCTGATTGGCGCGTCGCCACCGACCTTGACCGGACCGACGGATATCTGCCGGCTTTCGCGTCGGTAAATGTTGCGCCAGGGACGGACGTGGTTGAGCGACATGGGGTACCTTCCGCGTCATCGGAGCCTTTAGGTCCAAGATAGGGCGGGTCACCCTGCGCCGCAACGCAAGCGTTTAGAACAACTCCGGATTTGGCTGGGACGCAAGCGCGCGGTTGGTCACTGCTGGGCGTCGGCCTCGGACGGCGCGCCGGGCTCTGCCTGGGCGGTCAGCGCCGCTTCGGCGTAGGCGACCGCTTCGCGCGCCGCCTCGCTCTCGGTGGAGTCGACCACGGCAAACTCCTGCGAGAGCGCGTCGGAGCTGAGGGCGATCTGATCCACCACTGCCCCGTTGGGGCCCGCCGGGCCATACGTCTGCCCGTTCACGGCGAAGAACACAGCGCCCGCAGCCCCGGTTCGCAGGGTGGGCGGCACTTCGCCCTGAGGGACGACCCAACTGTCCCCAGGGTTCATCGTCCGCTCGAAGAGCACGGCCCCGTCCGCAGCGCGGACGCGCACCCATGCTGGGCGCACGGCCACGAGCATCACCTCGGGTGCGTCTTCGGTCACGCGGACCGCGCGGCCGTCAGCGGAAAGGCCACCGACCGCTCCGGCCAGCGCCTGATCGAGCCCGTCCTGCAAGGGCGGCCCGGAAGCCACGTTGACGGGCCCGCCATAGAGGCCCGTGGGACGGGTCGGCGCATCGAAGGGCGTGCCGCTGCCCGCCAGGGCGCCGATCCGCTCAGGGTCGATGGAGGCGATCGGGCCGTCGCGCGCGATCATGACGGGCGTTTCCAAGGTCCGCGGCCGGTAGAGTTCGGCCAGCGCATCGGGTGTCGCGGCACTGACGCCCGCGGCCTCCGGCGCGGTCTCGTCGCCCTCGAAGGTCACGCTGTCCAATGGGTCCACCTGGGCGACGGCATCGGGCGCGCGTTCCACCGGGGCCACGGTGACACGCTGCACTTCCTGCAGAACGGACCAGCCGCCGTATCCGATCGCCCCGATCAGGGCGAGCAACACGAAGGTGGAGCCGATGGCGCGCGGCTCCAGCGAGGAAAAGGCGCTTTGCTCCTTCGGCAGGAACGACACGCGGGGCTGCACGATCGGGTCGCGCACGGGCTCGCCGAAGCTTGTGGGCGCCCTGCGGAAGACCGGGCCGCGCACACGCCCCACCGGCCCGCCCTGGGCCGAGGATTTTTCGGCGGCCGCGCCGGGTGTGAATCCGGCCTCTTCGCAAAACGTCTCGAACGTCCATTCCGGATCGAGGCCGAGGTAGCGCGCGTAGGACCGCACATAGCCTGCAATGAACCCGGAAGTCTCAAATGCGGAAGTGTCGGCGTTTTCAATCGCGGCGATATAGGTCGCCTTGATTTTCAGTTCGCGCTGAACGTCGAGGAGGGACTTGCCGAGGGTCGCACGCTCGCCGCGCATGACATCGCCGATGCGCAGATCAAAGTCGTCGAAGCTGCGGGGCGCTTCGGATTCATCGCCACCGGAGGGCGGTCCGCGCCGCCCGATCATCTGCCCAGCCTCGTGCTCTTCACACTAACGTCCTCATGGCTGGCGATTCGAATACGCGCCAATCCTTACAGATTTGTTAGCATGAGTGAGGGCGCGTTGCACCCCAATGCCGATCAGGCAGAGAGATCGGCGCGATTTAGCGCACAATGTGCCCAAAGACCGTCCATGGCGCTTACCAGATGATCGATCATCTTGGCATCGTGGACGGGCGAGGGCGTGAAGCGCAGCCGCTCCGTCCCGCGCGGCACGGTCGGGAAGTTGATCGGCTGGCAGTAGATGCCGTGGTCTTCCAGCAGCATGTCGGAGATCCGCTTGCAATGCACCGGGTCCCCGACGATCACGGGCACGATATGGCTGCCATGGTCGATGATCGGCAGGCCGAGCGCCTTCAGGCGGCGCTTGAGCATCTTCGCCTGGGTCTGATGAAGGTCGCGCAGGCCCTGATCCGTCTTGAGATGCGCCACCGAGGCGGCCGCCCCGGCCGCAACGGCGGGCGGCAGCGATGTGGTGAAGATGAAGCCCGGCGCGTAAGACCTTATCGTGTCGCACATTTTCGCGGATGCGGCCACGTATCCGCCCATCACGCCATAGGCCTTGGCCAGCGTCCCGTTGATCAGGTCGATCCGGTGCATCAGGCTGTCGCGCTCCGCCACGCCCGCGCCGCGCGCGCCGTACATGCCCACCGCGTGAACCTCGTCGATGTAAGTGAGCGCCCCGAACTCGTCGGCCAGATCGCAGATCGCTGCGATCGGCGCGAAATCCCCGTCCATCGAGTAGATCGATTCAAAGGCGATCAGCTTCGGTGCCGCGGGATCGTCCTGGCTCAGCATCTCGCGCAGATGGCCGAGATCGTTGTGTCGGAAGATGCGCTTTTCCCCGCCGTTGCGGCGGATTCCCTCGATCATCGAGGCGTGGTTCAGCGCGTCCGAATAGATGATCAGCCCGGGCAGCAGCTTCGGAAGGGTCGACAGCGTCGCGTCGTTCGCGATGTAGGCCGAGGTGAAGAGAAGCGCGGCCTCCTTGCCGTGCAGATCCGCCAATTCCGCTTCCAGCCGCTTGTGGTAGACGGTCGTGCCCGAGATGTTGCGCGTGCCGCCGGAGCCGGCCCCGGTGGCCTCCAGCGCCTCGTGCATGCTCTCCCGGACGGCCGGGTGCTGGCCCATGCCCAGATAGTCGTTCCCGCACCAGACGGTGATGTCTCTCTCCGTCCCGTCGGGACGGCGCCACACCGCATGGGGGAAGTGGCCCTGACGCCGCTCGATATCGATGAAGGTCCGGTACCGCCCCTCGTCGTGCAGCTTGGCAAGCGCGGCGTCGACGGCGTCGTCATAGCGTGCCTTGCCAAAGTTCTCCGGTGCGGTGTTCGGTACGATGTAGGGCACCTGGGGGTTACCTCGGTCTAGTTGATCCTGTTCGGGCGGTCAGCGCCCCTCGCGGCATCGCACACGTAATCCGCGCACTCCGCTTTGACATAGCGCAAAACGCCGCGTCGTCTTTGCCGCGGAACGGGCGCGGCGGCCCCGCCCGTCAGGGGTCGACGACCACCACCCGGCAATCCTGCGCGCCGCTGGCCCCGGCGGCCGCGTTGCAGGCGGATTGCGCGCGGGCGCCATCGCCGCGGGCGAACGCGAAATGCCCCGTTGTCGGAGAGATGGCAAGGGCTTTGGGGCTGTCCAGACGGCGAAAATCGCCGCGCAATGCCTCCGTAGCGTCGGTCGACAAGGTCAACCCGCCCGCCTCATAGCCGCGCGGATAGGTCTGGGCGACGACGACGCAAGGGTCCCCCGTCGTGCGCCGCGCGTTGCAGTCGCGCAAAGCGGCCTCAACCGCCGCCTGGGGTGAGTGATAGTTGGCCGCGGCAAGCCCCGATTGGTTGGATTGCGGATCGCCCGGCGACAGGACGAAGGCCCCGTAATACGGGAACTGCTTCCCTGCCTGCTCAAATTGGCGCTTGGTGGCCGCATCGATGAAGTCGAGGTCGGCCACGACGACCTGCACACCGCGCGAGGAGGCCACCTGCTGGCGGGCCTGCTGTTCGGTCAGCGTCTGCGCCGCGGCCGGAGCGGCCAGGCCGAGGCCCGCCAACAGGACGGCCAGACCGCGAAGGGTTGGCCCCGAAATGCTCCAAAGCGTGGATTGGCGGCGTGTCATTCTGCGTCCCCTCGTTCCTGCGGCCGGCGATCTCGTGCGTGGCTCTACCTACCCGGCGGCTGGGCGGCGGGCCAGTGCCGATTTGGCCCATGCGGGGTTGGCCCAGGCGGGGTTGGCCCGGGCGGGGTTGGCCCGGGCGGGGTTGGCCAGCGACGGTTCGGTCCAAGCAGCTCTGGCCAAGGCAGGATTGGTCGGGGGCTGGTTCATTCGGACCCCACCAGCACAGACCTGCCGCGGCTGCGGCCGACCGTGCCGGGGTCGACCTCGCCGCGCCGCCCGGCCCAGCGCGCCGCATGGCGATCCGGCGACGGCGCGCGCTATGCTGCCGGGAAAGGGGAAGTTGCATGACGCTCGAAGTCGTCGGGGGAGCAGCCCACGCGCTGGCGCTCGATCTCTGGCTCTGGCCGCTCGATGAGCGCGGACAGGCGCAGCACGCCTCGCTCCGGGCGCATCTTTCCGAGGAGGAGCGCAGCCGTGCCGCCGCGTTCTTCCGCCCCGAGCACCGCCGCCGCTACGAGATCGCGCGCGGCCGCATGCGGGAGATCCTGGCGGGCTATCTCGGCTGCGCCCCGCGCGCCGTTCCGCTCGCCGCCGGGCTCCATGGCAAGCCCGCCCTCACCGAAGGGGCCGGGGGCGCCGGGCCGGCCTTCAACCTCTCCCACGCCGGCGGCTGGGCGGCGCTCGTCGCGGGGCCCCATGGGCTGGCCCTCGGGATCGACATCGAACCCCACCGCGCGGTGGAGCCCGCGCTGGCCGAGCGGTTCTTCTCGGCCGCCGAGCAGCAGGCGCTGGCCGCGCTCCCGCCCGAGGAGTGGCGGGCCGGCTTCTTCAATGCCTGGACGCGCAAGGAGGCCTTGCTCAAGGCGCTCGGCGCGGGGCTGACGCGGCCCCTCGACAGTTTCGACGTCACGCTGTCGCCCGGCAGCCCGGCCCGGCTGGAGCGGTTGTCGGGCGCGCTCGCGGAGCGTTGGCAGTTGCTCCCACTGGACCTCGGGCCGGGCTTTCCGGGCTGCATTGCCGTGCGCCATGCCGGCGAAATCACCCTGACCCTGCGGGAAGGGGCGCTGCCCCTGCCCCCGCTCAAGCCCCAGCCCCGGCCCGAGGCGTGACGGGCGCTCAGCCCGCGCACCGGCGGCGGGCCCCTCCGAAGTAGTCCGACAGGGCGGGCCGGTCCGCCGCGCCACCGCGCCCGCGTTCGGCATGGGCGAACGCCGCCAGCCGCGTCACGGTCGGATGGGCCAGAACATCGCGGGCCTCAAGGTCGAGCCCCTCGGCCAGCTGACGCGCGGCGATACGGAACACGCTGAGGCTGTCAGCCCCGAGCTGGTAGAGCGTGGCGCGGCGGTCCAGCCCTTCTACGCCCAGCACATCCGCCCAGATCCCTGCGATCCGGTCCTCCAGCGCCCGCACCTCGCCATCGTCCGGGGCAGTGTCTTCGGCCGGTTCCTCTGCCGTCGTACCTTTGCGTTCCGCAGACGGGTCCTCCGGCGCGGGGCCGTCTGGGCCGCTTTCGGGCACGGGCGCGGACGCCCCGGCGGACGCCGGGGAAAGCAATGGGGCGAGCGCATCGCCGGGAAGGGCGCGGCGATCGAGCTTGCCATTGGCCGTCTGCGGCAGGGCATCGAGCACCGCCCAGACACTTGGCACCATGTAATCGGGCTTTCGCTCAGACAAGCGGCGCGCCACGGCATCCAGGTCAATCCTCTGTCCGGCGCGGGGCACAAGCCAGGCGCCGAGCGCCCGGCCCGCCCCGGCGTCGCGCACATCCGCGGCGGCCGCAGCCACCCCGTCGCAGGCGCGCAGCTCCGATTCGACGTCGCCAAGCTCCAGCCGGAACCCGCGCAGCTTGACCTGACCGTCGCGCCGGCCGAGCACCGCGATCTCGCCCGAGCCCAGACGCCGGGCGAGATCGCCCGTCCGATAGAGGCGCCGTATGCGCCCCCCCAGAAGAACGTTGCAGAAGGCGGCCTCCGTCAGATCCGCCCGGTCGAAGTATCCCAGTGCGAGGCCCCTGCCCCCGATCCAAAGCTCGCCTACCGCGCCGGGCGGCAGGAGGCGCCGCTCCGCGTCGAGCACGTGCAACTCGGTGTTGGCGATGGGCCCGCCGATGGTGACGGGCGCCCCGGGCTCGATCCGCTTCGCCGCCGACCAGATGGTCGTCTCCGTCGGCCCGTAGAGGTTCCAGACCTCGGCGCCGCTCCCGAGCAGACGCTCTGCCAGATCGGCGGGCAGCGGCTCGCCCCCGGCCAGCGCACCCAGCCCCCGGGGCAGCGTTGCGCCAACCTCCAGGAGCAGCGCCCAGAGCGTGGGTGTCGCCTGCATGACCGTGAAAGCCCCATCCGCCAGGGCCGCCTGCACGGCGCCGCCGCCCAGCAGATCGGCCGAGGACGAGACGTGAACCGCCGCGCCCACCGTGAGGGGCCCGAACAGCTCCAGCGCGGCGATGTCGAAGCTGACGGTGGTCAGCGCGAGCATCCTGTCCTGCGCCCTCAAACCCGGCGCCATGGCCATGGAGGACAGCAGATTGGCCAGCGCGCCCATGGGAATGCAGACGCCCTTTGGAACGCCGGTCGACCCGGACGTAAAGATGACATAGGCCGGCCGGTCTGCGTCGACCTCGGGCAGGACGGGGCGTGCGCCCGGACGAATGGCATCGAGATCGAAGACCGGGCGGTCATCGGCCGCCAGCGCCGTAGACGCGGTGCTCAGCATGGCGTCCGCGCGGGCGGTCCGGGCCACCTCCCGCCGGCGCTCCAGCGGTTGCTCGGGGTCCAGCGGAACGTAGGCGTGGCCTGCGCGCATCACGCCGATCAGCGCCGCGGGCAGGCGCCTGTCCCGAGGCAGGGACACCGCGATGCGCGCGCCGGGCTCGGGGAACCGCGCCTGAAGCGCCGCCGCCACCGCATCGGCCAGGGCATCGAGCGCGGCATAGCTCAACGCGCCCTCCGCATCGGTCACGGCAATGGCGTCGGGCTTGGCGGCCGCCTGCGCCGCGACCCGGGCGGGCACATCCTTGTAGGCGAGACGGGCCTCCGTCGCGTTCAGCCCGTCCACCAGCTCCGCCTGCGCGGCGTCCGACAGCACGGGCAAATCGGCCACGTTGCGATCCGGATCGTCCGCGAGCGCCGCCAGCACCTGGCGCAGATGGTCCACCCAGCGCAGGATCGTCTCCGCCTCGAACAGGGTCGCATTGTAGTGAACCGTGATCCGCAGGCCCGCATCCGTTTCGGCGGCATCGAAGAACAGATCGTGGTTGACGGCCGCCTTGGGCGCGGCGCGCAGATCCGCCCGCAGCGGGCCGAATGGCGGCACCGGCCTGGCGCGCTCCAGGTTCAGGAGCACTTCGGTCAGGGGCCGGCGCGTCAGGTCGCGCGGCAGGTCCAGCGCGTGCACAAGCGTGCCCAGGGTCACGTCGCGATGGTCGAGCGCGGCCGCCAGTTCCTGCCCCACCTGGCGAAGATGCGCCGTGGCTGGGGCGCCCGTATCCAGCGGGGCGCGCACCGGCAGAAAGCTGATGCAATCCCCGACGAGCATCCGGTCCGTCGCCGGGTCGCGCGCATCGGCGGGAACCCCGAGGATGATATCCTCGGCGCCCGACAACCGCGCCAGCACGATCTGAAGCGCGGCGAACAGCGTCGCATAGAGCGTGCAGCCCGCCGCCGCGCCCGCGCGGCGGGCCGCCTGCAGCAAATCGCCCGCGATTTCCGCCTGCACCGTGGCGCCTGCATAGCTGCGTTCGGACGGGCGTGGTGCGTCCGTCGGCAGCTCCGGCAGATCGGGGGCGTCGGACAGCCGCGCGGCCCACCACGCCAGCGTTTCCGGCCGCGGTGCCGCCGCCTGTGCCGCGAGAGCATGCGCGGCGAAGGACGGCGCCGGTGCCAATGCGGCACCGTGTGCCCCGTCGCCTGCCCCGACGCGCTCTGTATAGAGCGCGGCAAGGTCGGTGATCAGCGTGCCGAGCGACCGCCCGTCACAGGCGATATGGTGCAGGGTGAAGAGCAACACATGGCGATCGTGCGACACGCGGACGAGGTGCAGCCGGTAGGGCGGCCCGGCGCTGAGGGGGATCGGCCGCTCCGCCTCCGTGCGCTGAATGCTATCGAGCGCCTGCTCCGGCGCGGCATCTTCGGAGACGTCGCTGTAACGGATCTCGGGCGCGGCGACCGGCAGAACTTCGAAGCCCTCGCCCGACCGGGCGAAGCGCATCCGCAGCGCGTCGTGGCGGGCGACGAGGTCGGCCAGGGCGCCCTCCAGACCCGCACGGTCCAGATCGCCCGACAGGCGTAGGATCAGGCACTCGTTGAACGCCGTCGCAGCCTGTTCGCCGAGTTGGTGGGCCATCCAGATCTCCCGCTGCGTTTCCGACAGCGGGATCGGGGTGAAACCGGCTGTGCCGGAAGAGACAGGGGCGCCCGGAAGGCCCACGGGACTGGGCGCGTGTCCGGTCGGTCCGCCTGCATCCGAGGCTCCGAGCCGCGACAGCGTGTTCAGTTGCTCCGACATGAGTGCCTGTACGGCGGCGATCTGGGCCTGCATCAGCCCCACGATCTCCGCCGTTGACGCGTGCCTGTCCCGCCCGGCCCCTGATCTTGGCTCAGGATGGGCGGCGGCAGAACCGGTCGGCGCGTCGAGCGTCATCGAACGCTCCAGATACGCGGCCAGCGCCGACACGGTCTGCACCTCGGTCAGCAGGCTGCGCAAAGAGACCGGAACGCCATAGGCCGCGGTCAGCCCGGCCGCGACTTCCGACAGGAAGAGCGAATCGTATCCCAACTCCAGGAACGTGGCATCGCGGCGGATCGCGGCCGCGGGTTCGCCCGACAGCGTGGCGATCAACGCGGCCACATCGGCCTCCAGCCCGCCCCGCTCCGGCTCTGCAACCGCCTCGTGGCGAGTGGACGCGCGCTCCCGCCCCCGGAGCATGGGCGACGCCCCGCGCGCCCTGCCGGCCAGCCCCGGTTCGACCCAGAACCGGCGCCGCCGGAACACCGTGCCCGGCAGAGAGACGCGGCGCGTGGCGGGGTCTGTCCCGGCGCGGGACCAGTCGATCGGCACGCCGGCCGTCCATAGATCGGCGCACGCGGAAGCCATGGTACTCATATCACTTACCGCTTGGGTGTGGTCCGGCAGTGATTGCGTCACTCTTCCATGGCTTCCGCGGCCGAACACCTGCGTCGCGAAGGCGGACAATGCGGCCCCGGGCCCCACTTCCACAAACACCGCAGGTGATCCCTCGTACGCTGTCGAAACCGCGCGCGCGAAGGTTACACAGGCACGCGCCTGGCCCGCCCAGTAGGCCGGGTTGCAGGCTTCCTTTTCCGTCATCCAGGTGCCGGTTACGGTCGACACCACGGGGATCGCCGGGGCCTGCAGGCGCAGCCCGGCGAACTCCTCGGCCAGTGCATCGACCACCGGGTCCATCGCGGCGGCGTGAAACGCGTGCGACGTCTGCAGCCGCGACGTGGCGATACTGCCCGCCGCGAGCGCGGCCTCGACCCGTTCGATGGCCGCAGTGCTGCCCGCGATGACCTGCGTCGTCGGCGCATTCATGCAAGCGAGTTCGACACCATCGACGAGATAGGGCTGAAGCCGGTCCGCCGACGCCAAAACGGCCAGCATCGCGCCCCGCGGCCGATCCTGCATCAGCTGGCCGCGCCGGGCGATCAGCGTCAGCCCCTCCTCGAACGACATGACCTCGGCAATGACCGCCGCTGCGATCTCGCCCACCGAATGGCCGATCAGCGCATCCGGCGTCACGCCGCGCGCCTGCCAGAGCCGCGCCAGCGCGACCTCCGTCAGAAACACGAGGGGCTGCGTCAGGCGCGTTTCCCGCAAGGTCTCGGCCACGGCGTCGGGGGCGGTGTCGCCGGGCAGGAGGAGCGCGCGCACATCCTGCCCGAGAAGCGGTGCGAGGATCTCGGCGCCGATGTCGACGGCCTCGCGGTAGACGGGCTCGGCCGAATAGAGCCCCGCGCCCATCCCCGGATACTGCCCGCCCTGCCCCGGCAGCATGAAGACGACGCGCGGCGCTGGCCCGGGCAGCGGATCCTTCGGTGCGCGCAGCCGCTCCAGCTTGCGCCGCGCCTCGCCGACGCTGTCGGCCGCTATGGCGCGCCGGATCGGCTCCGCCTTGCGTCCGCGCTGCAGGGTCGCGGCGACACGCTCCAGCGCCGGCGCGTCGGGATCGGCGAGCGCGCCGGCGAGGGCATGGGCGGCTTCTGCCAAGGCGTCCGGCGTTCTGGCCGAGAGGGGCAGGATCTGCGGCCGAGCCGTCTGCGATGCCGCCGGTTCGGGCACGGCATGCGGCGCCTCGGCCAGCACGATATGGGCATTCGTTCCGCCGACCCCGAAGCTCGACACGCCCGCCACCCGCGGCCCGGGCCAGTCGGTGCACGTGGCAGCGACCCGGAACGGCGTGTCCGCGAAGGGGATGCGGGGATTGGGCGCCTCGAACTCTGCCACGGGCGGAATGAGGCCCGTCTCCAGCGACAGGATCGTCTTGATCGCGCCGAGCACGCCCGAGGCCGCATCGGAATGCCCGATGGTTCCCTTGCCCGCGCCGAGCCAGCAGGGCCCCGGAACGCCCTCACCGAAGGCGCGCGCGAGCCCCGCAATCTCGGCGGGATCGCCGAGCGCGGTCGCCGTCCCGTGGCATTCCACATAGCCGATCTCGGCCGGGTCGATGCCGGCATCGCGGTGCGCCGCCGCAATGGCCGCGGATTGCCCGGTCACCGACGGCGCGCTGTAGGCCGCCTTGTCCGCCCCGTCATTGTTCAGCCCGACACCGCGAAGGACGGCGCGGATCGGGTCCGCGTCGCGCATCGCATCCTCCAGCCGCTTCAGCACCAGCACGCCCGCGCCATCGCCGAAGACGGTGCCGTTGGCCTGCGCATCGAAGGGCCGGCAGACGCCATCAGGACTGGCCATTCCCCCGTCCTGCGCCAGATAGCTGCGATGCTGCGGGAACGTGACGGACACCCCGCCCGCCAACGCCGCGTCGGCCTGGCCCGACCGCAGGCAAGCCACCGCTTGCGCAATCGCAACGAGGGAGCCGGAGCACGCCGCCCCCACCGCCATCGCCGGACCGGTGAGCCCCAGCTTGTGCGCGACACGGGTGGCCACGGACTCCGCCGTGTTGCCGAGCAGCCGGGCATAGTCGCCCTGCGGGTACGTCGCGACAAAGCGCTGGAGCGCCTCACGGTCATGCAGGAGGTTGTGAAGCAGGTAGGTGTTCAGCGTCGACGCGGCGAACACCGCGGTGGCGGATCCGGCCCCGGCAAGCCCGGCATCGTCGAGCGCGTGACGGCACAGTTCCAGAAAGATGCGGGCCTGCGGGTCCATCTCCTCGGCCTCTCGCGGCCGGATGCCGAAGTAATCCGCGTCGAAGAAATCCGCGCCGATCATGGTCGCGCGGGCCGTGATGTAGCCCCGCTGGTGCCATGGTGGCGGGTCGCCCGCGTCTTCCAGTTCGGCGGGATCGAAGGTCGAGATCAGGGTGCGGCCGTCCAGGAGCGTCTGCCAATACCGGTCGAGCGCCGCTCGACCGGTCTCGGCGATCCCCGGAAGCCGCGCCGCCATACCGACGATAGCGATGTCCCGACCCGCCCCATTGGGTGCTGGGCGCTGCCCCGGGCCTGTGTCGGGGCGGGGCGCCTGCGCTTGCGCCGGTGAGGCAGTTGCCGTTGAGACACGCGTCGGTGAGGCAGGCGCCGCAGCCGCCCGATCTGCCAGATGCGCAGCCAGGGCGCCGAAGCGGGGTGTCGCCATAAGCTCGGCAATCGGCAACCGCAGCCCGAATGCGCGTTCGATCCGGGCATGCGCCTCGATCATCTGAAGCGATGTGCCCCCAAGCTCGAAGAACGTGGCATCGTGCTCCGGGGGCCCGCATCCCAGCAGATGGTCCCAGATCCCAGACAGCACATCGGCCGCATCGCCCACGCCACGCGACGCCGTGGCGGCCGGGGTCGCCACCAGCCGCGGAGACAGGCGTTCAGCCAGGGCCGCGCGATCCAGCTTGCCAGCCGGGGTGAGCGGCATGTCGTTGACCGGATGCAGCCAGGCCGGCAGGGCCGCATCGCCCAACCGCGCGGCCACGGCCGCCCGGGCCCGCGCCGCGACTGACGCCCCCTCGTCCGAGGGTTCCGCAAGGACCGCGCCAGCGAGTAAGGGTCCCGATGGCGTCGGCACCGGCCAGACCGCCGCCATGCGCACCCCTGCTTCGGCCTCCAGCGCGGCTTCGAGCCCGTCGAGCTCGATCCGCCGTCCGCCGATCTTCAGCTGACGGTCCGCCCTGCCCAGGAGGTGAAACGCGCCGCCCGGCCCGATCCGGGCCAGATCACCCGTCCGGTAGACGAGGCCGCGCCGCCCGGGCCTCGGGTCCTGAACGAAAGCGCGCGCCGTCTCCTCCGGTCGCGCGTGATAGCCGAGCGCCACAGTCGGGCCGGAGATAGCGATCTCGCCCTCACACCCCGGATCGGGAGCCAAGGGTTGCCCTGCCCCGTCCACCAGGAAGGCGCCGTATCCATCATAGGGCCTGCCGATGGCAATCTCTCCCTCCGCCGCATCGGCGGGGGTGACGCGGTGGTAGAGCGCGCCCACGCAGGCCTCCGTCGGGCCGTAGGAGTTGAAGAGGGCGATATGCGGCCATCGCTCCAAAAGCCGCGCCGCATGGGGGGCGGACATCCGATCGCCGCCGGAGAGGTTGAAGCGCACCGTCTCGAAGGCCTCGATGTCGTGGTCGATGACCAGATGGTGCAGACCGGCATACCACCCCACGGCCGTCACGCGATGCCACCGCATCGTATCGGCAACGGCGGAGACCGTCGGCACATCCTCTTCGAGCAGCGCCAGGGCCGCACCGTTCAGCAGCGGGCACCAGATGTCGAAGACCGCGCCATCGGCCCCGAGCGTGCAATGATGCAGCACCACATCGCCCGGCCCGAATGCCATGAAGCGCTGGAACGGATAAACCCCGAGCGCCCGCACCGGCATCACCACGCCCTTCGGCGTCCCGGTCGTGCCGGAGGTATACATCACATAGGCGGGCGCGTCGGGCCCGGGATAGGCGACGTCCTGCGTCAGCGTGGGGCCAGACAGCGCCGCGCCAAGGTCGATCCGGCGGCACGCGGCAGGCAGCGACGCTTGCGCCGCCGCCGTGTAGCGCCCGTCCACCAGAACCACATCGAGCGCCAGATCCTGCGCCATATGCGGGATCTGCGCCGCGCTGTAGGTCGGGTCGAGCGGCACGTATCCCGCTCCGGCCGCCGAGATCCCAAGGATCGCCGCCACGGCCTCCTGCGAGCGGCTGGCATAGAGGCCGACGCGCTGGCCCGGCCGCACCCCCGCCGAGACGAGCGCCCCGGCGACGCGTTCGGCCGCATCGACCAGATCTGAGTATCGGAGCGTCCCTGACCGCGTCAGGACGGCGGGAGCATCCGGATGGGCGCAGGCATGGGCCCGTACGCGCGCAAAGGGCGCGGCGTCGCGCGCTGGCGGCGCCCCGGTGCTTCCCTTGCTGTTGCGCGACGTTCCCATGGCTGTGCTACCCACTCCGAAAGACGCGGCGTCCGGGGGCCGGCTGGCCGGTTCCGGGCGCGCTATCCAACTCGTACCCGGGCGGCCCGCCCATTTCGATGCCCCAAGGGCCACGCGCGGTGCGAGCACGCCTGCCCGATGGGTACAGAAGGTGCCGAAAATCTGTCAATCGAGGCGAAGGCAAACCAGTTAAACCACGTGAAGATCTTTGCTCAAAGTATTGAATTTGTTTTCTATTATTTCGGGTATTTTCACTGTTTCCCGTCCCGCACAAGTCTCGCGGGCGTCCTCATCCGTGGCAAGATCGCGGCTGAATTACGGCAAAATCCAGGCAGTACAACCCAGGCGCGAAATTCGACTCAGGCGGGGCGCGGGCGAACACGCGCCTCCCTCGCACCGAGCAAAGCTTGAACGGGTCAGACCCGGGCCCGCGCACGCCGTTCTACCGTCGTCTCCGATCAGGCAACAGTCTGGTTCGATCTAGCGGGGCACCGATTGAGGCAGGTTTGTGTCAAATGAAAGGCGGGTGTGGTTCGCGCAGGCGAATCAAGAGCGGTCGCGCAAGCGGCCGGTTAGGTGAATGATGAGTAATCAGTCCAAGCACCAAGAGGCGTTTTCTCAGGTGCGCGTACTGCAGGATTCGGTTGAGTTGCCGTCGGGGATCCGCTTGAACGGCATTTCCCCTGCCTTTTTGGCACGAACGGTCTTCGACCGGGTCTTTGCAGCGGCGGCGCTGCTGTTCTTCGCGCCCGTGATGCTGTGTATTTGCGCCCTCCTCTACCTTCGCGAAGGGGGGCCAGTGTTCTTTGCCCAGCCGCGCGTCGGCAAGGGCGGCCGTCGCTTCAACTGCCTGAAGTTCCGAACGATGGTGCCCGACGCGGCGGAGCGGCTGGAGCAGATCCTCGCCTCCGATCCGGTGGCCCGGGCAGAGTGGGAAGTCTCCCGCAAGCTGACGAACGACCCTCGGGTGTCGTGCCTTGGCCACTTCCTAAGGAAGTCGAGCCTCGACGAATTACCACAGTTTATCAATGTGCTGCGCGGGGACATGGCGATTGTCGGACCGCGCCCGATCGTGTCCGAGGAACTGCCGCTCTACGGCGATCGCGTGTCCGCCTATCTGTCGGTAAGACCCGGCATCACCGGCCTGTGGCAGGTGAGCGGGCGCAGCGACACCACCTTTCCCGAACGGGTCGAGATGGATGCGCGCTATGTCGGCTCGCGCAGCTTTGCGATGGATCTGTGGATCATCCTGCGGACGGTGGGCGTGCTGATCAGCCAACGGGGCGCACGCTGACAGCGCCTTTCGACCGGCGGCCCGGTCTTGGTGCCGCCCCCTAGCCTGACGAGGTGAACCCGCCGAACAACCAGAGAAGCACCACCGCCCAGATGGCCGCGCAAAACGCGATGGCGATGCGCCACACCCATCTGCGTGATGGAATGGCCCACTCCGGACACTCTTCCGCCTCGTTCCGATGCGACAGGCTGGTCATGGGTCGATTGCCCTTTACCAACTATTCCTCCGCCCAATTCGCAGGCGACGGTGGCAGGAAAAAGGCAAACCGTCAAAATCGGAGTCCCAGATGGACGGATCAGCGCAACTTCATGCCGAAAGCGGCGCGCCCCGCGGGCGCGACACCGCCCAGGGGCGGCTGATCGTCGGCATCGCGACGACCGGACGCGCCGACATCCTGACCCCGACCGTTCGCGCCCTGGCCGCGCAGACCCGCCGGCCCGACCTCGTGGTGCTGTCCATCGCCGAGGCCCGCGACGTGGCAGCGACGCTGCCCGCCGAAGTGCCCTTCGACGTAGCGGTGATCGAGGGGCCGAAGGGCAGCAGCGCCCAGCGCAACCGCGTGCTCGAGATGCTGGCCCCCGACGACATCGTTCTGTTTCTCGATGACGACTTCCTGATGGCATCCGACTATCTGGAACGGCTCGACGCCCTGTTTGCGGCCCACACCGATGTCGCCATGTTCACCGGAACTGTTCTGGCCGATGGCGTGGTCGGGCGCGGCCTGAGCCATGAGGAGGGCATCGCTCGTCTTGCAGCCGATGCCCGCCACGCACCCGCCGAGCCCTCCGACGCGATCGAGGACACCTGGAACGGTTACGGGTGCAACTTCGCAGTGCGCGGCTCGGTTGTGACAGCCCATGCGTTGCGCTTCGACGAAAAGCTGCCCCTGTATGGCTGGCTCGAAGACGTCGATTTTTCGGGCCTCGCCGAGCCGCACGGGCGTATCTGCCGTGCCGACGCGCTGCGCGGCGTCCATCTCGGCGTGAAGGTCGCCCGCTCGCCCGGCCGTCGGCTCGGCTACAGCCAGATCGCCAACCCGGTCTACCTGCTGCGCAAGAAGACGATCCGGCGGGCCCATGCGCGCGAGTTGATGCTGCGCAACCTTGCGTCGAACCTCGTCTACAGCGTGAAGCCCCGGCCGTGGACGGACAGCCGGGGCCGTTTGGTCGGCAATCTGATCGCGCTGACGGACTGGGCCCGCGGACGGATCCACCCCGAGCGGATACGCGACCTCTAGCGCGCGGCGCGGTCGCGTTCTTCGGCCAGAAGCTCCGGCACGTGCAGGCGGATGATCTCGTTGTCGTCCGCCGTTGACAGCCTGCGACCGGCTGAGAACGGCAGGTTGTTGTCGTTCGAGACGAGGATGTGCTCGGGCCCGTCGCGCACCACGCTTTCAATCGTCACGAAGGGAAAGACGAACTGCGTCTCGGTCAGCCCCTGGGCATCGGTTTCAAGCCGCGCGAGCCGGTCCGGGTCGGCGATGTCCATCAGATCGATCTGGCGGAGACGGGCGATCTCGCCCGTATCGGAGATCTGCCCCAGATCGACCAGGGTCACACGTTTGACCATGGCCGGGTTGCGGAAGCAGCCGGCATCGCCTTCCGCCGCGCAGGCGAGGCTGGGGGCGCCCTCGCCGCTGTCGCGCTCGATCACGAGGGCGCGGGTAGCGTCGATCATGTTGAAATCCCCGATAGCCGATGCGCCGGGCGTGAGCGAGAAGCGGAAGCTCTCGCCCGTCCAGGCCCGCGCCGCGGGATCAAACGCGATCACGCGCAGGAAGGCTCCTTCGCTCTCGCCTCCCGGGGCGATCAGCGGTTTTTCGAGCATCGCCAGCAGCAACCCGTCCTCCGTGAGCGCCATCCCCTCGTAGCCGCCGGAGCGGGGCACGGTGTAATCCTCGCCCGCAATCGCACCGGCGCGCAGGGCCGGATGATCTGGCGAGCGCAGAACGGCACCGTCGAGTTCGGTCGGATACACCCCTGTCACGACACCGTCGCGTGTGGCGGAGATCAGATAGGGCCCGAACTCCTCCCCGATCCAAACGTCATCGCCCACCATCTGAATCGACTCGATGTCGAAATCCGCGCCAGTCAGATACCGTTCCTGCGTTGCCTCATGGACGATGCGGAAGGGCACATGCCCGTCGGGATCCTTCAGCCAGATCCGGTCGACGATCTCGGTTTCGCCGGTGTCGAAGTTGGGGGCGATCTCCGTCCAGGAGAGCAGCGCATCGGACGAGTTGAGCTTGGAGCCGAACCCGTTGTCGATCAGGGCGATCAGGTGTCCGTCCTCCGTCCGCTCCGCCGCATAGGCCGAGAAGCCCTGCAACGGCTGCCCGAGGAACGGTGTTGCCAGCCCCGTGCGCGCCGGCACCGTATAGGGTGCACCCACTCGGGCATCCGCGGTCAGGAACTTGCCGGATACCAGCGCCTCGCGCGGGGCATCGGCGGGCGGCACCGAAAACGAGAACGCCGGCAGGTAGGCGTGACCGGCCAGCGTCGCGGGCACACTGTCCTGGGCGGCGGCGGGCTGGGCCGCGAGTGGCAGCATCGCAACGGCCAGAAGGTCGGGCAGAAAGCGAAAGCGGGTCATGGAAGGCTCCGTAGCTGACATCGCGTTGGGGGTGGTTCGGCGAGTGTTGCCCGGCTCTGCAACGCGGGTGCGACGGTGGCGCGACACTTCTCTGAAGCTGCGGCCCTACTCCGCCCGATCCCTGTGGATGAATTGACGGATCGCCAGGAACGCGCTATGTGCCCGCAAATCTTGGCGATACGCGCCAAAGGGAGACGCCGGGGCGGCGACTTGCGTCCCGATCATTGCGGCACACGGCATCCGGCCCCGCCGCCAGTTTGGGACTTGTATGAGCACTTTTTCCGATTTGAAGTTGGACCCGAAGGTCCTCAAAGCCGTTGAAGAAACCGGCTATGAAACCCCGACGCCGATCCAGGCCGGGGCCATCCCCCCCGCGCTCGAAGGGCGCGACGTGCTGGGGATCGCGCAGACGGGCACGGGCAAGACCGCCTCGTTCACGCTGCCGATGATCACGCTGCTGAAGCGCGGCCGCGCCCGGGCGATGATGCCGCGCAGCCTGGTTCTGGCGCCGACGCGCGAGCTGGCCGCGCAAGTGGCCGAGAACTTCGACACCTATGCCAAATACACTAAGCTGACGAAGGCGCTGCTGATCGGCGGCGTGTCCTTCGGCGAGCAGGACAAGCTGATCGGCAAGGGCGTCGACGTGCTGATCGCCACGCCGGGCCGCCTACTGGACCATTTCGAACGCGGCAAGCTGATCCTGGCGGACGTCAAGGTGATGGTGGTCGACGAGGCCGACCGCATGCTCGACATGGGCTTCATCCCCGATATCGAGCGGATCTTCGGCCTGACCAACCCGCTGGTGCGCCAGACGCTGTTCTTCTCGGCCACCATGCCGCCGGAGATCGAGCGGCTAACCAAAACGTTCCTGTCGAACCCCGCCAAGGTCGAGGTGGCGCGCCAGGCCACCACGTCGGAGACGATCACCCAGGGCTGCGTGCAGTTCAAACCCTCGCGCAAGGACCGTGCGGCCTCGGAAAAGCGCGGCATCCTGCGCGATCTGATCGCCTCCGAAGGGGAGGAATGCCGCAACGCCATCATCTTCTGCAACCGCAAGGTCGAGGTGGATGTCGTTGCCAAATCGCTCAAGAAGCACGGGCTGAACGCCGAGCCGATCCATGGCGATCTGGACCAATCCCACCGCATGCGCACGCTCGACGGCTTCCGCGACGGGACGATCACGTTTCTGGTCGCCTCGGACGTCGCGGCGCGCGGGCTGGACATCCCCAATGTCTCGCATGTGTTCAACTTCGACGTGCCGAACCATGCCGAGGATTACGTGCACCGGATCGGCCGCACCGGGCGCGCCGGACGCGAGGGCAAGGCGTTCATGATCGCCACGACGCCGGGCGACGACAAGGCGCTGCAGGCGATCGAGACCATGATCGGTCAGGACGTACCGAAGCTGGACCGGCCGGCCCGATCCGACCGGGAGGATACCCGGCCGCCGCGCCGCTCCCGCTCGCGGAAGTCGGACGAAACGGCGGAGGCGCCCGCCGACGTGATCGTCGAGGCCACCGCGACCCCCGATGCCCCGCCCCCACCGCGCGAGCCGCGCGACGAGGGCGCCACCGATGGCCGCCGGTCGCGGCGGTCGCGCGGCGGCCGTGGGCGCCGGACAGAGGACGATCAGCCCGTTGTCGGCATGGGCGATCACGTTCCGGAGTTCATTCTGCGGTCTTTCGCCTAGGCGGCGCGTCGCGCGTCGACCACTGCCAAGGGCATATGGGGGCTGGCCTTGTCGGCCAGAGCGCGCCGGTTCCGTTCCTGTCAGAGCACGCCGGGGCCCCCGCGCCAGCGTGCGACGCGGTCGAGAGGGATGACGTGACACCTGTGCGCCGGGGCTCCGCATACGGGAGCGCGCCGCCCGTCCACCGCGCGGCGCGCCAGTAATCAGCTCATCCGAAGCTCTTTCTTCAGCCGGTTGATCCCATCCTTCTGCAGCCGGATGATCTCGTTCCGGGCCGCCGTCGTGTTGTTGTAGAGGTCCTTCACGGCCACCTTGTACTCACCCAGCAGGGTCTTGCGGGCCTCGTTGTCGCCGGCTTTGGCTGCATCTTTGAGCTCTTTGTCCTTGGCCTTCACCTGAGCGGCGGCGGCGTCGTAGCTTTTGAACAGGCCGGAGGACAGGTTGATCTTCGGGCGGATCTTCTTGTGGATGTCGAGCAGCTTCTGAGAATCGTCCGCCTTCACGCTGTTGGTGGCGTTGCGGAACTCCGTATTCTCGGGGGTGTATTCCTTGACGCCGACATCCTTCATCGCCTTCATCCCGCCGGGGATCGTGCCGAGATTGAAGGCGTCGACCTTGGCGACGAACTTCTTGTTGTGCTCGTCCTTGAAGGCCTTGATCGCCTTGCTGACCTTGCCGGTCGCGCCTTTGAGCGCGTCGTTGGGCTTCTTCACGGCGTTCAGGCATTTCTCGATGTTGTTCAGCGAGTTGTTGAGAAGCTTCGTCGCCATCGGGTCTAGCGGCTTGGACTTCCAGTTCTTCTCCAGCGACTCGGCCCCCTTCACGTGGTTCTCGAGGTTCTTGTACTCGCCGGAGTTCTTGATGTGCGGTTTGACCTCGTTCTGGAAGAATTTGACGGTCAGCGGTTCTTTCATTCTGCGTTCCTTCGATGAGCGATTGCGAAGCAGGTCTGCGGTTAGGGGTGCGCGAACGCTCAATCCGGAGTTGGGCAATTTCCGATGCACGACTCCGGCCATTTCTGGGCAGGTGCGTTGCGCGAACCGCGCATGGCCACCCATGGCCGCGACGGCCCGAAACTGCAGTTTGATACGCGTTTCATCCGGTGCAGGCGTGTTGCCCGCCCTGCCCGGATCCTCTGCGTTATCTGTCGCCTAGGGCAGGTTCCCAGGGCGCGGACGCATCCGCCGCACCGCCACGCGAACGCGCCGCATCAGGACAGGCGCGACACCACAACCGTGACTTCGGGCTTGCGCCCGATCTCTTCGGTGCAGACCTGGCGCACCACACGCCGCAGCGCCTCGTCCAGCTTGTCGTCATCGATCAACAGGCTGTCCTCGGCGCGGGCGAGGGACTGGGCGGCCTCGGCCTCGATCAGTTCGACGAGGGGCGCGCGCGACCGGCCCTCCGCCGGAAGGCCCATGGTTTCGGCCCAGGGCTCGCCCAGGGGCTCGTCGTTTTCGTCGAGCAGCAGCGTGAGCATCACGTGCCCGTTGAGTGCCATGCGGATACGTCCGCGCACCACGCCT
>JBCDGG010000010.1:0-56588 GCA_038757905.1 Pseudomonadota bacterium | reverse complement strand
GCCGGCCGGGATATCCACGAAGCCCGCCGCGTCGCCGAGGCGATGGGATTTCCGCATTACGTGCTGGATTACGAAAACCAGTTTCGCGAAGCGGTGATCGACGAGTTCGCCGACAGCTATCTCGGCGGGGCGACGCCGGTGCCCTGCATCCGCTGCAACGAACGCGTCAAGTTCAAGGATCTGCTGGAAACGGCGCGCGATCTCGACGCCGATTGTATGGCGACCGGGCATTACATTCAGCGCAAGTCCGGTTCGGCGGGGCCCGAGTTGCACATGGCGGCCGACCCGGTGCGCGATCAGAGCTATTTCCTGTTCTCCACGACGGCGGAACAGCTGGGCTATCTACGCTTCCCGCTCGGCCATCTCGCCAGCAAGGGCGAAACCCGGGATCTGGCCGCAAAGCACGGCCTCGTGGTGGCCGACAAGCCCGACAGCCAGGATATCTGCTTTGTCCCGAATGGCGACTATGCCTCCGTGATCGAGAAGCTGCGCCCCGGGGCCGGCGAGCCGGGAGAGATCGTGCATCTCGACGGCCGGGTGCTGGGCGAGCATCGCGGTGTGATCCACTACACCATCGGTCAACGCCGCGGGCTGGGCATCGGCGGCCTGTCGGAGCCGCTCTACGTGGTGAAGCTCGACCCGGACGCGCGGCGCGTCGTCGTGGGGCCGAAGGACGCGCTCTCGACCCGGACGGTGCCGGTGCGCGAGATCAACTGGCTTGGCGATACCGATCTGGAGAGCCGCGACGCGTGGCATCTTTCGGCCAAGATCCGCTCCACCCGCCCCCCGCGCGAGGCCGTGTTGCGGCCGACCGGGCCGACGACCGGAACGGTCGAGCTGATCGTGGCCGAGGAAGGGGTCAGCCCGGGCCAGGCCTGCGTCTTCTACGAAACGGATGGCACACGGGTGCTCGGCGGCGGCTGGATTCACCGCGGGTAGGCGGCGGCGTCTCTGGCCTGAAGGTCCGAGACAGCGCGCGCGCTCCTCGACGGTGGGCACCCGCCCCGCGTGCGGGATCGGCCCGGGACACAGGGCGCGCCGTGGCGCGTTGGCGGCTGGCCACCGGGAGGACCGGGTGCCTTGACCTGGCGATGAAACCGGACAGCGCAAAAAACTGGCCGTCAGCCCACCCCTAGCAAGAGATCGTCTATGACATGGGACACGCCGCGGCGCCAAGGCGCCGCGGGCGATGGCGCGATCCGGGTGCTGTGTGCTGAGCATGGGACCAGGGCGCGCGCGGGCCGCCCGTCAGCCCGCCCCATGCGCGAGATCGACCCTCGGCACGGGGCACGCCGCGGCGCGTTTGCGTGGGGCCGACGCGGGGACAGGAGTGCCGTGTCCTGACGATGGGGCCGTACGGCGCAAAGGCAGCCCGTCAGCCCGCCGCACGGCCGAGCCCGTCGAGCACCGCGCGCGCCGCCCGCAGGCCCGGTTCCTCCGCGCCGCGGCCGAGCCGTTCCATCGTCTGAGCCATGGCGGCATCCTGCGCGTCGGGCGCGTCGAGCACGCCTGCGAGGGCTGCCGCGATGTTCGCGGGCGTGCAGGCCTTGCCCATGCATTCGGGGACGGTGCGGGTCTCGGTGACGAGGTTCACCAGCGTGAACGTGTCGATCCGCAGCAGTCTCGACGCGATGGCCCGGGTCACCGGGTGCACGTCATAGGCGATGGCCATGGGGGTGCCGGCCGCAGCAAGCTCGAGACTCACGGTCCCCGACGCGGCCAGAGCCGCCTGCGCGGCCCGAAAGATCGCGCGTTTCTCGGCGGGATCCGGTGTCAGGACCAGCGGATCGCCCGGCCATCCTGCCACCTCCGCCTCCAGACGCGGGGCAAGGTGCGGCAGCGTGGGCACAACGACCCGCATGTCGCGGCCGAGCCGCTGCAGGGCCACGCCGAAGCGGGGCGCAAGGCGGGCGATCTCGCCGCTGCGCGACCCCGGCAGCACGCAGAGAAGGGGCCCCTGCCCCAGACCATGGGCCGCGCGGAACGCCGCCACCTCGGCCTCGCTCGCCACGGGGTCGGCCGCGACGGGGTGGCCGACGAAATCGCAGCGCATCCCGGCGGCTTCCATATAGGGCGGCTCGAACGGCAGAAGCGCCAGCACCTGATCCACGAGCGGCGCCATCTTGGCCGCCCGCCCCGGGCGCCAGGCCCAGACCGACGGCGCCACGTAATGCACGACGCGCTGATCCGGGCGCCGCGCCCGGACCTGCTTCACGACCCGCAGGCAGAAATCCGGGCTGTCGATGGTGACGAGGACATCGGGCGCCTCGGCACAGGCCGTCTGCGCCGTCTCGGCGATCCGCCGCTTGAGCAAGCGGTATTTCGGCAGCACCTCCGCGAGGCCCATCACGGAAAGCTCCCGCATCGGGAAGAGGCTGATCAGGCCCTGCGCGGTCATCTCCGGCCCGCCGACACCGCTGAACGTCACCCCCGGCTCCAGATGGGAGAGCCCCGCCATCAACGCGCCGCCGAGCCTGTCTCCCGACGGTTCGCCCGCGATGACGAACACGCGCATCAGCCCGGCCGCGCCGCGGCCGGACTGCGCACCCAAAGGAAGAGCCCAGCCGCATCGGCCGCGGCGACGGTGGCCGGCAAATCCAGCACCATCACGCCGCCCGCTTCGATCGCGACACCGTCGAGCCCGGCCGCTGCGGCCCCCTCAACCGTCTTCGGGCCGATGGTCGGCAAGTCGACGCGCCGGTCCTGCCCGGGCTTCGGCGCCTTGTAGAGCACGCCGCCGCGGTCATGGGGCGGGCGCAGCACGGGGGGAACCTCTGCGAGGCTGGCGAGCATCCAGTCCGTCCCCGGCAGCGCCTCGACCGCGATCACCTGACCGGCCCGCACAATACAGGCCTGCCCGATATCGGCCGCCCCCAACGCCGCGACCGTCGCTGCGCCGCGTCCGGCATCGGCGCCGTGGGCATCGCTCGGCCGGGCGGCGGTCGGCACGCCGTCGGGCGGCAGGAGCCCCGGCGCCACCTCCGCCGCGCCCGCGACGTGCAGGCCGGCCTCCTCGAACAGCGCGACGGCCACGCGGAGCGCGGCATCGTCCCCGCCGGCCGAGACCGCACCGATCATCCGCTCGACGAGGGGCGCGGTGGCCGCGTCGATGGCCGTCGGGTCGATCTGGGGGCGCTGGACCGCGCCGCAGAAACAGACCTCGGCGATCCCGTCGGCCTTCAGCCCCGCGATCAGGCTGCCGATCGTCTCCAGCCGCAGGGGCCTGTCGTTGCGCGGAAGATCGCCATCATGCCCGCGCACACCGCAGACGGTGACCGGCCGCCCCTCCGCCTCGCAGGCCGAGAGCACAGCCAGGGGCAACGCCCCCTCTCCGGCGATCAGCGCAATCGGGCGTCCCACGGCCTAATCTGTCCGCGTCGGGGTAAGGAAATGCCTGTCCGACGCGCCGGTGACGAAATCCACGATCTCTTGCACGTAGGCGTTGCCATTGGCGCCCTGATCGAGCGACTTCGCCCGGTCGAGAAAGGACCCCTCGCCATGACCGAGCGTGTCGAGCGCGGCGCGGAGATCGGCAATATCGGCGCGCGACACGCCGCGCCGCTTCAGCCCTATGAGGTTGAGCCCGTCGAGACGCCCCCGTGGCCCCTGCACCAGTCCGTAGGGAATAACGTCATGCGCAACCATGGTGACGGCACCGATAATGGCGCCCCGTCCCACGCGCACCCATTGGTGCACACCCGACAGGCCGCCGACGATCACATCGTCGCCCACGATCGCATGGCCCGCCAGCCCGGCATTGTTGACCAGAATCACCCGGTCGCCGACCTGGCAATCGTGCGCCACGTGCACGCCCGCCATCAGAAGGCACTCGTCGCCGATGCGTGTCACCCCGCCGCCGCCGGCGGTGCCCGTGTTGATCGTAACATGCTCCCGGATGCGGTTGCGCGCCCCGATCTCGAGGCGCGTACGCTCGCCGTCGAACTTGAGATCCTGCGGGATCTCTCCGATCACCGAAAACGGAAAGATCTCCGTGCCCTCGCCGATGCGCGTCGCGCCGGTCAGTACGCAATGGCTGTGCACGTGCACGCCGGCATCGAGCCGAACCTCCGGCCCGATCACGCAGAACGGCCCGACCCGGGCACCGCTGCCGATCTCTGCCCCGGGGTCGATCCGGGCCGTGCTGTCGATCTGCGCCTCGGCGTGAATCGTCATCAGCTCGCGCTTTCTCCGCCGGTGTCCTTGTCCGCGCTGCTGTCCTGCAGCATCGCGGAGAACTCCGCCTGCGCGGCCAGCTGGCCCTCGACATACGCCTTGCCTTCGAACTTGCCGACACGAGTGCCAAGACGCGTGATCCGCACGTGCATCTCCAGCACGTCTCCGGGGACGACCGTCCGGCGGAACTTCACCTTATCGATGGTCGTAAAGTAGATCATCAGCGTCGAGGACAGGCCGCGAGACACGCCGATCAGCACACCGCAGGTCTGCGCCATCGCCTCGATCATCAGCACGCCGGGCATGATCGGCTGCCCCGGGAAATGCCCGGTGAACTGGGGCTCGTTTGCAGTGATGCACTTGATGCCCGTCGCCGTTTCGTTGGGCACGATGTCGCGCACCTTATCGACAAGCAAAAAGGGATAGCGATGCGGCAGGATCTTCTGGATGAGAGCCATATCGGCTTCGGTCACTGGCGCCTCTGCGTCTGTCGGGGACGTGGAAGCGCCGTCGTCGGGAGCGATCATGGGGCGTCGTCTTTCGGGTTTCGCTAGGGCATGGCGCGGCGCGAAGCCACGGCTCCCGCCCTGTAGCACCGGAGCCCGCGCGCGGGCAAGCATGCGCACCTCATTGCGGCGCCCCCGTGGGCGCCGTCCCGCCCGTTTCCCCCGGTGCCGCTTCACCCGGTGCCGATTCCCCGGGCACCGTTTCTTCCGGGCCTGCATCTTCTGGCCCCACGTCTTCTGGCCCCGTATCCTCCGACGGGGACAGCGCGGGCACGGGATAGTTCGAATCTTCCGGCAGGATCGGCCCCGGGGGCGAGAGCGACATACCGGCGCCGATCACGGAATCGATCCGCGCGATGGCGCGGTCGGTCACGTCGATGCTCTGCGCGGCGAAGAGAACCGCGCGGTCATCCAGGATGGCCACGGCCCCCAGCTCGGCCACGAGGTCTGCCAGAACGGGAAGGGCGGCACGCAGAAAGACCTGCCGCTCCGCCTCGTCCCGCCGCTGGAAGGCGCGCGCCTTGCGGTCCTGCGCGCGGCGAAAGCCCACGACCTTTTCGTCGAACGCGTCGGCTAGGGCGCGAAACTCGTCCGGCGGCAGCGCCGCGCGGCGCTCGGTCAGCGCGCGCTCCTCTGCCGTCAGCTCCGCTTCGATCAGGCGGTTCTGGCGCGCCAGTTCCTCGGAGGCGGCGTTCAGCTCCGCAGCCACCCGGCGCCCGAAGCGCGAGTCGGTGAAGACACGCTCCTGATCGAGGGTCAGCAGCGGCGTGCGCGGGCGCGCAAGCGGAAACTCCAGCGTTCCGCCCTCCGGCGCGGCAAAGCCCGGCGGCGCGTCCTGCGTCTGGGCCGGCGCCGGACCGGCAAGGGCGAGAGCCAGCAGGAGCGATGTGCACCCCGAGGCGGTGTCTCGCACGCGCCGCATGGTCAGAAGCGCGTGGAGACCGTGAACTCGAAGTTCTGCTCCTCGTCGAAGTCTTCCTTGGTGATCGCGCGGGAGAAGTTGAACCGCAGCGGCCCGAGGATGGTATCCCAAAAGATCGAGACGCCTGCCGCCGAGCGCAGGCTGAACCCGTCGTCGACCGGATCGTTGCCGTCCGGGCCGCCATCGGTGTTGTCGAGGCTCCAGACCGAGCCCACGTCATAGAACACACCGCCAGTGATGCCGTATTCTTCGGGGATGCCGAGCGGGAAGTCGGCCTCGAACCGCGCCACGGCATAGAAGTTGCCGCCGAGCACGTCCTCATTCTCGACATTCAGGTCGCGCGGGCCGACGCCGTTCGGCTCGAAGCCGCGGATCCGCCGCGACAGCGAGAAGCGGTCGGTGATGCGGCTGTCACCGCCGGAAAAGGCGACGGCGCCCGCTTCGAACTCGGCGCGGAGCGTCACGTCCTCGCGAAACACCGCCCGCCGGGCCCGCGCGGCCACTTCCGTGCGGATGAAGGTGGCGTCGTCGCTCCGGTAGCCGAAGTCCTGACTGAATTGGAGCAGGACACCCGCGGTGGGATCGAGCCCGATCCGGCGGCTGTCATAGCTGATCGCATACCCCACCGAGGCGGAATAGAGACCGCCAAGATCCTCCTCGGCCCGTAGGATCGCCGAGGATCCGGTATCGCCCTCGTCGTCGGAATCCTCCGGAAAGCCTGTATCGACGTCGAAGACCTCGCCGAACCCGAGATCGGTGCGCACCTCCAGCCGGGTCGATTCCGACAGCGGGAAGGCGAAGCGTGGCGCAAAGAGCGCCCGCCGTGTATCGAAGTCGGCGTTGTCACGGATCGCCTCGCGGTAGAACATGTTGATGCCGAAGGTCAGATCCCGGCCCAGAAACGCCGGTTCGACAAAGTTGATCCCGAAGTTCGACGTGTCCGCCGTGGCGCTCAGATCGGCCGCCAGCGATTGGCCCCGGCCAAGGAAGTTGCGCTCCGAGAAGCTGATGCTGAAGCCGAGGCCGTCATTGGTGGAAAAGCTCGCGCCGAAGCCCAGCGAGCCCGTCGGCTGCTCCGCCACGTCTACATCGACGATCACCTGATCCGGCGCCGTGCCCTCGCGCGGGTTGACGTCGGACGTCTCGAAGAAGCCAAGCGCCTCGATCCGCTCGGCGCTGGCGCGGATCTCGCGCGGGTTGAACGGATCGCCTTCCACCACGTCGAACTGACGGCGGATCACCCGGTCCAGCGTGGCGGTATTGCCCTCGATGTCGATGCGCTCGACGAAGACCCGCGGGCCGCGCGACAGCACGAAGTCGACGTCGAGCGTGAGGGTGCGGTCATTGCGGGCGATCACCGGCTCGACGCGGACGAAGTTCCGCCCTTCCTGCACCGCGAGCCGTTCCAGACGGGCGATGTCGCGCTCGATCAGCGTCGGGCTGTAGACGACGCCCTCGCGAAGCTTGAGCGCCTCCAGATAGGGCGCGGGATCGATCTCGGGGATCTCGCTGGAAACACCGACGGTACCGAAGCGGAACTGCTGCCCTTCGCGCACGTTGAAGACGAGCGTGACGGCGTCGCGGTTCCGGTCGATCTGCGGCGTGGCCGACAGCACCTCGAAGTCGACATAGCCGCGGGATTGGTAGAAATCCGACAGGAGCTGCCGGTCGAACTCCACCCGGTCCTCGATCAGCGTGTCGGAGCGGATGAACTGGCGGAACACGCCCGCCTGCTTGGTTTCGATGACCCCGCGCAGACGCCGTTCGGAGAATGCGCGGTTGCCGACGAACGAGACCCGCTCGATCTCAGTCACGCGGCCCTCTTCGACCTCGAACACCAGATCGACGCGGTTGTCCGACCGCCGGATGATGCGGGGCGTGACGGTGGCGGCGATGCGGCCCTGCTGGCGGTAGCCTTCGGTGATCAACGCCGCGTCCGCCTCGGCCTGCGCGGGGGAATACACGCGCCGAGGGCTCGACTGGATGACGGCCAGCAGATCGTCATCGCTCAACCGGCGATTGCCCTCGAACACGATGCGGTTGATCGTCGGAAACTCCTGCACGCGGATCACCAGACGGCTGCCCTGGGGGTCGACCTCCACCGTCTCGAACAGCCCGCTGTTCTGGAGATTCTGCAACGCCTGGTTGACCCGGCCCGCACTCACCGCTTCGCCGCGCGGAATGCCGGAGATCTCGGCAATCGTCGCCGCCTCGATCCGCTGATTTCCCTGAACGTCTAACGTATTGAAAACGAAAGTCTGTGCAAAGGCGGGCAGCGCGCATAGCGACAGGAAGGCCAACACGGCCAGGAAGACGCCACGGGATGCTCCGTTTTGCCGCTGCCGTGCCTCACCGCTCGTGTGGCTCATCTTCATCGCCCCCCAGCGTTTTTCGTTGAACCGGTGCTAGCGGGGTTCGGGGGGCTTGTCAAAAGACCCGCGGCAGATGTGCGCGCGGGTCTTGCATTGATGCGACGCTACGGCAGCGCGGCGCTGTCGGGGCGCCGTGCCCGATCGCTCAGAACGACGGCAAAAGCGCGCTTCCGGCGCCCACGCCAAGGCCAAGGCCAATGGCAATCGCAACGCTCATGATCAGCGTGTCGCGATGCATGGCCCAAATCAGGCTGAGGCTCCGATAGCTTCTCGTCATGGTCTGCATTGCCCAATCTCCACGCGGTGGGGCGTGCCCCGTCACGCGAGCGGGTGTAGCGGGACAATGTGACCGAATTGGGGCACCAGCGCCCGGCGGCCTGCGCCGTGCGGAGCGCTGCCGGGACGCGTCAGGGCCTGTGTCAGGGGCAGAACAGGTCGTTGCCGACCGCAAAGACCATGAGCGTCAGCATCAGGGTCAGGCCCACCCCCATCAGCACGCGCAGCGCCTTGTCCGAGGGCGGGCGCCCGACGACGGCCTCGTAGGCGTGAAACACCAGATGCCCCCCGTCGAGCACCGGGATCGGAAAGAGGTTCAGCAGTCCTACGGCCGTCGACAGCACGGCGATGAACCAGATGAAGCTCATCGTTCCCTGACTGGCGACCTGGCCGGATGTCTCTGCGATGCCGATCGGGCCGGAGAGGTTGCAGGTCGAAATGGCCCCGGTGATCATGTGCCACAGCCCCGACAGGCTCGACTGCATGATGAAGACGGTCTGGTTCACGCCGTAGCTCAGCGCCTGCATCGGCCTGGCCACCTCGGTTGCCAGATCGTAGGCCTGCCCGCCAGTGATTCCGATGAGCCAGCGCCGCTCGAACCCGCCCTCGTCGAGCGGCAGATCGACGGGCCGGGGCGCGAGTGCGAATTCCAGCACCTGGCCGCCTGCCCCGTCGGCATCCGGGCGCCACACCTCGATCTGCAGCGCGCGGCCCTCGGCGCCGGCCACAATCTGCTGCAGTTGGCGGAAGGCGATGACCTCCTCGCCGTCGACCGATGTGATCACGTCGCCCCGTTCGAGACCCACATCCATCGCCGCGGAGCGCGGGGTCAGCCCGACGATGAGCGGCGGAAAGGGATAGGCCGCCTCGACGTCCATCACGCGGCCGCCACGCTCTACCGTGTAGGTCGTGGCCGCCTCAACCGGCAGGTTCTCGATGGCTTCGGCAAACGCCGCCGCCGTGCGGACGTCCTGTCCGCCGACCGACAGCACGACATCGCCGGGCTCCAGCCGCTGCATCTGCGCCGGCAGCGGCTTCAGGGCGGCGATCTCGACGGGCTCCTTGGCTGTGCCCTGAACCATCGAAATGCCGGCAAAAACAAGGATCGAGAGGATGAAGTTAAAAACAGGGCCGGCCGCCACCGTCAGGGCGCGGGCATAAAGCGGCGCGCCGTGCATGGTATGGCGCTTCTGGTCGGACGAAAGGGTGTCGTAATCGTCGGCGGCCTTGTCCGACACGGCCGACGCATCGCCGAGGAACTTCACATAACCGCCGAAGGGCAACGCCGCGAACTGCCATTTCGTGCCGTGCCGGTCCACGCGCGACATCAGGACCGGGCCGAACCCGATGGAAAACACCTCGGCCTTGATGCCGGTCCACTTGCCGACGATGTAGTGCCCGTATTCGTGCACCGCGACGATCACCGACAGCGCCACAACGAATGCGGCCAGAGTCCAGATCAGCCCGCCGAACGTCGGGATCAGGGTGGTGATGTCCATATGTCCTCAGCCTGTTCGTTACGCCGTCGTCGCGAGATCGAGCGCCGCCTCCGCGGCATGCTTGCGTGCCAGATGGTCCGCCCCCGTGACCGCATCAAGGCTCAGTTGGTCACATTTAAGGGCACCCTCTGCGCCCATGCGCTCGAGCACCCGCTCGACGACGGCGCTCATATCGGTGAACCGGATGCGGCGGGCCAGAAAGCTGTCGAGCGCGCTTTCCTTCGCCGCATTGAAGGCCGCGCCGGCAAGCCCGCCTGTCCGCATCACCTCGCGCGCCAGACGCAAGGCGGGCCAGCGCCGCTCGCACGGGGCGCGGAAACTGAGCGTCGCGATCTGTGCAAGATCCAGCCGCGCCACGGGAAGATCGCGCCGCTCCGGCCAGTTCAGCGCATAGCCGATGGCATGGCGCATATCCGGCGGTCCGACATGGGCCATCAGCGCCCCGTCGCGGAAGCCGACAAGGGCGTGGATCAGGCTTTCCGGGTGAACGACAACCTCGATCCGCTCTGGCGTGACACCAAAGAATTCCTTCGTTTCAATGATTTCCAGCGCCTTATTGAACATCGACGCGCTGTCCACTGTGATGCGCATCCCCATGTCCCAATTGGGATGGGTGGCGGCCTCCTCCGGCGTGGCCGCGGACAATTGCTCGATCGGCCAGTCGCGAAAGGCCCCGCCGGACGCGGTGATGACGATGCGCTCCACCTCCGCCAGTTGCTCGCCGACGAGACCCTGAAAGATGGCGGAGTGTTCGCTGTCCACAGGAAGCACGCGCGCGGCATGGGCGCGCGCGGTCTGCATCAGCAACGGCCCGGCGGTGACGAGGCTTTCCTTGTTGGCCAGCGCCAGCGTCGTGCCCTGTTCGAGGGCGATCAGCCCGGGCGGCAGGCCCGCAGCGCCCACGATGGCCGACATGATCCAGTCGGCCGGCATGTAGGCGGCTTCCGCTATCGCCTCCGGCCCCGCCGCGACGCCTATTCCAGTTCCTGAAAGGTGGCTTGCAAGCTCCTGATAACACTCCGGATAGCAGGTGACTGCGTGCTCGGCGCGCAGCGCGATGGCCTGTTCGGCGAGGCGCGCCACGTTGCGCCCGCCGGTGAGTGCGACCACGTCGAATCGCTCCGGTTCGCGCAGGATCAGATCGACGGTGCTCTCCCCGATGGAGCCGGTCGCCCCGAAGATCGAGACGCGGCGCATGCTCATATCCGCACCTCCGGCACATCGACGACCAGCGCGCAGGCCAGCATGAACAAGGACGCCCCGAGAAGCCCGTCGAACCTGTCGAGCAGGCCGCCATGGCCCGGGATCAGGGCAGAGGAATCCTTGACCCCCATACGGCGTTTCAAGGCGGATTCGGCGATATCACCAATCTGGGAAGCAAAGGACAGAACCATGGATATCCATATTAGGTCGCGCCCCGCATCCGTGAATGTGAGAAATAGCGCACCCACCAATCCGGCCCCGATCCAGCCCGCCGCCGTGCCCGCCCAGGTCTTCTTAGGGCTGATCTTCGGCCAAAACTTCGGGCCGCCGAACCAGCGCCCGGCGAAATAGCCCAGCACATCCGTGGTGACGACCACGATGACAAGCCAGAAGAGCCATAAGACGCCGTGAACGTCCCGGAACGTCACGAGGCCCCAGCCCGCCGTCATGATTGCCGCGCCATAGAGGAAGAACGTCGCCTTCTCGCGCGGCATCGTCGCGGTACCCAGCACCGCGGGCACGAAGAGCAGAAGCAGGTGCCAGCCGGCATCCGTGGCCAGAAGCCCCGACAGCACCGATGCGGTGAGCGCGGCCAGCAACATCGCGCCCACATCTTCGCCCGGGCGGATCATCCGGGCGAGTTCCCAGACCATCACGGCGGTCACGAACACCGCCAGCATCTGAAACCAGATGCCGCCGAGCGAGATCGCTACCACACCCAGCACCACCATCCCCGCCCCGGAGATCAGCCGCTCCCGCAGATCCGCCCAGACGGTCAGCGTTTTGGATGTCGGGGGATCAGCCATCGGGCCCCTCGGGGCGTGGCTTAGCCACGGATCGCGCCGAAGCGTCTCTCGCGGGCTCCGTACTCGGCAACGATGCGGGCAAAATCATCTGCAGAGAAATCCGGCCAGAGCGTGTCGACGAACTCATACTCCGCATAGGCCGATTGCCACAGCAGGAAGTTCGAGATGCGCGCCTCGCCCGACGTCCGGATGACAAGGTCCGGATCGGGCAGAGTGTGGGTGTCGAGGAAGCGGGCCAGCGTCTCTGCGTCGACATCCTCGGCCGACAGTCGCCCGGCAGCGACTTCGCGGGCCAGGCGCTGGGTGGCGCGCGTCACCTCGTCCCGCCCCCCGTAATTGAGCGCGATGGTCAGGTTCACGTCGCCATTGGCCTGGGTCATCTGTTCCAGATCGTCCATCACCTGCTGGAGCTTCGGCTCCAGCCGCTCGCGATCCCCGATGAAGCGGACGCGAACGTCCTTCTCCATCAGCCGACGGGCTTCCTTGACGATGTAGCGGCGGAAGAGTGTCATCAGCCCGGCCACCTCGGCCTGGGTTCTGCGCCAGTTCTCGGTGGAGAAGGCGAAGATCGTCAGATAGCGGACGCCGAGATCCGGACAGGCTTCCAGCACCTCGGACACCCGCCGCGCGCCGGCCTGGTGCCCGAAGAAGCGGGGGCGGCCCTGTTGGGCGGCCCACCTGCCGTTGCCATCCATAATGATCGCGACATGTTCGGGCGCGCCGGGGGGGCGGGAACCGGTGGCGGGGGAGGTTTTGGGCATTGGGGCCCCTTTGCGATTGGTCTGTCCCAGGGAATGCGGCCGCCCGGGTGCGCCCGGTACGCCCGCTGCGGACCTCTAGACTTGCATGATCTCGGATTGCTTGGTTTCGAGCGCCTGGTCGATGGCGGAGATGTGGGTGTCCGTCATCTCCTGGATCTCGTCGGTCCAGGCTTTCTGGTCGTCTTCGGCCATCCCCCCGGCCTTGGCCTTCTTGATCTGATCCATCCCATCGCGCCGCACGTTGCGTACCGCGATGCGCGCACTCTCGGCATATTGCGCGGCGACCTTGGTCAGCTCGCGGCGGCGCTCTTCGTTTAGCTCCGGGATGGGCAGGCGAATGATGGTGCCGTCGATCACCGGGTTGATCCCGAGACCGCTTTCGCGAATGGCCTTCTCCGCCTTGCCGACAAGCTGCTTGTCCCAGATGTTGACAGTGATCATGCGCGGTTCTGGCACGTTCACCGTTCCCACCTGGTTAATGGGCGTCATGGCGCTGTAGGCGTCGACCATGATCATATCCAGCATCGACGCGGAGGCGCGCCCCGTGCGCAGCGATGCGAATTCCTGCTTCAGCGCGACCATGGCACCGTCCATGCGGCGCATCAGGTCGTCGACATCGGGTTCCTCAAAGTCCGACATGTGCCCGTTCCTCCAAGCATCTCTTTGTCTGCTGGAAGCGTCTTAACGGGCGCGGCGGGCGATGTATAGCGTCACGGCCGGGCGAAGCGGCGCTCGGAGGACGTGGGGTAAGCCCGGGCCAGGGCCGGGCGTTCGCCCAGCCGCGCCCTTTGACGTATCACGGCACGGCGAACGAGCGCCCCTTTTTTGGTCGCTGCCCCTGAGAGTTCCCGGCGCGGAACGCGGCCGGAGGCCGCCGCGCCATCGCCGGGACGCGCGCTGTCGATCCGTCGGGCCCACGCGGCGCCTCATCTCGCACGGTCTTCTCTTCGCCCCCGCGCACACGCGAGTGCGGCATGGGATCTCAATGTCCCTGCAATGGAACAGGTGTTGAGCCGCGCCGTCGTCGGGCCGCGGCGCGGTGATCCGACCAGGGTACAGAGCGCTCTATCTCGTCAGATCATCGTTCCGTTCGCGCGTCGCGCTTGCGTCCCCCAATCGCCGGGCCGTGGGGGTGGCCCGACGATGGCACGGCGGCCTGCGGCCTTGTTCCGCGCCGGCCGTTCCACTGCCCATCCGGCAGAGGCTAACTGACGATGGTATAGGTGCCCTGCCCCGACACGATCCCGGCGAAGCCCCCCGGCTCGTCGAGGGAAAACACGATGATCGGCAGATCGTTGTCGCGCGCGAGCGCGATGGCGGAGGCGTCCATCACCTTCAGATGCTTGGCCAGACAATCATCGTAGCTGACGCGGTCGTAGCGAACGGCATCGGCGTGCTTCATCGGATCCTTGTCGTAGACCCCGTCCACCTTGGTTCCCTTGAAGATCGCCTGGCACGCCATTTCGTTGGCGCGCAGCGTCGCCGCCGTATCGGTGGTGAAGTAGGGATTGCCCGTCCCGGCCGCGAAGATGCAGACCCGCTTCTTTTCCAGATGCCGGACGGCGCGGCGCCGGATATAGGGCTCGCAGATCTGGTCCATCGGGATGGCGGAGATAACGCGGGTGAAGACGCCCAGTTCCTCCAGCGCCGACTGCATGGCCAGCGCGTTCATGACCGTGCCGAGCATGCCCATGTAATCGGCGGTCGTGCGCTCCATCCCCTGCGCGGCCCCGGAAAGCCCGCGGAAGATGTTGCCGCCGCCGATCACCATGCAGATCTCGACATCCATATCGTGGACGCTTTTGACCTCGCGCGCGATGCGCTGCACCGTCGGCGGATGCAGGCCATAGCCCTGATCGCCCATCAGCGCCTCGCCTGAGATCTTCAGCAGGACCCGCGTGTGCACGGTCTTGGCGGCAGGGGGCGCGTCCGGCTGAGGCTCGGTGACGGGCTGGTTCATGGCGCTCCCTCCTTTTCTTCGCCGCCTTCCTGTCGGAAAAGCGAGCGCGCTTCAACCGTGATCGCCGCCTTGGATCCATGCCTGACATGTCTGCCCCCGCCCCTGCCATGCGCGCCCCTGCCCTGCGCACCCCTGACCTGCCCGATGTGCTGACGGCGCTCTCCGAGAGGCCAGCCGATGCCCCTGTGCTGATCGCAGGCCCCACGGGCTCCGGCAAGTCTGCGTTGGCACTGGCGCTGGCCGAAGCGACGGAGGGTGTCGTGGTGAACGCCGATGCGCTGCAGGTCTACCGGGAGTGGCGGGTGCTGACCGCGCGGCCCTCGGCCGAGGACGAGGCACGCGCGCCCCATCGACTCTACGGGCATATCGGGCGGGCCGCGCCCTACTCCGCCGGGCATTGGCTGCGCGAGGTGGCACCGATCCTGTCGGGGCCGCAGCGGGCGATCCTCGTCGGCGGCACGGGCCTTTACTTCAGGAGCCTGACCGAGGGGCTGGCCGACATCCCCGACATCCCGGCCGAGATCCGGGCGGAGGCCAGCGTCCTGTCCCCGGAGCAACTGCGCCAGACCCTCGACGCGCCGACACTTGCGCGCATCGACCGGGCCAATCCCGCGCGCCTGCGCCGCGCCTGGGAGGTTCTGCGCGCGACGGGGCACGGGCTGGCCCATTGGCAGGATGCGACACCGCCGGCCCTGTTGCCGGAGCATCGGGCGCTCTGCCTGGTGATCGACGCCCCGAAGGTCCGGCTCACCCCGCGGCTGGAGCAGCGCTTCGACGCGATGCTCGCCGGTGGTGCGCTGGAGGAGGTTGCCGCGAACCTCGACGGGTTCGACCCGCAGCGCCCTGGGGACCGCGCCATCGGCGCGGCAGAGCTGGCCGGGCATCTGCGGGGCGAGACCGACCTCGACACCGCGCGCGAGGCGGCCGTGATTGCGACGCGGCGCTACGCGAAGCGCCAGCGCACCTGGTTTCGCGCCCGCATGGCGGCGTGGCGCCGGATCGCCATGTCCTGATCCCCGACCAATCGCCGGTTCTGATCCGAGCCGGGCGCACGGGCCACAGACGCCCACCTCACCGACGCAGGAAGGACGCAGGAACCCGCTCGTTCCCGGCTCTGCGCGGATTTTTGCTTGATTGCCCGGGATCTGGCGCGGATGGTGCGGCGATTGCGCATGACCGGGGCCTCTCATGCGGCGCGCTGCGGATGCACGGCTGCCTGTCACCTTGGCTCTTTGTGGGAGACTGGACCGAATGCCCGCCCGCTCGCCTTTTTCCGCGCGCTCCTTCGCCGCCCGTGCCGCCGCGCGGCAGGCGGCGGCGCGCCTCCGGCAGGACCAGGGCGAAAGCGCGACCCCCGATGACGGCCCCAAGGCGGACACGGCCGCTCCGCCCCAGATTGCAAAGCCGACGCCAACGAAGGCCCAACCTCCCGCAGCACCGGCGGCCAAGGGATCGGCGCCGTCTGGCCTGTCGGAGGCGGCGGCCCCCTTTGACGGGCCCCAGACGACCGGCGCACGCAGCGCCGAGCGGCCGCCGTTGCGCGCGCCGGCCCCGCCGGTGCACGCTCCTCCGGCCAGTGTCTCGGTCCTTACCCCGCAGCCGCCCGAGGGCGCGCTGCGCCTTGTGCCGCTTCAGGCGCTGGCCAAGGGCGGCCGGTGGCGGACCGAGGCAATGCGCAGCTACCGCATGCCGCTGCTCCTGTGGTTCACCCGCGGACAGGGCCGCATCACCATCGCGGGCCTCAAGCGCGGCTATGGCGCGCATAATGCCATCTTCATACCGCCGCGAACGATGCACGGGTTCGAGGTGACCGCCCAGGTCTTCGGCACGGCCGTCTTCTTCCCGGAAAAGACGGATCTGCCGCTGCCATCGGCCGCCATGCACCTGCGGGTGCGGGACGCCATCGCCCAGGGCGAGGTGACGACCATTCTCGAACAGCTCGGGCGCGAGATCGACGGCGACCGTCCCGAGCGGGCCCGCGCCATTCATCACCATGCCGGGCTGCTGTCGGTCTGGCTGGACCGGCAGGGCGCCCTGTCCGACGACGAGGCGCCGGACACCGCCGCGTTGCGGCTCGTGCGCCGCTTCACCGAGATGGTGGAGGCGCAGCTCTACACCGCCCAGGGCGTCTCAGATTACGCAGAAGCGCTCGGGGTCACGTCGACCCATCTGAGCCGTGTGTGCCGCGAGACCTGCGGGCGCTCGGCCTCCGACATTCTGGGCGACCGGATCACCTTCGAGGCGCGCCGGCTCCTGTCCGAAACCACACTGCCGGTCAAGCAGGTGGCTCAGATCCTGGGCTATGGCTCGGCGGCCTATTTCACCCGCGCATTCCAGAACCGCACAGGCCAAACCCCGACGCAGTTTCGCGCCGCCGCCTGACGCATTGGGCGGTTCCGGCGCGGCCGCCATGGCCGGCGCGCGGGGGCCCAGCGCGATTCCCGTTTTTCGTCGCATTCCGGCTTACCCTGGGTAATCTGGACAGCGCGCACGGGCGATGTCGCTTTCAGACAGTTTCGGTGTCGTTTTTTTACACTTTTCGGCCCATGGCGGCTGTTGACCTGCCGCCATTCTTGGTGCGGAATGATGGCGCAATGGGGAGTGGGCGCTGGTCCAGACAACGGCCCCCCACACCTCGCGCTGCCCAAGAATGGCGGAGCAATAAGAAAAAGCCATGCGCACTCGTGCAACAGGGAGAACCGAATGACACACCCGACCACAGACGGGACAAATATCCATCGCGCTGCGAAGATGTATGCGCAGGAATATCTTGACGGCGACCTCAGCCGACGGGAGTTCCTGACGCGCGCGACGGCGCTCGGCGTGTCGGCAACCGCAGCCTACGGCCTGATCGGTGCCACGGCGCCGTCTCCGGCCTATGCGGACGGTCACATCCAGCAAGGCGGCACCCTGCGGATCCAGTCCATCGTCAAGGCGATGAAGGAGCCCCGCTCGTACGACTGGTCCGAGGTGGGCAACCAGAGCCGGGGCATCCTGGAATACCTCGTCGAGTACAACTCCGACGGAACGTTCCGCGGCATGCTGCTGGAGAGCTGGGAGGTCAACGACGACGCGACCGAGTATACGCTGAAGGTCCGCCAGGGCATCAAGTGGCACGACGGATCCGATTTCACCGCGGCCGACGTGGTGCGCAACATCGAGGGATGGTGCGATTCCAGTGTCGAGACCAACTCGATGGCCTCGCGCATGGGCGCGCTGATGGCGGACGGCCAGGCGCGGCCCGGCGCGATCACCGCGTCCGACGACCACACCGTCGTGCTGCAGCTCAGCCAGCCCGATATCGCGATTATCGCGAACATGTCGGACTATCCGTCGGCCATCGCCCATGCCGACCATGACCCGGACGCGCCATACGAGACGTGGATCGGCACGGGGCCCTATACGGGCGTCGCGCTGGAAGTCGGCGTACGCTGCGAGATGGAGCGCGCCGAAGGCGGCTGGTGGGGCACGGATGTCTATGGCGGCCCCTTCATGGACCGGATCGAGATCATCGATTACGGCACCGATCCGGCCTCTTGGCTGGCGGCTGCGGAATCCGAAGAGGTCGACCTCGTCTACGAGACCGTGGGCGAGTTCATCGACATCATGACGAGCATCGGCTGGACGGTGACCGAAGCGGTCACGGCGGCCACACTCGTGATCCGGCCGAACCAGGTCGCCGAGGTGGATGGTACTGTGCCCTATGCAGACGCCCCGCAGCGCCGCGCGCTCGGCATGGCCGTAGACAACAACGTGGTGCTCGAACTGGGCTATTCCGGACAGGGCATCGTCGCCGAGAACCACCATGTCTGCCCGATCCACCCTGCCTATGCCGATATCGGGCCCGCGCCCTACGATCCCGAACAGGCGGCGGCACTGATGGCCGAGGCCGGAATGGCCGATTTCGAGCATGAGCTGATCACGATCGACGACGATTTCGAGCGCAACACCGGCGCGGCGATCGTGGCGCAGCTCAACGACGCGGGCATCCCGGCACGGCATACGGTGCTGCCCGGGGCGACGTTCTGGAACGACTGGACGAAGTACCCGTTCTCGGCGACCACGTGGAACCACCGTCCGCTCGAAGTGCAGGTGCTGTCCCTGGCCTACCGGTCTGGCGAGGCATGGAACGAAAGCGCCTTTGCAAATGCCGAGTTCGATGCGCTGGTCAATGAAGCCCTCGCCATCGCCGATGCCGACAGCCGGCGCGAGGTGATGGCCAAGGTCGAGCAGATCATGCGCGACGAGGGGGTGATCATCCAGCCGTACTGGCGGTCGCTCTTCAATCACCATGTGCCCAATCTCGTCGGGGCGGAGAAGCATCCGGCGCATGAGTTCCACTACTACAAGTTCGGCTTCACAGCCTGACCGGACAAGAACGGGGCCGCCGGAGAGGATCCGGCGGCCCCTCGCGCCTCTGCGCCCCCCTAGCCAGACCGGTGCCGCCTAGCGGCGGTCCCGCCTTCAAGGACACCCATGGCTCTCTTTATCCTGCGCCGCCTCGGCGTGATGCTTCTGACAACGATCTGTCTGACGTTCATCGTCTTCTTTCTGACGAACCTGCATCCGAACCTCGAAAAGCTGGCCAAGACCCAGGGCAACATGCGGATGACCGACGAACAGGTCGAAGCGTGGCTCGACGGGCGCGGCTACACCCGGCCGATCGTCGTCCGCTACGGCGAGTGGATCGGAGTTGCGCCGGGCTGGACGGGGGTCGACGACGACGGCACGCCGGTCGGCCGGTGCCGCAGCCCGGGGCTGCAGCTTGAGGAAGGCGAGGAGCCGCCGCGCTTCTGCGGGGTTCTGCAGGGGTACTGGGGCTTCTCGACGGTGTTCAAGGCCCCGGTTCTGGATATCGTGCTGACGCGCCTCGGCCTCACCGGTGTGCTGATGTTCTGGGTCATGGTGCTGATGGTCCCGATGGCGCTGATCATCGGCATTCTGGCCGGAATGCGGGAAGGCTCCCGCCTCGACCGCTCGCTCTCCACGGTGTCCATCGCCTCCACGGCGACGCCGGAATATGTCTCGGGCGTCATATTGATCGCCGTCTTCGCCTCCTCGGCGGTGGGGCTCCGATGGTTCAATGGCACCGCGACCTCGGCGATGGAGGATGTCACCTTCGCCAATTTCACCCTGCCCGTCGTGACGATCGCGCTCTACGGGATGGGGTATATCGCCCGGATGACGCGGGCCTCGATGACCGAGGTGATGACCGCGCAATACATCCGGACCGCGCGCCTGAAGGGGGTGAGCTTTCGGAAGATCGTGCTCAAACACGCGCTGCGGAATGCCCTGATCGCTCCGTTCACGGTGATCATGCTGCAGTTCCCGTGGCTTCTGAACGGGGTGGTGATCGTCGAGACCCTGTTCAACTACAAGGGCTTCGGTTGGACGCTGGTGCAGGCCGCCGGCAACAACGACATCGAGCTTCTGCTCGGCGTGTCGGTCGTCTCGGTGATCGTCGTGCTGGTGACGCAGCTGATCTCGGATATCGGCTACGTCTACCTCAATCCCCGCATTCGGATATCGTAAGGACCGCGCACCATGGAAGAGCTCTCCTGGGGCGCTGTGTTCGCCCAGATCTTCGCCCAGTTCACCCCCGTCTGGATCGGCATTGTCGTGGTCTTCGTGGTCTCGATCTATTACAAGAGCCGGCTTGGCCTCTACGGCAAGCTGTTCGACAGCAATATCGGCATGATCGGCTTTGCCCTGGTGCTGTTCTGGATCTTCACGGCGCTCTTTGCCGATCAGATCGTAACGCATGACCCGTTGGCGCAGGTCTCTGGCATGAAGAACGCGATCCCCGGATCGCCGGCGCCGGAGGGGACAGAAGGCGGATCGCATTACCTCCTTGGCGGCGACAACCTGGCGCGGGACGTCTTCTCGCGCATGGTGGCGGGCTCGACGGTGGTGATGCAGATCGCACCGCTCGCCACGCTTTTTGCGTTCATGGTGGGGATCACGCTGGGCTTGCCGGCGGCCTTCTACGGCGGAACGCTCGATACCATTCTGTCCTTCGTGGCCAACCTGATCCTGGCCTTCCCGGTGATCCTGCTGTTCTACCTACTGGTGACGCCAGAGATCGTGCAGACGGGCTTGCCGAGCTACATGGCGGCGGGGCTCTTCGTGTTCCCGCTGATATTCCTTTGGGTGCTTCTGAACTCGCGCTTTTACACGCAGCCGACCAAGCAGAAGCTCTACCTGTCCGGCGTCGTGCTGATCGGCGGGCTGCTCTATCTCTCGCTGATCAGCCAGGACCGGACGCCGCTGAACTTCTGGCCGGATGCGCTGGATCTCTTCGACATTCCCGGCGGTATTCTCATTGTGTTCGTGTCGGTGGTCTTCGTGAACTCCCCCACCGTCTACCGGATCGTGCGCGGCATCGCGCTCGACGTGAAGACGCGCGATTACGTGTCCGCCGCGCAGACCCGCGGCGAGGGGCCATGGTACACGATGCTGTGGGAGATCCTGCCCAACGCGCGCGGGCCCCTGATCGTCGATTTCTGTCTGCGGATCGGGTACACGACGATCCTGCTCGGCACGCTCGGCTTCTTTGGCCTGGGCCTGCCGCCGGAGAGCCCGGATTGGGGCACGACGATCAATGACGGGCGGCGCCTGCTGTCGATCTACCCTCATCCCGCCATCGTGCCCGCCGTCGCGTTGATGAGCCTTGTCTTAGGGCTGAACCTGCTCGCGGACGGGTTGCGGGAGGAGAGCTTGAGGGACTGAGGCGCCTTTCCAGGTCTGCGCGGAGCCGTGGCGCGGGCTGGGGGCCAGCCCCCAGACCCCCGGGATATTTGGGGCAAGATGAAGGGCGGCTGTTTGGCGTTCGGGTAGCGTTGCGCTCGTTTTGATTTGGCGCTTGCGGGTGGAAGTCCGGGCGGGGGCGTGCTCTGTGCTCGATCCTAGAGCGCTCCGATGGCGAAATCGAACAGGGAGCGGAGATGGGCCACGACGGCCACGCGGGCGGCTTCGGCGTCGCCTGCCTCGAGCGCGCGGAGGATCGCCTCGTGCTGGCGGCTGTCCGGTTCGAGCCGCTCGGACAGGCGTTCGATCTCGAAGAGCTTCGTCGTGGTCCGCAGGGAGTGCAGCAGGTCGCGGATCACCAGGTTGCCGCAGGCACAGATGAACAGATCGTGCACCTCGTCGTCGGATTGCCAATGGGCCAGCATGTCGTAGGGCTCACGCGCCTGAACGTCGCGCAGATTGGCCTGGGCCCGGGCGATCGCGGCGGGCTCGATCCGACCGATCGCCAGCGCCGCGGCTTCGGCCTCCAGGATTTCGCGCACCTTGAGGCTTTGCAAGTACTCCTTCAGGTCGACCTTGCGCACCACGTAGGACCGGCTCTCGACCTTGCGCAGCAGCCCCTCCCCTTCGAGCCGCTGTAGCGCCTGGCGGATCGGCGTGCGCGAGATGCCGAGCCGCTCGGCCAGATGAGCCTCCACGATGGGCTGGCCGCTGGGCAGGATGCGCTCCTGGATCATGCGCGAGATCGCTCCATGGGCCTTTTCAGACAGCGTGGCGGGCGTGCCCTCCGCCGGACGCCGGCTGTCGTCCGGGAAGATGTTCTGAACAGTGTTGGAGGACCGGTTCACGGCATCTCTCCTTCATAGGTCGCACAGTTTCCGACCGGGCGTGCCCAGCTCTGCATCACTTCGCCGCCTGCGTCCAGCGCCGCGCGGTGCGCCGGGGAGCGCGGCCGGACGGGCCCAAAGAATGCTCTTGCATGAATCGCGCGAGTCGGCGTTCTATTCGGTATACCGTCAGTATCCAAAGAGAGCGAGAGCCGAGATCTTGGACCAGAGCGACGCAGCCATACGCCTGCTGAGGGACCTCGTCACCGCCCAGACCGGCGGCGAAGACGCGGTGCAAAGCGTCATATCCAGCCGTCTCGAGGCCGCGGGCTGCCGGGTGGAAATCGAGCATTACGATCCGGCGCATGTGCCCGTGAAAGGGGAGTTTGCGCTCGACTCGGCGCGCAATCCAGAACCGCGCAGCGCCGTGGTGGGTACGCTGCAGGGCGATCCCGCCTTGCCCAGCCTTCTGATGTTCGCCCATCCCGATGGCGAACCTGTGGGGGACGTCTCGACCTGGCACCATGACCCCTTCGCCGGCGAGATCGCGGACGGGCGGTTCTACGGCTGGGGCGTGGCCGACGATCTGGCAGGCTGTGCTGCCGCCCTGATCGCCATCGAACGGGCGGCCGCCAGCCAGGGGCCAATGGGGCGCGCCGTTTTTGCGTCGACCCCCTCGAAGCGCTATGCGCGCGGCGTTGCGGCGCTTCTGCACAAGGGGCTCGCGGCCGATGCCTCGCTCTATCTGCACCCCGCGGAATCGGGCGTGGGGATGCGGGAGATCAAAGCTGTCGCCTCTGGTCAGCTGGAGTTTCGCATCACGGTGACGGGACAAGCGCCCGAGACGACGGAGCCCGGACACACCGCCTTCTCCCATCGCGCCGAGAACCCGATCGACAAGGCGCTGCTCATCCGCACCGCGCTTATGGAGCTTGCAGAGGCGCGCGCCGCGCGTATCAGGCATTCACTGATCGAGGCGGAGGTGGGGCGCGCCACCAACATCCATATCTCGCGGATCACCTGCGGAGAGATGCGCCGCCTCTCGCGGATCGAGGATCGATGCATCCTGGGGGGCGCCGTGTCGTTCCCGCCGGGCGAGACGATGGCGGAGGTCAAGGCCGAGATCGCCGCCGCCGTCGACCGCGCCGCCGCCGCGGACACCTGGCTGCGCGGCCATCCGCCGGAGATCACCTGGGTCACCGGCGTGACCGGGGCCGAGGTTCCGGCCGCGCACCCGCTCTACCGCACGGCGGCCGCGGCCGTCTCGCGCATGACGGGGTCGGCGCCGCATGTGAACCCGATGCACACCTCGTCCGATATCCGCAATCCGATCGTCGAGGCCGGAATTCCCTGCGTCGGCCTGGGCTGCCTCGGCGGCGATCTCACCCAGAACGACGGCCACGACGAATGGGTCGATGTGGCGGACTTCCTGCGCATGGCCGATGTGACCGCCGCCATCGTTGCCGATTGGTGCGGCGGCCGCTCCCCGACATGAACCCCTACGACACGACACTCAACCAAGAGGCTCCCGAAGGACCCACCACTTCTCCAGCAGAAAGGACACCCCGATGAAGCAACTCACGTTTGGCGCCGTTGCCGTCAGCCTCGCCCTTGCCGGTGGCATCGCCACAGCGCAGGATTGCCCGGAGAACCTGCCGACCATCGAAGCCGGCAAGCTGACGATGTCGATCAACGCGACGATCCCGCCCCGCCAGTTCATCGACGATCAGGGCAACCTGCAGGGTCTGCATCCCGATCTCGGCAACGAGATCGCCCGGCGGCTCTGCCTGGAGCCGGTGTATATGAATGTCGGGTTCGAGGTTCAAATCCCGGGCGTCGCCAACAAGCGCTGGGACATGATCAATACCGGGATGTACTACAACCCGGATCGGGCGAAGATCATGCGCATGGTGCCCTATGTGGTGAACGCCCTCGCCATCGTGGTGGAGCGCGATAACCCGATGGGCGTGACGGGCTACGAGGATCTGGCCGGGCAGCCCGTGGGGACCGAGATCGCCGGCTTCGCCGACAACCTTATCCGCACGATCAACGACGAACAGGTCGCCGCGGGCAAGGACTCGATGGACATTCAGGCCTTCAACACCTTCGCCGAGGCGTTTGCGGCCCTGGGTGCGGGACAGGTGAAGGCGGTCTTCGGCCCGGATGCCACCGCTGCCTACTACGCCGAGCGGGGAGCCTTCGCCGTGGGTGCCTCCGGGCTGAACCCGGGCCTGCCCTCCTCCTTCGGGTTCGACGGTGCCACGGGCGAGGTGCTGGCCGACGCGGTGGCCGATGTGCTGCGCGATATGGTCGAGGACGGCACCTACAACGAGTTGATGAGCGCCTACGGGGCGACGCAAATCCAGTTCTGGGACGACTACAGCGGCGACATCGCCGTCTATTACAACCCGGAGTGAGCATGCCCCTGGCGCCCTCCCGGCGCCAGGGCGCCCTTGCGGGACACGGCTGAGGCGGCCCGCGCCGCCCCGCGCGCCGCATCCCGGTCCGGAACCCCACGCAGGAGACCTCGGTGAACTGGAGCTGGACGTTTTTCTTCGACTACATGACCAACGGGCTGATGCTGCGGGGAGCGTGGACGACGGTCTGGCTCAGCGTGATCTCGATGATCCTCGGTCTTGGCCTGGGGATCATCGCCGCGATGATGAAGATGTACGGCAACCGCGCCGTCCGCTGGATCGCGGAGTTCTACATCTGGCTCTTCCGCGGCACGCCGATCCTGATCCAACTGGTGATCATCTATACCGGCCTGCCGCAGCTCGGCATCCGCCTCAATGTCATCGAATCCGCCATTCTCGGGCTCGCGCTGAACGAGGGGGCCTATCTCGCCGAGATCATCCGCGCCGGGATCATGTCCGTGGACAAGGGACAGGACGATGCCGCGCGCTCCGTCGGGATGACATGGCGCGAGCGGATGTATCTGGTGATCCTGCCGCAGGCGACGCGCACCATCATCCCGCCCCTGGGAAACCAGTTCAACGGCATGCTCAAGACGACCTCGCTCGCCTCCGTCATCTCGATGGAGGAGCTGATGCGCAACGCACAGATGCTGGCGCAGATCGAGTTTCGCGTTCTCGAAGCCTACTCTGTCGCGGCTGTATGGTATCTGGTTCTGGTGACGATCTGGAGCGCGATCCAGGTCCGCATCGAGGCACATTACGAGAAACCCTTCGGCCCCGCCGCCGCCGTTTCGCCCGAGGCCAAGAAGGACCTCGACAAAGCCATCGAGAAGGCCGGGGTGGCCTGAGGAAGGACGCAACAGCATGACCGATCTGGATCTTTCCACCCCGGCCCCGCCGCGCGGCTCCGCCAAGACACTGGGCGATCCCGTCGTGGTGATCGAGGGCGTGCGCAAGGCCTTCGGCGGCAACCAGGTGCTGCGCGACGTCTCGCTGACGGTCCACAAGAGCGAGGTCGTGGTGATCTGCGGGCGCTCCGGCAGCGGCAAGAGCACGCTGCTGCGCTGCATCGACCAACTCGAAACGATCGACGGCGGCACGATCCACGCCGCCGGCCACCTGATGGGGTTCCGCGAGAAGAACGGCCGGCGGGTGCCGCTGCGCGACGCTCAGATCGCCCGCCAGCAGCGCGACTTGGGCATGGTGTTCCAGAACTTCAACCTGTTTCCCCATGTCAGCGTGATCGACAACATCACCATGGCACCGGTGCGCATCCTCAAGCGCGACAAGGCCGAGGCGCAGAAGGAGGCGCGCGCACTTCTCAAGCGCGTCGGCCTGCCCGACAAGGAACACGCCTATCCGCGCCAGTTGTCGGGCGGCCAGCAGCAGCGCGTCGCCATCGCCCGGGCGCTCGCGATGAAGCCCAAGGTGATGCTGTTCGACGAACCGACCTCGGCGCTCGACCCCGAGATGATCTCGGAAGTGCTGGATGTGATGGTCGGCCTGTCCGAGCAGGGCATGACGATGATCGTCGTCACCCACGAAATGGGCTTTGCCCGGGCCGCGGCGGATCGTGTGGTTCTCATGCATGACGGCCGCATTGTGGAGGAAGCACCGCCGGAGGAGTTCTTTCGCAATCCCAAGAGCGAGCATACGAAGCTCTTTCTTTCGAAGATCCTCCAGCATTGACCATGGGGTATGTGCGTACCGTTCTCGGCGACATCGCCCCCGAAGACGTGGGACAGGTCATGGTTCACGAGCATGTCTTATTCGATATCGTACCGCCGGGCGCGCCCCTGGGCGCCCCCCTGGGCGCCCCCCCGGGGGCAACGGGCGACCGCGACGCCGAGATCGCGCCGGAGGAGCGCTGGCAGATCGATTACCGATCCAACGAAACGCCCGCGAACGCCCGGCAGACGGATCCGGTCATCGCCGCGCAGGAGCTGCGCCACTACGCGGCGGATGGCGGCAGCCTGATCGTGGATCAGTCGGTGGCCGGGTTGGCGCGCGATCCGGAAGGGCTGGCCCAGGCCGCGCGGGCATCCGGGGTGCATGTGGTCGCGGCGGCTGGCAGCTATACCGCGCCCTACGTCTCCACCGACCTCCTCGATCTGTCCGTCGACGCGCTCGCCGCGCGGTTCGCCGGCGAGGTGACCACCGGCCTCGACGGGACACCGATCCGTGCCGGGCTGATCGGCGAAATCGGATGCTCATGGCCGCTGCACCCGTTCGAACGCCGCGCGCTGCGGGCGGCGGCGCGCGCGGCCCGCGCAACCGGCGCGGCGCTCTCCGTCCATCCCGGGCGCGCACCGGAGGCCTGCAACGAGGTGCTCGACATCGCCGAGCAGGAAGGGCTCGACCCCCGACACATCATCCTCTGCCACATGGACAGAACCCATCCCGACGGGACAGGCGTCGCCCCCCTCCTCGCCCGCGGCGCCAATGTGGAATGGGACTTTTTCGGCATCGAGCAATCGCATTACTGGATGGGCGAAGTGGAGTTGCCGACCGATCTTGGCCGCCTGCGCCTGATCCAGCGGTTCGCCGAGGCGGGCCACGCCGCGCAGATCCTCGTCTCGCACGACATTTGCACCAAGACCCGCCTGCGGCGATGGGGCGGCCACGGTTATGGGCACCTGCTGCGCAACGTGCCCGCGCTGATGCGCCGGCTCGGGTTCGATCCTGCCCTGATCCGGCGGCTTCTGCGCGACAATCCCCTGCGACTGCTGATGATGCAGGAGGCCCCGGCATGACGGACCGCTTTCGCGGCACATTCACCGTGATGATCACTGCCTTCGATGCCGAGGGGCGGCTCGACCTCGACGCGCAGGCCCGGTTCACCGACTGGCAGGTGCGCGAGGGCATCCACGGCCTGATCCCCCTAGGCTCCACCGGGGAGTTTCTGTCGCTCACGCCCGAGGAACGGCGCGCCGTTGCGCAGTGTGTGATCGACACGGTCGCAGGGCGCGTGCCGGTCCTCGTCGGCGCAGGCGCCGAGAGCACCGACGACGTGATCGACAATGTGGCCATGGCCGAGGCTCTGGGCGCCGATGGCACGATGATCATCCCGCCCTTCTATGCAACGCCCACGGACAGTGAGCTGATCCATCACTTCGGACGCATTGGCGAGGCGGCCGAGCGCCCCGTGATGATCTACAACAACCCGGCCACCGCCAATGTGGATCTGACGCCGCCGCTGGTTGCCGAACTCTCGAAGCTGCCCCGGATCGACTACATCAAGGAATCCACCATGGACGTCACACGGGTCCGCGACATTCTGGAGATGTGCGAGGGCCGGATGACCGTGTTCGGTGGCATCATGGGGTTCGAGAGCTTCGTGGAAGGCGCAGAGGGCTGGGTGGCCGTGGGCTCCAACATCATGCCCGCCGCCTGCGCCCGGCTCTTCACCCTCACGGCCGACGAGGAGGATTACGGCGCGGCGCGCGCGCTCTACCGCGAACTTCTGCCGATCATCCGACTGGTTGGCGGGCACCGGTACGTGGCGGGCAGCAAGGCCGCGCTGGCGCTGATCGGACAGCCCGTCGGCGGCCCACGGCCGCCGCGCCTACCCTTGCCCGAGGCCGAGATCGCCGAGGTGGAGGCGGCGCTCTCGGCGGTGGGGCTTCTGCCGCAGAACGTGGCCTGAGTGGCCCGCGTCACGTTCCGGTTCGACGGGCGCGAGATTCCGGCCGCACCGGGCGACAGCATCGCCGCCGCGCTCGCAGCGGCCGGAACGGCGGATCTGGGGCAGCGGCGCAGCGGTGCGCCGCGCGGGCTCTATTGCGGGATGGGCGTCTGCCACGATTGCCTCGTCACCGTCGATGGGCGGCGCGGCGTGCGCGCCTGCATGGCGACGGCCCGCAACGGCCTCGACGTCCGGCGCGAGGATGAGACCCGGTTGGCAGAGGGGACGATCCCGCCGCAGGCGGCCGACCCGCAGGAAGCCGAGGCGGAGATTGCCATCGTGGGCGCCGGTCCGGCCGGGCTCTCCGCCGCATGCGTCGCTGCCGAGGCCGGTGCGTCGGTCGCCGTTCTCGACGAGCGGTCGGATCCGGGGGGGCAATACTTCAAGCCGCGCAGCGCGGGTAATCGCAGCGCCAGGCCGCCCGATCGCCAGCACCGGCGGGGCGACGCGCTGCGGGCCCGCGCCGTCGCATCCGGCGCGCGTCTCTTGACCGGACATGCCGTCTGGTCCGCCCGCGCGCGGGCTGGCGGCGGTTTCGAGCTGCGCAGCCTCGGCCCCGACGGCAGCCTGCGGCTGCACACGGGCGCGGTGATCCTGGCCTCCGGCGCCTACGAGCGTCCCGCCATGGTCCGGGGCTGGACCCTGCCGGGCGTGATGACGATCGGCGCCGCGCAGACCCTGATCCGCCGCTACGGTGTCCCACCGGGACAGCGCATTCTGATCGCCGGGCACGGCCCGCTCGGGCTGCAACTGGCGGCGGAGCTGGCGGCCCTCGGGGCCGACGTCGTCGCGCTGGCCGAGCGCGGGCGCCCTGCCCCGGGCCGTTCCCTGTTGCGGGCCCTGCTGGCGGCGCCGCGTCTGGTGCTGGACGGCGCAGGCTACCGCCTGGCCGTGGCGCGGGCCGGCACGCCGCTGCTCGCAGGCTGGGAACTCGCAGCGGTTCTGGGGGACGCGCGGGCCGAAGGCGCGGAGCTGCGCGAGATCGCAACCGGCCGGACCCGGCGCCTGCGGGCCGATGTTGTGGCCGCAGGCGACGGCTTCGCGCCCCAGCAGGAGCTTGCGCGGCTCTTGGGCGTCCCTGTCACGCTCAATCCCGCCACCGGGCATCCGGAGCCGCAGCGCGACCCCGACGGCACGACGCCGGTCGATGGCGTGTGGATCGCCGGGGATGCGGGCGGCCTCGGAGGTGCAGAGGTCGCGCTGGCCCAGGGGGCGCTCAGCGCCACGGGCGCGCTGGCCCGGATCGGCCGTCCGGGTCAGCCCGGTCGAGCCGCTGCGCGCCAGCGTCTGGCGCGGGCCCGTCGGTTTCAATCCGCCCTCTGGGCCCTCTTCGACGCGCCCGCGCGCACCCTGCCGGACGACGGGACCGTTCTCTGCCGATGCGAGGAAGTCACCGCCGGAACTGCCCGCGCCGCCATCGCCGGGGGCGCGCAGGATCCCGGGGCCCTGAAGCGGGCGACGCGCGTCGGCATGGGGCGCTGTCAGGGGCGATACTGCCTGCCAGCCGCGCTGGCCCTGTTGCGCGACGCGGGCCATCCGGCACCGCCCGAAGCGCTCTTTGCGCCGCAACTGCCCGCCCGTCCGGTTGCCCTCGGCGCCCTGCGGCTCGAGAAGCCCGAATGGGGAGGGCACCGCGAAAGCGCCCCGGCGATCCGGCCGGGCCCCCTGCCGCCAACGCCGCTGGCCCAAAGCTACGCCGATCTGGTGATCATCGGCGGCGGCGTGACCGGCGTGTCCGCCGCGCTCTATGCCGCGCGGGCGGGGGCCTCCGTCCTCTGTCTGGATCGGGGGCGCGTCAACGGCGAGGCCTCCGGCGGGAACGCGGGCAGCCTGCACCTGCAGCTCCTGTCGTGGGATTTTGGCGGCAAGGCCGTCGGCGATGGAAGCCTGCAACTCCGCACCCTGCCGCTGCAACAGGAATCGATCGCCCTGTGGGAGAGCCTCGAACGCGCGCTCGGCGCCGATTTCGAGATGCAGGTGACGGGCGGGCTGATGGTGGCCGAGAATCCCGCGCAGATCGGTTTTCTGGAGGCCAAGGCGGCCGCCGAAGCGCGCGTGGGCATCCGGACGGAGATCGTGGACGCCGCGCGTGTGCGGGAGATCGTGCCCGCGATCTCGCCGTCCATCGTCGCGGCGGCCTGGTGCCCGGGCGAGGGCAAGATCAACCCGCTGACCGCCACCGCCGCCATCGCGATGGCGGCTCGCGCCGCCGGCGCGGCGATCGAGGAGTTCGCCCCGGTGACGGCCATCTCGCGGCAGGGGCGCGGCTACGACATCGAGACACCGCGCGGCCGGGTTACAGCGCAGCGGATCCTGATCGCGGCCGGGGGATGGTCGGCCCGGATCGCGCGCCTGCTGGGCGTGCGCCTGCCCATCCGCGGCGCGCCGCTGCAGATGGTCGTCACCGCGCCGGGGCCGCCGCTGGTGCCCTGCCTGCTGGCCCATGCAGACCGGCATCTGACCATGAAGCAGGCGGCGGCGGGCTCGGTCATCATCGGCGGCGCCTGGCCCGGTGCCACCGGCCCCACCGGGCAGGCCGAGGTTCTGCCGGAGAGCCTGGAGGGCAATCTTTGGGTCGCGGGGCACACGGTGCCCCAGGTGGCCAGCCTGCACGTGATCCGCAGTTGGGCCGCGATGAATGTCGACGTGGACGGCGCGCCCGTGATCGGCCCCGTGCCGGGCTGCGACGGCGTCACTGTCGCGGCCACGGCGAATGGCTACACGCTGGGGCCGCTCATGGGGCGCGAGGCCGCGGCGGCGGCATTGTCCGGACGGCTGCGGCAAGATCTAGGGGCCTTCTCGATGGCCCGCTTTACCTGAACCTCGAAGGGAGAGAGAACCATGACAGCACTCAAGATCACCGCGGGCCCCTATGCCTTCGACGCGCGGCTGGAGCGGGAGGCCGCGCCGCAGACCTGCGCCGCTTTCGAGGCGGCAATGCCCTTTGGCGGTCAGATCGTGCATGTACGCTGGTCGGGTGAGGGGGTGTGGATTCCGCTGGGCGACCGCGACTTCGGCGTCGGCTACGAGAACCACACGAGCCACCCCGCCCCCGGACAGATCATCCTCTATCCAGGCGGCATCAGCGAAACGGAGATTCTGCTGGCCTATGGCGGCGTCGACTTCTCCTCGAAGATGGGCCAGCTCGCCGGCAACCACTTCATCACGCTCACCTCGGGGCAGGAGAACCTTATGGCGCTCGGGAACCTCGTGCTCTGGGAAGGCGCCAAGGACATCTCGTTCGCCTACGCCTAGGTCGTGGGGCAATCGCGCCCGCGCCGGAGCTTGCACCGGCCAAGCGCGCGCCCACATGGGCATAGTTTCGTTCGGACAGGCGGCGTCCGGATCGAGGCAAAGGAAACTACCGCAAGTGCAGTCCTGTCCTGTTGGCGGTCTGGCGCCCGCCCGATGACGTTCGAGTACCCGGCCGCCCTGTCTGGACAGGTGCAACGGGCGTCATGCGCGCCCGGTGCCTGCAGCCCGGACGGGGGCAGGCGCGCGCGGAGCGGTGCCCGTCGCCGCCACTGCGCATGGTTGCAATGAAGGCCGCCGCGTGGGTCGCGGCCGGGCGGGGACCTGTGGCACCTCGCCCTTGGCGTGCGCGGCGCTCTGGGGCCGACCTCAACGGAAGATCGCGCGTGCGCACAAGTGAGAGGTTGTAGCATTGGGCGCGCGGGGCGGCCACCGCGACTGCGGCGCGGCGCGGTGCGCCCGAGCGCCGAGCAATCGGGCCCGCGGGATACGGGTGTCCCATGCGCGGGCCAAACGCCTCCCCCAAGTGATCTGGCTCCGCGGACAAGGCGTAGGACACATCAGAGACCGCCCAAGAGAGAAGCTCCAATGCGCCCCCTGCCCCTGTACCTGCCCCTGCCTCTTCCCCTGCCCTCCGCCGTCGGCCTGATCGCCGCACTCGTCGTTGCGGCGTTGGCCACGCCATCCGCCGCTGACCTGCGCGTCACCTTCTACGAGGGGGCGCCGAAGGACAGGTTCAGGTTCGAGAACGCCGGTTCGTGCACCTTGGCAGACGCCGCCATCCGTCTGGATCTGTCGACCTCGGCCGCCGGGCTGATCTTCGATGTCACCGAAGCCGGGGCGGGCGTGGAGGTGTTCCAGCCCTTCCAGCTTGTCGAAGCGGCGGACGCCCTGACCGCCCGACCCCTAGTTCGGGACGGTCATACCGAGATCCGCATGGAGCTAAATGCGTTGCCACCGGGACAGGCTATCGCGTTCACGATTGACGTCGACGACACGCGCGGGCAGCGGGCGATCACCGTCTCCGGTTCCGAGATTGAGGGGGCGACGGTGGCCTACCTGCAGGGCGGCGCGGAGACGACAGGCACCTTCTCCGACGGCGCCCGCGCCGTCGTTCCGCTTTCCGGATGCCGCCCCGCCAGCTGACGCACGCTCCCTGCAGCGCAACCGCCTAGCGGGGTGCGCGCCGCTGCCTTGGCGCCCTTCAGAACCGTCACGCGGGCGCCAGCAGGGCGGGGACATGCGCCTCGGCAAGTTTCAAGGTGGCGTCGATCCGCGCCACGCGCCGGGCGCCCGGCCGATAGGTGAGATACACGGCAAACGCACGCGAGGTGTGCTTCGGCAGGCACCGCACCAGATGCCCCGCCTCGATCGCGGCGCCCAGCATGAACTCCGGCAGGAAGGCAAAGCCCAAACCGTCCAGTGCGAGATCGCGCAGCAGGGTGAAGTTCTGCACGCCGATGGGTCCGTCGACCTCCACCGCGCTTTCCCGCCCCTCCCGGTGGAACGTCCAGACCGTCGCGGGGCTGCCCCGCCGAAATGTCAGGCAGGGCGCGCGCGCAAGGTCCGCCGGCGTTGTTATGGGATGGGCCTCTGCGACGCACGGTGCAGCGACGAGCCAGGCGCGGAAGAACCCGAGGCGCCGGGCGACCAGCCGGTCGTCCTTGAAGGTCCCCACACGGAACGCGATGTCCGTTCCGGGATCCTGCATGTCCTCGAACGCGTACGCCGTGCTCATGACCAGCTGCAGCTCCGGGTGCCGGGCGCGCAGCAGGGGAAAGAGCGTGGAGGCGACAAGGCCGCCGAACTCCGGCGTCGCGGCGATGGTCACCTGCCCGGACAGCCCGGCGCTGTCTTCGCGGGCGATCTCGTCGAGCATGTCGATCTCGGCGAGGATCGATCGGATCCGCGGAACAAGCCGCTCGCCCACCGGCGTCAGCTTGACGGATCGCGGGCCGCGCTCGAGCAGACGCACGCCGAAATGCGCCTCCACCTGCGCCACATGGCGACTGACACCGGACTTGGCGATGCCGAGGCGATCCGCCGCCGCGCTAATGCCGCCCAGGCGCGCGACGGTGCTGAAGCTCAAAAGCGCGGGCAGGCCAAGCGTTCTGATATCTTGAACCATAGGTTCCGATTTATCCTACTGTTCCGATTCTTTGGCAAGGCGTATCTGGATCCCGCAACACCCGCCCCGGACGGGGCGCGCTATCGGAGATGACCAGATGAACATACTCATTACAGGAGCAAGCAGCGGGTTCGGCACCCTGATGGTGGCCGACCTGATCGGTGCCGGACATCGCGTTGCCGGGACGGTCCGCGACCCCCAGGGCCGGAACGCCAAGGCAGCCGCCAAGCTCGCAGGGCTCGGCGTCGAGATCATCGACCTCGACGTCACCAACGATGCTTCCGTCGAGGCGGGAGTCGCAGCCGCAGAAGCCGCGCTCGGCCGCATCGACGTGCTGATCAACAATGCCGGTGTCGGTTCCCACGGCCTGACGGAGAACTTCTCGGCGGCCGACATTCAGCGCCTCTTCGATGTGAACGTCTTCGGCGTACAGCGGATGATGCGGGCCGTGCTGCCGCAGATGCGGGCGCGCGGCTCCGGCCTGATCCTGAACGTCTCCAGCCTGCTGGGGCGGGTCGTGATGCCGTTCTACGGGCCCTACAACGCTTCGAAATGGGCCGTCGAAGCCTTGAGCGAAACCTACCGGGTGGAGTTGAGCCAGTTCGGCGTCGACGTCGCGCTGATCGAACCCGGCGGCTTTCCGACCACCTTCTTCGGCAATCTGGTGCACCCCTCCGCACCGGATCGCGATGCCGGGTACGGAGAGATGGCTGCCGCGCCGCAGGCCGCCCTCGACGGGTTTGCCGCGCATCTGTCGGCCAATCCGCAGCAATCGCCGCAACTCGTCTCGGATGCGGTCCTGGCGCTGATCGAAACCGCGCCCGGATCGCGGCCCTTCCGGACGGAGGTGGACGCCATCGGCATGGGCGACATGATCAAGCCCATGAACGACCAGCTTGCGCAGGTCACCGAAGGGCTGTTCACGAATCTCGGAATGGGCGACATGCTGAAGCTGAACACCGCCGCAAAGGCCGCCTGACGCCGGGAGGGCGGGTTGGCCGCTGGCCCGCCCGCCCTAACCCCAGTCACGGCGCATGGGAGATCCACCAATGTCACATCCTGCCCTCACCTCCGGTTCCGTCGCCGTCGTCACCGGTGCCGCATCCGGGATCGGCCTCGCCGCGGCGACCGCGTTCGGGGCGCGGGGCATGCGCGTTGTCTTGGTGGATCACGCCGCCGACAGTCTGGAGGCGGCCGCGCAGATCGTGCGTGATGCGGGCGCCGCTGACACGCTGACCTCGGCCGCCGACGTGTCCGACCGCGCGCACATCGAAGCGTTGGAGGCGCATGTCGCCGACCGCTTCGGCGGTACCGATCTGCTGATGAACAACGCTGGGATCGGGCGGCATTCGTCCATCCTCGGCCCGCAGGACGCCTGGGCGGCGACCCTCGGCGTCAATCTCTGGGGCCCGATCCATGCCACGCAGGTCTTCGCACCGCGGATGATCGCGCGCGGGCGGCCCGGGGCCATCGTCAACACCGGCTCCAAGCAGGGCATCACGACGCCGCCGGGCAACCCCGCCTACAACGTGTCGAAGGCCGGTCTGAAGGCGTTCACCGAAGCGCTGGCGCATGAGCTGCGCAATACGGAGGGCGCGCAGCTCACGGCGCATCTTCTGATCCCCGGCTTCGTTCATACCGGTATGATCGGAGCGGCCGAGAAGCCGCCCGCCGCCTGGACCGCCGAGCAGACCGTCGCGTTCTTTCTGGAGAGCTTGGGCCGGGGCGACTTCTACATTCTGTGTCCAGACAACGACGTTCCCCGTCCGCTCGACGAGAAGCGGATCGCGTGGGCCGTGGGGGACATCCTGCACAACCGGCCCGCCCTCAGCCGGTGGCACCCGGACTATGCGGAAGCCTTTGCGGCGCATATCGCGCAGGACGATTGATGCTGCACGCCCGCCGCGGCCGGTCCGACGCCGGTTTGGGCGGCCCATAGGCACCCAGCGCCTGCGAGGCCGATAAGACCGGCTGACCGAATCCCAGGCCGCCGCCACCCAGAGCGCGGGCGTTTTGCGTCCATCCGATGCCCGGCTCGCGCTACGATCCGACCTTCGCATCAGGGCTGGTTGCGCGCGAGCCCTCGTGCGCGGCGCCCTTCCCTCCCCGCGGGAGACGCGCGCACGTTCGCTTTCCCCCATCACGCTCCACTTGCGGCGCCCTCGCTTGCAGGGGTCGGCGCCTTTCACCTCGCAAGTCCCGGGCGGACCGGCCGAAAAAACAGCGCGTCCAGCGCGCTAATGAGCGTCGCGCTCGGCTAGACGCCGGGGCGCATGAAGCCAGTTGAAGATTACTATACAATCTGTATACAATATGTCGGCAACTGGAAGAGACCATGGGGAGGATCCAGCCATGAGCCGATACAAAGCCGCCATCGCTGCTGCCGCACTCGGCGCCGCCATCGCATCGGTGGCATCCGCGGACGAGCTGCCGGGAGAGGGGGTCACCGTGAACCCGATCAAGGGCTCTCCGGCCAATGCGTGGTTCCAGCACATGGTCGTGCAGCTTGGCCTGGAGGCGCTGGGCTATGAGATCGAGGAAACGCGCGAGGCGGACTTTCCCGCGCTGCATCTCGCCGTGGCGTCGGGAGACGCCGATTACACGGTCAACCACTGGCGTCCGCTGCACAACGACTTCTTCGACAAGTCCGGCGGCGATGGCGCCATGCTGCGCGAAAACCCGGTGATCGAAGGCGCGGGCCAAGGCTACTACATCGACAAGAAAACCGCCGACGCCCACGGCATCACCAATCTGGAGCAACTGAAAACCCCAGAGATCGCCGCCCTCTTCGACAGCGATGACGACGGGCTGGCGAACCTCTCGGGCTGCAACCCGGGCTGGGGCTGCGAGCTGGTGATCGAAGGCCATATGGATGCCTTCGAGATGCGCGAGACCATCGAACACGATCAGGGCAGCTACTTCGCCATCATGGCGGACACCATCACCCGGTACGAAGGGGGCGGCTCGATCCTCTACTACACATGGACGCCGAACTGGATCAGCGATGTGCTGGTGCCGGGCGAAGATGTCGTCCAGATCGGCGTTCCGGCCGCCGATGGCAGCACGACGGTGCAGGATGGCGGCTTCGACCCCGGCTTCGCGATCAACGATGTCTATGTCGTCGCCAACAAGGCGTTCATCGAAGATAACCCCGCCGCCGCCCGGTTTCTGGAAGTGGTGAAGATCCCGATCTCGGCGGTCAACGCCGCACAGATCAAGCTGCGGGATGGCGAGGACACGCTGGAAGACTTCCGGCGCCACGCCGCGGACTGGGTGGCGGCGAACCAGGCACAGTTCGACGGCTGGGTCGCCGAGGCCGCAGCGGCCGCGAACTGACCACGCCTATCCCGCGGGGCGCGCCCGGGCGCCCCGCCGCCAACCGGAGGCGCAGATGGCCGACGACACCGAAATCGAATGCCGCAACCTGTGGAAAGTCTACGGCGAGCGGGCGGCGGCGGCGATGGCTGCCGTGCAATCCGACGGGTTGAGCAAGGACGAGGTGCGCGACCGGTTCGGCTGCTTTCTCGGGGTGCAGGACGCAAGCTTTCGCGTCGCCAAGGGCGAGATCTTCTGCATCATGGGGCTGTCGGGGTCGGGCAAGTCCACGCTCGTGCGCCACATCAACCGCCTGATCGAGCCGACCGCGGGCGAGATCTACGTCGCCGGGCGCCGTGTCGACCGGATGGACGAGCGTCAGTTGCGCCAGCTCCGGGCCGAGACCATCGGCATGGTCTTTCAGCACATGGCGCTCTGGCCGCACCGGACGCTGGCCGAAAACGTGGCTTTCGGGCTGGAGGTGCGCGGCGCGACCGCCGAGGTGCAACGCGCGGCCGCCGAGCGCGCCCTCGATGCCATGGGGCTCGACGGCTGGGCCGATCACTATCCCGATCAATTGTCCGGCGGGATGCAACAGCGGGTCGGACTCGCGCGCGCGCTGGCCGCCGATCCCGAGATCCTGCTGATGGACGAGCCCTTCTCTGCGCTCGATCCGCTCATCCGACGGCAATTGCAGGACCAGTTCCTGGAGCTCAGCCAGACGCTGAAGAAAACGACCGTGTTCATCACCCACGATCTCGATGAGGCGATCCGGATGGGCGATCACATCGCGATCATGAACGACGGCGTCATCGTGCAGATCGGCACACCGGAGGAGATCGTGACGCAGCCGGTCGATGGTTATGTCGCCGAGTTCGTGCAGGGGATCAGCCGCGTCAACCTGGTGCGCGCGGAAACGATCATGGCGCCGATGAACGGGCACGCGGCCACACCCAAACACGTGCGGCCCGACAGCGAGCTGGGCGAGATCATGGACCATTTCATGCAGGACCAGGGGCCGGTGACCGTGGTCGACGCGGAGGGCGGCGCGGTGGGTCAGATCGCCATCGCCGACGCGCTCCGCGCACTCAGGGGATAGGAGCAGGCATGGATCTGTGGAACATCTTCGATACCGAATGGGTCCCCGTGGGGGCCTGGGTCGAGGCCGCCCTGCAATGGGTCGTGGCGAACTTCCGGCCGGTCTTTCAGGCGATCAAGGTGCCTTTCGACATCGTTCTGACCGGGCTCGAGGACACGCTGACCGAGGCGCCGGACCTTCTGATCCTGGCCCTGATCGTTCTGGTGGCGTGGCAGGCCGGAGGCAAACGCGTCGGCCTGATCTCGTTCGCCTCGATGCTGGCCATCGGCCTGATGGGGGCCTGGGAGGAGAGCATGGTGACGCTCGCCATCGTGCTGACCTGCGTGATCTTCTGCTCGGCCATCGGCATCCCCCTCGGGATCGCCGCGGCCCGCAGCGAACGGTTCTGGATGGTGCTGCGCCCGCTTCTCGACCTGATGCAGACGATCCCGTCCTTCGTCTACCTCGTCCCCATCGTGATGCTGTTTTCCATCGGCAACGTGTCCGGCGTGATCGTGACGTTCATCTACGCGCTGCCCCCGGTGGTGCGCCTGACCAATCTGGGCATCCGCCAGGTGCGCGCCGACATGGTGGAGGCCGCCCGCGCTTTCGGGGCGAGCCGGCGCCAGACGCTGTTCAAGGTGGAGCTGCCGCTGGCGACGCCGACGATCATGGCGGGCGTCAACCAGACCATCATGATGGCGCTGTCCATGGTGGTGGTCGCCTCGATGATCTCGGTCACCGGGCTCGGCCAGATGGTGCTGCGCGGCATCGGGCGGCTCGACATGGGGCTGGCGACGGTCGGCGGGCTGGGCATCGTGTTTCTGGCCATCGTGATCGACCGTGTCAGCCAGAGCTTCGGCACGTCGGCGCGCGACCGCGGCCATGTGAAGTGGTACGAAACCGGGCCGGTGGGCGCGGTGCGCGGCTACCTGCGCAAGGGTCACTAGCCGATGGATCGCCCCAACATCCTGTTCTTCCAGGTCGACCAGCTGATGGCCAAGGCGCTGCGCGCCTATGGGGACCCGGTGTGCCACGCCCCCCATCTCGACCGGCTCGCCGAGCGCGGCGCCGTGTTCGACACCGCCTATTGCAACTTCCCGCTCTGCGCGCCGTCGCGGTTTTCCATGGCCACGGGGCGGCTCTGCTCCGAGATCGGGGCCTACGACAATGCCGCCGAGATGCCCGCCTCCATGCCGACCTACGCGCATTACCTTCGGGCGGCAGGGTATCGCACGGCGCTTTCGGGCAAGATGCATTTCATCGGGCCGGACCAGCATCACGGCTTCGAGGAACGGCTGACGCCGGACCTCTATCCGGCCGACTTCTCCTGGGTGCCGAACTGGGGCGACGAGGGCGAACGCGACACCAACGATAGCCGTGGGGTGCTGATCTCGGGCATTTGCGAGCGCTCCGTCCAGATCGACTTCGACGAGCTGGTGACCTTCCATGCGATGCAGCACCTCTACGATCTCGCCCGGTCGGGGGAAGCGCGCCCGTTTTTCCTGCAGGTCTCCTATACCCATCCGCACGAGCCCTATCTGTGCGGCAAGGCGTATTGGGACCTCTACGAGGGCCTGAAGATCCCCGCCCCGTCCGTCCCGGCCCTGCCCGCCGCCGAGCACGATGCGCATTCGGTGCGCCTGCTGCGCGATTTCTCCATGCTCGACATGCGGTTCGAGGCGGCCGACATCGCGCGGGCGCGGCGCGCCTATTACGGCTCGATCAGCTATCTCGACGCGATGATCGGCCGCATCCTCGATGTGCTGGACGCCACCGGGCGCGCCGACGACACGGTGATCGTGTTCGCCTCCGACCATGGCGAGATGCTGGGCGAGCGCGGCATGTGGTTCAAGAAGCACTTCTTCGAGCCAGCCCTGCGGGTGCCGCTGATGATCTCGGGCCCGGGGATCGCGCCGCAGCGGATCGGCACGCCGGTGTCGCTGGTCGATCTGCTGCCCACATTCATGGGGCTGGCCACGGGCTCGGGCTGGGCGAGCGCGGTGGAGCCGCTCGACGGCACGGATCTGACGACCCTCTTCGACGCGCCGGACCAGCCCGACCGCCCCGTTCATGCCGAGTATCTGGCGGAAGCGACCACCGCGCCGATCCTGATGATCCGGCGCGGGCGGTACAAGTTCGTCTGGTCCGACGCCGACCCGCCGCTCCTTTACGATCTGACGGACGACCCCGACGAGCGGCGCAATCTAGCCCCCGACCCGGCCCATGCGGGCACCGTCGCGCAGTTCCGCTCCGAGATCGCACAGAGGTGGGACAGCGCCGCCCTGACGCAGCAGATCACGCTTAGCCAGCGGCGGCGCCGGATCATCCTGGACGGCTATGCCCATGGGCCCAAGCCGCGCTGGAACCACGGCGAACAGCCGGGCGAAGGCGTGCTGTGGTATCGCGGCGAGGGCAGCTACAACGAGTGGGCCTTCGCCCATCTGCCGGTCACGCCCGAGACGGCGGACTGATCCGCCCTTGTGTTTGTGTACAAGTTGTATACATGAGAATGCGGAGGACGACATGGCACGCGAGTCAAAGGAAAGCTGCTTCCGCGATCTCAAGCGGAAGATCCTGACAACGGAGCTGGAACCGGGCGCCGATCTGGACGAGGCGTCCCTGTCGGCGAGTTACGGGATCTCCCGCACGCCGCTGCGGGAGGTGCTGCAGCGGCTGGCGGGCGAAGGCTACGTCCGGATCGAGACGAACCGGGGGGCCAAGGTTGCCTCGATGAACGTCTCGACGATGCGGACGTTCTTCCAGACCGCGCCGATGATCTATGCCAATCTCGCCCGGCTCGCCGCCGAGAACCGCACCAGCCAGCAACTGGACCGTCTGAAGCAGACGCAGAGCGACTTTCGCGCCGCCATCGCGCGCGAGGAGGCGACCGCCGCCGCGCTCAGCAATCACGCCTTCCACGACATGATCGGCGACATGGCGCACAACCCGTATCTGACCGCCTGTCTGGACCGGTTGTTGATCGACCATACCCGCCTCGGGCAGACCTTTTACCGCCCCGCGGCCCCGTCCGAGAAGGTACTGATCCTGAAGGCGGCCGAACAGCATGACGCCATGATCTCGGCCATCGAAGCGGGCGAGGCCGCCCTGGCCATCGACCTGACGCTGCAGCACTGGGATCTCTCGCGCGACCGGATGGAGCGCTTCGTGCGTCCCGATCCGCTTCCGGTGGATGTCGTGTCCCTGAAGGACAGGCGCGATGCGTTTTGAGGGCATCTACACGCCCGTGGTCACGCCGTATCACGCGGATTTCTCGCTCAACGAAGCGGCGCTGTCGGAGACGGTGGAATATCTGATCGCCGCCGGCGTGCACGGGATCATCGTGGCCGGCACCACCGGCGAGTACTACGCCCAAAGCATGGAAGAACGGGTCGACCTGATGGGGCGGGTCAAGGCGCTGATCGGCGACAGGCTGCCGCTGATCGTGGGCACCGGCGCGATCCGCACCGAAGACAGCGTGGCCTACGCCCGCGCCGCCAAGAAGGCCGGCGCCGATGCGCTCCTCGTGGCAACGCCGCCCTATGCCTATCCGACGGGCCGCGAGATCGCGCTGCACGCCCTGGCTGTCGACCGGGCGGCAAACCTGCCCGTGATGCTTTACAACTATCCCGGCCGGATGAGCGTGAACATGGACGAGGCGTGTCTGGACAGGCTCGGCCGCTCGCCCAATTTCTGCGCCATCAAGGAAAGCTCGGGCGATCCGAACCGGCTTCACATGCTTGCCCGCGACTATCCCCATATCGCCCTGTCCTGCGGGATGGACGATCAGGCGCTGGAGTTCTTCGCCTGGGGCGCGCTCAGTTGGGTCTGTGCCGGATCGAACTTCGCGCCCGAGGCGCATATCGCCCTCTATCGGGCTTGCGCGGTGGAGGGCGACTTCACACGGGGGCGCGCGATCATGTCGGCGATGCTGCCGCTCATGCGCGTGCTCGAACAGGGCGGCAAGTTCATCCAGTGCATCAAGCATGGGCTGACGATGCGCGGGATCGAAGCCGGGCCGCCGCGCCTGCCGCTGCAGCCGCTCACCAAGGACGACCGGCGCGAGCTGGAGGAGGTGATCCGAACCATGGATACCGCCATCGCCGCCATCGAGGGGAGCACCCCATGACCGACCTTCTGACGCGCGCGGAATATGCCGCCATCGCCGCCGATCTGGATCTGCCCGCCGCCCCGTTCATCGACGGCAAGTTCAGGCCCGGAATCGGCCCCGCCCTGCCGACGCTGAACCCGGCGACAGGAGAGACGTTGAAGACCATCGCCGCCGCCGGGCCCGCGGATGTCGACCTCGCCGTGGAAAAGGCGCGCGAGGCCTTCGAGCAGGGGCACTGGGCGCGGTTGCACCCCTCGGCCCGCAAGGACGTGCTGATCACGCTGTGCAAGTACATCACCCGGCGCCGACGCGACCTGGCGGTGATGGAGAGCCTCGACAGCGGCAAACCGATCCGCGATTGCGAGACCATCGACATCCCCGAGACGATCCACACGATCAAGTGGCATGCCGAAGCCATCGACAAGCTCTACGACCAGACGGGGCCTGCGGGCGATGACGCGCTGTCGCTGATCGTGCGCGAGCCGGTGGGCGTCGTCGCGGCCATCCTGCCCTGGAACTTCCCGCTGCTCATGCTTGCGTGGAAGATCGGCCCGGCGCTGGCGGCCGGGTGTTCGGTAATCGTGAAACCCGCCGAACAGACGTCGCTCACCGCGCTCCGCATCGCGGAGCTGGCGCATATGGCGGGCGTGCCGCGCGGGGTGCTTCAGGTGCTGCCGGGCGACGGGCCGACAGTGGGCGAACCGCTCGGGCGGCATATGGGGGTGGATATGGTCACCTTCACCGGCTCGACGGAGACGGGCCGGCGCTTCCTGCACTACGCCGCCGACAGCAACCTCAAGCGCGTGGTGCTGGAATGCGGCGGCAAGAACCCCGCGATCGTGCTGGAAGATGCCGAAAACCTCGACCATGTCGCGGCCCATGTGGTGAACGCCGCCTTCTGGAACATGGGCGAGAACTGCTCCGCCGCGTCGCGGCTGATCGTTCACAAGGCGGTCAAGGCGCCGCTGATGGAGCGGATCGCGGTGCGCATGCGCGACTGGAAAACGGGCGATCCGCTCGACCCTGCAAACCACCTCGGCGCGCTGATCGACGAGGCGCACCGCGCCAAGGTCGCAGGGTATCTGCGGGCGGGCGACGCGCCGGACGGCCCGTTCGTGACGCCCAAGGTCTACGATGTCGCCCGCGACGAGCCGCTCGCGCGGGAGGAGGTGTTCGGCCCGATCCTGAGCGTGATCGAGGTCGCCTCCACCGCCGAGGCGATCCAGCTCGCGAACGACACCGCCTATGGCCTCGCCGCCAGCGTCTTCACCGCCAATGCCCGCACCGCCATCCGGGCCGCGCGCGAGATCCGCGCAGGCACGGTGACGGTCAACTGCTACGGCGAGGGCGACGCCGCCACCCCCTTCGGCGGCTACAAGCAATCGGGCTTCGGCGGGCGGGACAATGGCGTCCACGCCCATGACCAGTACACCGAACTCAAGACGATCTGGATCGACCTGACCGATCCCAAGGACGGAGACGCGGTCGGATGAGCGAGGCGATGGGGACAACAGCCGAGCGTGGGCGGGTGCCGTCACTCCGCCTGTGGTCGGCGGTCGATCCACAAAGCCAGGGACGACGGGCGCAAGGTGAGAAACATCGCCACAATGCCCGCCCGGAGGTCGCCCGGACGCGTATCGTGCCGGCGTACCGATGGTTGGATGTTTGCGTGGAAGGAGCACCGTCATGAGTGTGGAGGCCGTCGGAACCTCCCGCCGCGGGCGCGGGGCGCGCAAGGCCGTCCGCCAGACGCGCGACGTCACCATGCTGCCGGCGCTGAAGCGCCGCCTGCCGCTGACCGAGCCCATGGATCGGGAGCAGATCGAGCGCGTCGACGCCGCCTCGATGCATATCCTGGAGAATGTGGGCGTCGTCTTCCGCGATCCCAAAGCTCTGGAGGATTGGACGCGGGCGGGCGCCAAGGTCGACGGTGAGACCGTCTATCTCGACCGGTTCCTCATCCGCGAGTTGATCGCCACGATCCCCGAGACCTTCACCTATCACGCCCGCAACCCCGCCAATAACCTGCCCTTCGGCCAGGATCACGCGATCTTCGTGCCGATGACCGGCGCGCCCTATCTGCGCGACCTCGACGATGTGCGCCGCACCCCGACGCTCGACGACCTTGCGAACTTCCACAAGCTCTCGCACATGCTCCCCGCGCTCCATTCCAGCGCGCATCACATCGTCGAGCCCTACGACCACCCGATCAGCCAGCGGCACCTGCGCATCACCTACTCGTCGATGAAGCACTCCGACAAGACGTTCATGGGCATGACCACGAGCCCGAAGAACGCCGAAGACGTCATGGAGATGTGCGCGATCCTCTTCGGCGATACCTTCATGGAGACGCACCCCGTCGTCACCGGCAATTGCAACGGCAACTCGCCGCTTGTCTGGGACGAGACGATGCTCGGCGCCCTGCGCGCCTTCTGCCGGCGCAATCAGCCGGTGCTGTGCTCGCCCTTCGTGCTGGGCGGGGCGAACACCCCGGCCTCCGTCGCGCCCACCGTGGCGCAGCTCAATGCCGAGGCGCTGTCGGCGCTGGCCTACACCCAGGTCGTGCGCAACGGCTGCCCGGCGATCTATGGCCATTACCTCTCGACCGTTTCGATGAAATCCGGCGCGCCGATGGCAGGCACGCCGGAGATCAGCCTGATGAACTTCATGATCGGCCAGATGGCGCGCCATTACGGCGTGCCCTGGCGCACGTCGAACACGCTCGGCGGGGCGAAGACGTTCGACGCGCAGGCGGGCTATGAGAGCGCCACGACCTTGCAGGCGGTCCTCCTGGCCGGAGCGAATTACATCTGGCACTCGGCCGGCTGGAACGAAGCGGGCATGCACTGCTCGATGGCGAAGTTCGTCGTCGATGCCGAGCAATGCGCCATGGCCTACCGCATGGCCGAGGGCATCCGCTGGGACGATTTCGACGAAGGCTTGGCCGCAGTGGCCGATATTGGGCCGGGCGGACATTACCTCGGCCATCCGCACACGCTGGAGAACTTCCAGCGCGCGTACTTCATGCCGGAGCTTTTCGACAACAACTCCATCGAGCAGTGGCAGGCAGAGGGCGCCGTCGAGATCACCGAACGCGCGCTGCGCCACGCACGGGCGCTGCTGGCAGACTACGAGGAACCCGCGCTCGACCCAGCCGTCGACGAGGCCCTGCGCGACTACATCGCGCGGCGGGAACGCGAGATCCCCGCCGCCGATGCGCTGAACCAGTCGCATTGAGGCCGGGCGGTCCGAGGATGGTCGACGTCAAGCGCCTCCCCCGGGATCCCGGCCCCGCGGCCTGGAGCGCCCTGCTGCCGGAACAGGGCCCGGCCACTCCGCTCGAAGGCGCCCAGACGGCCGATTGGCTGGTAATCGGGGCGGGGTTTGCCGGGCTCTCGGCCGCGCGGCGCCTGTCGCTGACCTGCCCGGGCGACCGGATCGCTGTGCTGGAAGCGGCGCGGATCGGGGAAGGCCCGGCCGGACGGAACTCCGGCTTCATGATCGATCTGCCCCACGATCTTTCGTCCGACGATTATGGCGGCACCCTCGAACGGGACATAGCGCAGACCAAGGACAACCGCACGGCCATCGCCTTCGCCCAGGACATGGCGGACGAATACGGCCTGTCCGCCGAGGCGTTTTCGCGCAGCGGAAAGATCAACGCCTCCGCCAGCGGCAAGGGACAGCGCCACAACGCCAGCTATGCCGCGCATCTGGCGGCCATGGGCGAGGCCCATCGCATGCTCGACGCGGCCGAGATGCATGAGCTAACCGGAACCGAATATTTCCGCGACGGCCTGTTCACCCCCGGCACCGCGATGATCCAACCGGCGCTCTACATTCGCGGCGTGGCGCAGGGTCTCCGCTCCAACCGGGTGACGCTGCACGAGCAGAGCCCCGTGATCCGGCTGCATCGGCAAGGGAGCTGGATCGCCACGACACCGTCTGGCCATGTCGCGGCCCCGCGGGTGATCCTGGCGGTGAACGGTCATCTCAACAGCTTCGGCCACGCCGAAGGCCGTCTGATGCACGTCTTCACCTATGCCTCCATGACCCGGGCCCTGTCAGCCGAGGAAGTCGCCCGTTTGGGCGGCGCGCCCGTTTGGGGCGTCACCCCTGCCGATCCGATGGGCACGACGGTTCGGCGGATCGCGGGCACGGGCGGGGACAGGATCGTGGTGCGCAACCGCTTCACCTTCGAGCCGACGATGGAGGTGGACGAGGCGCGCCTCACCCGCGTCGCGCAGGATCACCGCCGCGCCTTCCTTGCCCGTTTCCCGATGCTCTCGGGCGTGGCGATGGAGCATAGCTGGGGCGGGCGGCTCTGCCTCAGCAGCAACAATGTCCAGATCGTGCGCGAGCTGGAAGACGGCCTGTTCGCCGCCTGCTGTCAGAACGGCCTGGGGACGACGAAGGGCACGCTGGCGGGCATGCTCGCGGCGGATCTCGCCACCAGGCAGAGCAGCCCGGCGCTCGACCGGATGCTGGCCGCGCCCCCGCCCCGCCGGCTTCCGCCCCGTCCGATCATGGATCTGGGGGCAAAGCTGCGGCTGACATGGAGCGAGGCCAGAGCCGGCAAGGAGTTGTGAGAGGAGAGCCCGGTGCAGGGTGTTCAAGCACTGCCGCCGACGGATGGCACGGCCTGCTACGCGGCCGCCCCGCGCAACGTGCAGCAGCCCTACGCCCGTGAAGGCCGGATGCCAGACTGTCGCGCGAGATCGCGCCAATTGTGGCCGAGCATCTCCGGTCCGCGCGCCTCGGTCTGCGGATCCTTGACGCCCGGCTTAGCTCCCGGGGCCGCGGGCGTCGTGGGGCGCTGTCCGGCCGGCTCGGAGGGAGGCGACGCCAGTGGCGCCCCGACCGGGACACGGCGTGGTGCGCGCCGCGGCGGCCGCCGGGTTGACCCTGCGACTCACTGTCCATCGCCGGGCCGATGGGGGGTGGGATGGCGCGGGCAAGACGGTGCCATGCGCGGCATCCGAAGATTTTTTTGTGCGGTCTCATCAACGATGGCCCGGCGGCGGAGACGCCCCGGCCGGGCGCGCGGAGAGGCCGGGCGCGCGGCCACCGCCTGCGACACCACCGGCCGTTCGGTCGGTCCGCTTTGCGGCGCCGACTGGTGCTCGCGCCACCATCAGGCGAGACCATAGCGATCCACGGGGGCGTAGCCCTTTGGCGACCCTCTCATGGCCGCGCTCCGCCGTGCGAAGCCCAGCGCAGCGCTGACGTGAGAGACGCGCTCTAACCGTCCTGTTCGGAGTGAGAAAATCGCTGTCTCGATCCACGCTCTGCGGGCATCTTGGCCACTGCCGGCCGGGTCGAGGAGCGCGTCCCCGCCACCGGACCCCAGCACGCGAGCGCTAACACGGCACGACCACCGGCACCCCCGCCGATGCACGCTATACGCCGTCGAACAATGCGAAGTCCGGGCGGCCGCTCGCCTGGCCTTCACGCTCGATTCGGCGTGTCGCCGCCGCTTCGGAAAGCCCCCGCAAGCACCGGGGCCGCCGAACGAGGTGCGACAGAATCTTCCCGGAATCGTGAACAGTCGATGCTTGTAACCTTTACAAGTAGGGCCTTGGGTGACGCGGGCAAGCCCGAACCTTCCGCCCGCGTACACCGCCTTTTTCCGAGATCCTCATGTTCAACGATCCCCTTACCGACATCATCGGGTCCCTCGATCTGACCGGAGCCGTCTTCCTGAAAGCGGATTTTACCGCCCCCTGGGCCGTCACCGCCCACGTGACCGAAGAGGACTGCAAGCCATTCCTTCCGGTGCCCCAGCAGGTCATCGCTTATCACGTCGTCACGGAGGGCGAGGCGGTGGTCTCGCTCGACACCAAGCATGGCTACAGCCCCCACTACCGCGCGAAAGCGGGCGACATCATTTTCCTTCCCTCAAACAGGCTGCACGTGCTGGCCAGTTCCACGGGCTGCCGTCCCGTCTCTGGCGACGATCTGTTGTTACCTGCAGGCCAGGACGGTCTGGCACGGATCGAGTTCGGCGGCGGCGGGGATCGGACGCGCATCCTTTGCGGCTTCATGGCGGGGGGCGCCGGGCCCATGCCCTTGCTGGAGACCTTGCCCGATGTCCTGGTGATCAGCGTCGAGAGCCTGGAGACGCGGATGTGGATCGAAGCCTCCGTAGCGATGGCCGCGCGGGAGTTTTCGTCTGGCCGGGTTTCGAGCAGTGCGGTCGTCGCCAGCCTGTGCCGCCTGCTGCTTGTCGAAGCGCTGCGCGGCTACATCGAAAGCAACCCCGTGCCGCAGGGCTGGCTCGCCGGCATGGCGCATCCCCGCATGTCCCGAGCCTTGGCGCGGATCCACACGGACCTGTCCGCCCCGTTGCGGTGCGAGGCGCTGGCGGCCGAGGTCGGCATGTCGCGGTCGGCCTTTGTGGAGCGGTTCACCGATGTCGTCGGGCTTCCGCCGCGCCGGTACATCCTGACGCAGCGCATGGAGACCGCGTCGCTGTTGCTGCGCGACACGGGCCTGACGATGGCAGAGATCGCGCACCGGGTCGGCTATGACGCACCCGAGGCGTTCTCGCGCGCGTTCAAGCGTGAAATGGGCATTGCCCCGGTCGACTGGCGGCACCGGGTCCGCACGGCCGCCTGACCGGAGCACTTCCCGGCCGGACAACCCGAGCCGGGAGGCATCCGCGCCTCTGCCATTGGAGTGTCTGTCTCCCGAGCCCGGCAGACAGCGCGCCGCAATGTCCGCTGCGCCTGCGTGGCCCCGCCCGTCGGTCGTGACCGTCCCCCAACCGCGTACGCCGGCCACAATTGCCGAGGCCGAACGGCCCTCGGAACGTGCACCGCGTGCCTTGGCGCGCGCCCGCATCTAGCTTCACCGACAAAACGCACGCAGGCGGGGCGCCGCGGCCCGGCCGCGACGCGCTGCATCGCCCGCCGATCCTCGCCGTTCCCTTCCTCCGTCCCTCCATGAGCGTTGCTCACAAGACCATTCCGCGGGGCCCGGGCCGGGAGCTGGCGGGACGCCGCGCCAGCTTTGAGGGCAGATACGCCGCTCGGGCGGGCTCGCACCAGACCGCCGCCGCGACGCGGCCGACGGGGAGTGCCCCCACGTCCGGCCCGAGTTGACGTGATGTCACGCAAGCGTGAGCGGTTCCGGCGGTTCGGTCATGCGGACCGGTGGAGCCGTCATTCGCGAACCGCGCCCGTCTCTTTAGCTCGTGGGCACACAGTCAAGACATCTGAGAGCAATGACACATTCCAAGTACCGAAAGCAGTTGCCGCAGCTTGGCGACACCCGTCTTCTGACGGACGGCGGGATTGAGACAACCCTGATTTTCCACGACGGGCTGGACCTGCCCCTGTTCGCGGCCTTCACGCTCCTGCGACAGGAGACGGGCCGGACAGCCCTTCGCCGCTATTACGAGAGCTATATTCGGGTGGCGCGCGACCTAGGCGTCGGGCTGATCCTGGACAGCGCGACGTGGCGGGCCAGTCAGGACTGGGGCAATCTGCTCGACTATGACGCCGCCGCCCTGGCTGATGCAAACCGCGCCGCCATTGCCATGCTGTTCGGCTTGCGGGCCGAGTTCGAGGGCGCCGAGGCGTTCGTGATCAGCGGCAATGTCGGGCCGAGGGGCGACGGCTATGCCCCGAACGCGATCATGACGCCGGAGCAGGCGGACGCCTATCACTTCGCCCAGATCGCGACCTTCGCGTCGGCCGGGGTGGACATGATCAGCGCCATCACGATGACGCATGCGGGGGAAGCGGCCGGAATCGCCCGCGCCTGCGCGCGGCTTCAGGTTCCGCTGGCGCTTTCCTTCACTGTCGAGACGGATGGGCGCCTGCCCTCCGGCCAGGCGCTGGGCGATGCGATCCGCGAGGTGGATGCCGATCTCTCCGGCGGCCCGACCTACTACATGATCAACTGCGCCCATCCGGAGCACTTTCAGAAGGTCCTGCGCAGCGGCGAGGATTGGACGCGCCGCATCCGCGGCCTGCGGGCCAATGCCTCGCGCCTCAGCCACGCCGAACTCGACGCGGCCGACACGCTCGATATGGGCGACCCGTGCGAGCTGGGGCGCGATTATGCGCGGCTGCTCCCGCTCTTGCCGAACCTGCGCGTCTTCGGCGGCTGCTGCGGCACCGACCATCGCCACATCACCGAAATCGGACAGGCCTGCATCCCGGTTCCCGCGATCTGACCTTGCCCCGATCCCCGGCCGCCCCCTTCCCCGCCGCCATCGCGCCGCGGGGCGGGGGCGTCCGGCCAACCGCGGCCACGCCGCACCTCCGCATCAAAGGAACGAACCACACCATGCGAACTCTCACATTGCTGCTTTTGTCGTCTGCGATCGCCGCACCGGCCTGGGCCATCGACACCAAGGGCGACGATGCCTCCGTCGCGTTCGACATCACGTTCATGTCCCATGTCGAGGCGGGCGTCGCCGAACAGGACGTCTACTCCGAACGCGCGCCCGGATCGGGCGAAGTCTGGCGCCCCGGCCCGCAAGCCACGAGGCTCGGCGCACCACTCTTCGCCGCGGCCGAGCCGCAACGCCACAACCCCGGCGATCCCGCGGCCTCCGGGCCCTACCCAAAGGGCGCCCCGCTGGGCCTGAGCCTCGGCGAGTGGCTCAACGCGTCCGGTGAGGGGGCCTACCGCGTCGAAGACGGCCAGGGTCACCTGACCATCGCGTTCGAAGGCCTGGTGCCGAACGGCGTCTACACGCTCTGGCACTTCTTCATGGCCAATGGCGAGACGTCCCCGTTCATCGGGACGTTCGATCTGCCTGCAGGGGCCTTCGACGGCAGCCAGTCTGTCTTCATCGCGGACGCAAACGGCGCGGCCACGTTCGATCAGACGTTCGAGACCCCGCTGCAATTGTCCGGCGAGCAGCTCGCCGCCGGGCTCGCCGTGAACTGGCACAGCGACGGCAAGACCTATGGCGTCGAACCCGGCGCCTTCGGCCTGAACGCGCATATCCAGCTCTTCTCCGGCCTGCCGGAGCGCCCCGGACTTTGACCTGAGATCCACCGGCGCGGCCCCTTGCGGGCGGCGCCGGACCCAACCAGAGGAACACCAAGACATGAACGTAGAAACCCAAACCCCGCAGAAGAACGGCGTCAACGTGCAGGCCCTGCTGGACGCACGCACCGCGCTGGAAAACGCACCGGAAGCCGCCCAATTCACCTGGCGCGCCGCCTGCGCGTGGATCAACGGCGTGCATACACGCGCCACCATCGAGGGGTTCTTCGGCCTCGGCGAAGAGCAAAAGCACACCCGCGCCTTCACGATCGACGCCGACCACCCGCCGCAATTCGCCGCCGAAGACAACGGGGCGACGCCGGTCGAGATCGTTCTTGGCGCGCTGGCCAGCTGTCTGATGGGCGGCCTGGCATCGGTGGCCGAGAACCGTGGCATCGCGCTGAAATCAGCCACGGCGACGGTGGAGGGCGACATGGATCTGGCCGGAATCCTCGGCATCGATAGCGATGTCCGCAACGGCTTCCAGTCGATCCGGGTGCACTTCGACGTCGACGCGGATGCCTCGCAGGCCGACATCGCGGCCCTCGTGGCGCAGGCGCAGAAGCGGTCGGCCGTGTTCGACATCATCACGAACCCCGGCAACGTCCACGTGACCGTCGGCTGACACGGCCCCTCCGGCGGATGGGGCGCATCTGCGGCTTCGGCGCAACGGCCGGGCACCGCGGGCGACAGAGGCCGTTTCGGTCGCCGCCCTGTCCGCCGGAGGGGCTGCGCGCCATGCGCGCCGGGTGGACGGGATGCCCTTGGCCGTCAGGATTGGCGCGCTGCAGGGTTGGTCGCTGGCGCTGGGTCCAAACGGCCTCGCGATCCATCGGTCCCCGCGCCACCGGCAGGGCGCCACGCCTGGGCGTCCTGCCCCGCCGCCACGCCCCACCAACGTCACCGTCACCGGGCGATCCGGCCGGAAAAGGTAAGGAAATGGAACACGCAACCGCCATCGTGATCGGCGCCGGCCATGCCGGGCTCGCCATGAGCCGCGCGCTTTCGCGCCGATCCATCGACCACATCCTGCTCGAGCGCGGCGGCCCCGGCCATGCCTGGCGCACCGAGCGCTGGGACAGCCTGCGCATGCTGACGCCGAACTGGGCCAATGGCCTGGCCGGAGCGCCCTATGACGGGGCCGACCCGGACGGGTATATGAACGCGACCGAGTTCGCCGACCGTCTGGCCCGATACGCGGTGACCATCGAGGCGCCGCTGCGCACCGACGTCACGGTGCGCCGCGTCTCGCGCATGGCCGGAAGCGGGCGCCCGGGGTTTCTCGTCGAGACGGACCAGGGCCCGTTCAGCGCCGAGATCGTCGTCAATGCGACCGGGGCCACGGCCCAGCCCCGGGTGCCGGCCCTGGCCGCCGAGATCCCGTCGCACGTGACCCAGATCACTCCCAACAGGTATCGCGGGCCGGCCGATCTGCCGCCGGGCGACGTGCTGGTGGTCGGGGCGTCCGCGTCCGGGGTGCAGCTGGCGCGCGAGATCCAGCTCTCGGGGCGCCAGGTGACGCTGGCGGTGGGCGCCCATGTGCGTTTGCCACGCCGCTATCGCGGCCGCGACATCGAGTACTGGCTGGAGACATCCGGTATCAACGACGAACGCGCGGAGAAGGTCGAAGACCTGAGCCGCGCGCGCCGCCTGCCCTCGCCCCAGCTTCTGGGCGGCGGGATCGTCGACCTGAACGCGCTTCAGGGGCTCGGGATCGAGGTGGTCGGGCGGCTCTCGGCCCTCCGGGACGGCAAGGCGCTGTTTTCCGGCGGGCTGGCGCATCTCACCGCATCAGCCGATCTGAAGATGCATCGCGCGCTGGACAGGATCGATGCTTGGATCGGCGCCATGGCCCGGGACGCGGGCACATCGCCGCCGGATCGCCCGGACCCGACAACGATCCCCGAGGCCCCGCGCCTGTCGCGCGACCTTTCCGGAACACTGAGCACTTTGGTATGGGCGACGGGTTACCGCCCCGACCATACATGGCTCGATCTGCCCGTCTTCGATCCGCGCGGGCGGCTCAGACACGACGGCGGCGTCTGCCCGGTGCCGGGCCTCTACGTGCTTGGCCTGCCCGTGCTGCGCCGTCGGCGTTCCCATCACATCTCTGGCGCGTCCGCGGACAGCCAGGATCTGTCTTCGCTCATCGCACGGCATCTCGATGCGTGCCGCGCGGCCTAGCCGCCCATCCCTTTAGGAGGTTTCCCATGTCCAACTGGCTCGTCGAACTGACCGAGGCGCAGGATACGCGCCCCAGACCCCGGCCAACCCCGGCCGAACTGCCCCCCGGGCCGCGGGCCTCGATCCTCGAGACGATCGGCAACACGCCCGTTGTCCGCCTCGCCACCCTGGCGCCCGCCCATGTCGAGCTTTACGCCAAGCTCGAAGCCTTCAATCCCATGGGTTCCGTCAAGGACAGGCTGGCGCTTGCGGTCATCGAGGCCGCGGAGCGGTCCGGCGCCCTGCGCCCGGGGCAAACGGTGATCGAGTCGACCTCCGGCAATACCGGGATCGGGCTGGCCATGGTCTGCGCCCGCAAGGGGTATCCGCTGGTCATCGTGATGGCCGAAAACTTCAGCCTGGAGCGGCGCAAGCTGCTGCGGTTCCTCGGGGCGAAGGTCATCCTGACCCCGGCGGCCGACCGCGGAACCGGCATGTTCCGGGTCGCCGAACGCCTGGCCGAGGCCCATGGCTGGTTCCTGTGCCGCCAGTTCGAGAACGAGGCCAATGCCGACGTGCATGCCGACACGACCGCGCGCGAGATCGTGCGGGATTTCGGGCGCGCCGGGCTGGATTACTGGGTCAGCGGGTTCGGCACCGGCGGCACGCTCAAAGGCGTGTCCCGGGCGCTGAAGCAGTACAGCCCCGGCACGAAGATCGTCGTGACGGAACCCGAGAACTCGCAGATCCTGGCCAGCGACATCGCGCAACTGCGCCGCCCCGATGGCGCGGCGGCCCGCAGCCACCCCAATGCCCGGGCGCACCCGGTGCAGGGATGGTCGCCCGATTTCGTTCCGAAGCTGGCCGACGACGCGCGCGCGGCGGGAATGATCGACATCTTTCAGCCGGTCGCCGGGGCGGATGCCCTGCGGGTTTGCCAGGATCTCGCCCGGCGCGAGGGCATTCTGTGCGGCATCAGCGGCGGCGCGACCGTTGCCGCGGCTCTAGATCTTGCACAAACTGCATCGGAGGGGAGCAAGATCCTCGCCATGGTGCCCGACACCGGTGAGCGCTACCTGTCGACACCGCTCTTCGACCACATCCCGGTGGAGATGACGGAGGACGAGTTGGAGATTGCCGCCACGGTCCCGGCGCCGCCCAAGCCGAAGACGCCCCGGGCGGACACCGCCTCGGCGCCGATCTCCGAGGAGGCCGCCGCGTTCGTGCGTCAGGCGATTTCAGACCCGCGCGCGCCCGTCGTCATGTTCGGCTTCGAATGGTGCGAGTTCTGCTGGTCCATCCGCCGCCTGTTCAGCGCGGGAACCGTGCCGTTTACCTCGATCGATGTGGACAGCAAGGCGCTCCGCGAGAACGACCGCGGCGGCGACATCCTGCGCGCGCTCTTTGCCCATACCGGGATGCGGACGGTGCCGCAGGTCTTCATTGGCGGAACGCTTATGGGCGGCGCGACCGACGTTCTGGCCGCGGCGGAGGCCGGATCCCTGTCCGACACGCTGGCCGCGCTCGACGATCCCATCGTGTTCCGGCCCGTCGCCGACCCGATGGGCCTGCTGCCCAAATGGGTACGCAAGCCCGCCCCGGCTGTGCCCGCCGGCCGCTCCGACACGGGGGGGCACGATGCAAACCGCCGCTGAGCAGGATGTGGGGCCTGCATGCCTCGACCGGCCGGTCTGGGCGGCGCTGACCTCGCACCATGCCGGTTTCGCCGTCTCCGCGGGCCCGGCGCTCATGTATCACGACGATGTCGCCCCCTTTGCGGCGTTCGACCCGGCCTCCGCGCGGGGCCACGCGGCGCTCCTGCGCGCGGTCCGGGCCCGGCCGGGCGGCATCGCGCTGATTCAGGCCGACGACGTGACGGTGCCCGACGGCCTCGTCTGCGCGCAGCGCGCCATGGGCGTTCAGATGCGGCTGGAACGCCCGCTGCCAAAGGCCGACGCGCCGGACCTTGCGCAGCTGAGCGAGGCGGATGTGCCGGACATGCTGGAGCTTGTCCGGCAGACCGAACCCGGCCCCTTCGGCGCGCGCACACATGAGCTTGGGGCCTACTGGGGCCTCCGGCGCGGCGGCGCGCTCGTCGCCATGGCGGGCGAGCGCATGCGCCTGCCCGGCCATTGCGAGATCAGCGCCGTCTGCGTGCATCCCGATCATCGCGGCCGGGGCTATGCGCGTCAGCTCGTTATCCGCGTCGCCGAGGGCATTCTGGCACGGGGCGAGGTGCCGATCCTGCACGCCTTCGCCGACAACGCACCGGCCATCCGGTTGTATGACGATATGGGCTTCCGGCTGGTGCGGCGAATGCATGTCGCCATGCTGGCGGCGGCGGAGGCGTAGGATTGGCCATGGCACCGCCCGCCCCGCCCGGTATAGGCCCCGGGGGCGGGGAGCGCGGCGCCGCGGATCCCCTTCGCAGTGCGGGGCGCAGGCCCGCTATATCCTTGCCGCGGCCGCGCGCTGAAAGGAGCGACACCGATGCCAACCGGACACGTCTTCATTGCAACCAGCCTCGACGGCTACATCGCACGACCGGATGACGATCTCGACTGGCTCGCCCTTCCCGGCGCCGACGGCGAAGATCACGGCTATACAGCCTTCATCGAGACAATGGACTGCATCGTCATGGGCCGCGGCACCTACGACAAGGTCCGCACCTTCGATCCCTGGCCCTACACGCTGCCCGTCATCGTTTTGTCGCGCACGCTCGAAGCGTCCGCAGGGGCCGAGCCCCTGCCTGGCCCCGTCATGGTGCAGAACGCGACACCGGAGGATGCCATGCAGTTCTGCAGCACGCGCGGGTGGCGGCGCGTCTATGTGGATGGCGGGCAGATCATCCAGTCATTTCTGCGGGCGGGCCTGATCCACGACATGGTGCTGACCCGCATTCCGGTGCTGCTCGGGGCAGGCAAGCCGCTCTTCGGGCCGCTCGATCAGGATATCGCGCTGGTCCACGAAACCACCCGGTCGTTTCCCTCCGGCCTGACGCAAAGCAAGTATCGCGTCGTACCGTAACCGCCCGCTCGCGCAGCGCTGGCAGGCCGGAGCACGCATCCGCGGTCGGTGCGCCCGCGGTCCAAACGCGGCCAATGCCTACCGGCGCCCGCAACCATCGTCTTGGTGGAAGCCGGGCCGATTGTGGACTCGCATGCACACAGGACCAGTCAGATCAGACTGCTTGGATCGAGTTTGGCGCCCCCCCTAGCCGGACCACTGCCGAGGCCCGGAAAGACGATGGTTTGCCCAAGCGCAGGGTCACTCAATCGAACAGGCGCTCGCCCTGTTCGTCGATGACCTGCTTGGCTTTTGCGATGCTGAAGCTCTCGGCCTGCTCCCGACTGTCAAAGACATCCGCCCGGATCAAGAGGT
>JBCDGG010000009.1:0-57699 GCA_038757905.1 Pseudomonadota bacterium | reverse complement strand
CACCCGCGGGTTGAAATGGGGCGTGACCGAGCTGCCGGCGACGGCGGAGGGCACCCGCTCGAACTACTCCTCCTACTGGGTGAACGCGATCACCACCAAGGCCGAGGGCGAGAAGTACGACGCGGCGGTGAAGTTCATGGAGTACATCACGTCAGACGAGGCGATGCAGCTCTGGCTCGACGTGGTGGGCGAGCTGCCCGCGAAACCCTCGGTCGGCCTGACCGAAGAGAATGCCAACAACGAGGTGTTCGGGCCTTTCATCCGGGGGCTTGAATACGCCAACACCACGAAGTTCGTGAACGAAAGCGCCCAGCGGCAACTGATGGTGGAGATGATCGAGCGCATCCAGCTGCAGGATATGGGGCTGGAGGAGAGCCTCGGCATCGCCGCCGAGGCCGAGCAGAAGATCCTCGACGATTTCTACGCGACCAACTGAGTCGCATGCGCTCTTGCCACGGTGAGGGCGCATGCCGATCAGACGAAGTAGAGTGACCGCGCTCCACACAAATCCTGGCCCGGGCGAGGAGCCCGGGCCGCGCCCGACCCTCCCCCCGGGAGGGCGCACTGACGATGTCGTTCGTGGACCGGGCGCCGTCCGAGGCCTTGGAGATAAACTGCCGACCACACGCGTTGCACCGGCGCCCACCCAGGGTTGGGCGCGTCCCTCTGTGCGAGGGCTGTCCCTTTGAACTTCTACCGCAACCTCTCCATCCGGCAGAAGCAGATCGTCTGGGCCTGGGCTTTTCTCGCGCTGCCGGTCCTGTTCTACTCGGTCATCCGGTTCTATCCCACGGGCAACGCGATCCTGATCTCGTTTCAGGACTGGAACCTGCTGGGCGACCGCACCTGGGCGGGGCTCGACAATTACGCCAAGCTGTTTGCCGACCCGGTGTTCTGGCAGGTGTTCCGCAACACCTTCGCCTACCTGATCCTTGGCACGCCGATCAGCCTCGTGGTGTCCTTCGTCATCGCCTACCACCTCGACAAGACACGCTTCATGCACGGCTTCCTGCGGATGCTCTACTTTCTGCCCTTCATGACCAGCGCGGTGGCGATGGCCTGGGTCTGGCGCTGGTTTTACCAGCCGGTGCCCATCGGGCTCTTCAACAACTTCCTGGCCTCGCTCGGCATCCCGCAGATCAACTTCCTGAATTCCACCACCAACGCGCTGCCCTCGATCCTGGCGCCGGCGGTCTGGGCCGGCCTGGGCTTTCAGGTGATCATCTTCATGGCCGGCCTGCGCGCGATCCCGCAGAGCTATTACGAGGCTGCGAAGATCGACGGCGTCTCCACCTGGACGGTGCTGTGGGAGATCACGCTGCCGCTCTTGAAACCCACCATCGTGTTCCTTGTGGTCTTCTCGTCGATCGGGTTCCTGCGGATCTTCGACCATGTCTTCAACATGACGACGAACAATCCCGGCGGGCCGCTGAACTCCACCAAACCCCTGGTGCTGATGATCTACGAAACCGCCTTTGACGCGTTCGACATGGGCTATGCCGCGGCGCAGACGGTGGTGCTGTTCCTCGTGCTGCTGGTGGTCTCGCTCCTGCAACTGCGCCTGCTGAGGGACAGCTGATGGCGGCGACCGACGATATCCGCGCCTCGTCCGAGACGCTGCTGACCCGGCAGGCGGCGAAGCGCAAGGCGTCGACCGGTCAATACATCCGCTGGCTGCTGCTGTTTCTCGGCGGGATCGCGATGGTGATGCCCATCGCCTACATGATCTCCACCTCGCTGAAATGGCCGCACGAGGTTTATAACCTGCGTTTCATCCCCGAAGAGCCGACCATCGAGAACTACACCTATGTGCTGGAGGATGGGCGGTTCTACTGGTGGATGCTGAACTCCGTCATCATTGCCACGATCACCACGCTCTGTAACGTTCTGTTTGACAGCCTCGTGGGCTACACCCTGTGCAAGTTCCGCTTTCCGGGCCGCTACATCGTGTTCATCGCGATCCTCAGCACGCTGATGATCCCCACCGAGATGCTGGTGATCCCGTGGTACCTGATGAGCCAGCAATTCGGCTGGCTCGACACCTATTGGGGCATCATGTTCCCCGGGCTGATGACAGCCTTCGGCACGTTCTTGATGAAGCAGTTCTTCGAGACTGTGCCGGACGATTTCATCGAAGCCGCGCGGATCGACGGGCTGAACGAGTTGCAGATCTGGTGGACGGTCGCGATGCCGCTCGTGCGGCCGGCCCTCGCCGCGCTTGCGATCTTCGTCTTCCTCGGCAACTGGACGGCCTTCATCTGGCCGCTGATCGTGACGAACTCGGTCGACATGTACACGCTGCCGGTGGGCCTGTCGTCCTTCGGGGACGAAGCCGATGTGGCGTGGGAGCTGATCATGACCGGGGCCGCGATCTCGACCATTCCGACGCTGGTGGTGTTCCTGATCTTCCAGCGCTTCATCATCCGCGGCGTCGTCATGGCGGGGCTGAAGGGATGATCGAGGTCAGCGCGCTCGACCATGTCCACCTCTATGTGGCCGATCCCGGGGCCGCTGCGGCTTGGTATGGCCGCGTCCTCGGCCTGCAAGTGATGGACAGTTCCGCCCGCCTCGCCGAACGCGGGCTGGAGGCGCGCTATATGGCGACGGCAAGGGGCCAGTATTGCGCGACGATCTTTAGGGGCGCGCCGCCGTCTGACGGCGATCACACCACGGCCTTCCGGGTGCCGGGGCGCCTCTTCATGGCGTTCGGGGCGGCCTTGCCGAGCCCCGACATCATGGGCCGGAGCGGCCGGGTGCTTGAAACGCGGGAAGCCGACGATCACGGCCTTGCCTGGTCCTACTACTTCCGGGACCCGGACGGGAACCACCTGGAAATCACAACCTACGACCACCAGCGCGTCCGCGACTGGGCCGAACGGGGGTACCGGTGACGGACCATTCAACCTTTCCCGACCCGACCTATCGCGACACTGTCCTCGCGCCGCTCTTCGAGGGGGTGAAGCGCCATTACGCCCAGCACATGGCGGCGGTCAACCGGGCCCATCTGGTGATGCTGGCCGAGACGGGCATCCTGAACGCGCCAGACGCGGCCCGGATCGCGCGGGCGCTTGACGCGATCGACCGGGAGACCGATCTCGACGCGCTCACCTATACCGGCGAACACGAGGATTACTTCTTCCTTGTCGAAGCCGAGCTGAAGCGGCGGCTGGGCGATCTCGGCGGCGCGCTGCACACCGCGCGGTCGCGCAACGACATGGATCACACCCTGTTCAAGATGGCCCTGCGGGGGCGGGCCGCCGCGTTTATGGGCGAGGTGCTGGACCTGGCCGAGGCGCTGACGCTGAAGGCCGAGGCGGAGAAGGGCACGCTGATCGTGGCCTATACCCATGGCCAGCCCGCGCAGCCGACGACCTTTGGCCATTATCTGGGCGCGGCGATCGAGGTCTTGCTGCGCGACGCGGCCCGGCTCGATGCCGCCATCGGGGGCCTCGGCCATTGCCCGATGGGTGCGGCAGCGATCACCACCAGCGGCTTTCCCATCGACCGCGCCCGGGTGGCGGAGCTTCTGGGGTTCGAGGGGCCGCTGCTGAACAGCTATGGCTGTATCGCGTCGGTCGATTACGTCACCGGGCTCTATTCCGCGCTCAAGCTGGTGTTTCTGCATCTCGGCCGACTGATTCAGGACCTGCAGTTCTGGTCCGCCTTCGAGGTGGGGCAGCTCTACGTCCCCAATGCGCTGGTGCAGATCTCGTCGATCATGCCGCAAAAACGCAACCCTGTGCCGATCGAGCATATGCGCCACCTCGCCAGTGTCACAGTCGGGCGCTGCGACACGATCGTGAACACCATGCACAACACCCCGTTCACCGACATGAACGACAGCGAGGGCGAGGTGCAGCAGTCCGGCTATGCCGCATTCGAGAGCGGCAGCCGGGTGCTGCGCCTGCTGACCGCGATGCTCCCGGCCTGTTCGATCCATGCCGAGAGGGTGCGGGCGAATATGGACGCCGCCTGCGTCACCATCACCGAACTGGCCGACACGCTGGTGCGCGACGAGGGGCTGAGCTTTCGCCAGGCCCACGAGATCGCCGCCGAAACCGCCCGGACAGTGATTGCCGCCGGTCAGCCCCTGGGTTCCGGCTATGCCGCCTTCAGCGCGGCGTTCGCCGCCGAAACCGGGCGCGACACGGCCCTATCGGAACCCGCCTTTGCCGACGCGACGGCGCCGGAGACGTTCGTCGCCCGCCGCACGCGCCCCGGCGGGCCGGCGCCCGCGGCGCTGGACGCCGCCTTTGCCGAGTATCGTCGCGCGGCGGCGTCGCTGCGCGACGCGCAGGCCACCCGCACCACCCGCGAGAACACGGCCAGTGCCGCGCGCGACGCCGACTTCGCCGAACTGATGGAGATCTGAGCCGTGGCAAATCTGGCAATCCGGGATCTCGTGAAGACCTATGGGCAGACCGAAGTGCTGCACGCGATCAATCTGGAGGTGAACGACGGCGAGTTCGTGGTGTTCGTCGGCCCGTCGGGCTGCGGCAAGTCCACGACGCTGCGCTTGGTCGCCGGGCTGGAGGAGGTGACCTCCGGCGAGATCGAGATTGCCGGGCGCGTGGTCAACAACCTGGAACCGAAGGACCGCGACATCGCGATGGTGTTCCAGAACTATGCCATCTATCCCCATATGACGGTGCGCAAGAATATCGGGTTCGGCCTGCGATCCTCGCGCAAGTCCAAGGCGGAGAAAACCGCGCGGATCGAAGACGTCGCGCGTCTGCTGGGCATGACGGAGTATCTCGACCGCAAGCCCAGCCAGCTCTCCGGCGGTCAGCGCCAGCGGGTTGCCATCGGGCGGGCGATGGTGCGCGATCCGGCGGTGTTTCTGTTCGACGAGCCGCTCAGCAACCTCGACGCGCAGCTGCGCACCCAGATGCGGCTGGAGATCAAGAAGCTGCACCAGCTCGTCGGCTCGACCATCGTTTTCGTCACCCACGATCAGGTGGAGGCGATGACCATGGCCGACCGGATCGTCATCATGAAGGATGGCCATATCCAGCAGGTCGGCACGCCGTCCGACGTCTATCACAAGCCCGCCAACACCTTTGTGGCGCAGTTCATCGGCGCGCCGTCGATGAACATGATTCCGGCCCGCGTCGCCGAGGCGGGCATGCTGACGCTTGCAACCGGCGGCACGCTTCAGCTCGGGCGGCCCCTGCCGCCGGGGCGCGAGATCATCCTCGGCGTGCGGCCGGAAGACCTTTCGCCGGGATCGGCGGAGGCGCCGGCGCTGATCGAGGGGCCGGTGAGCGTGCGCGAGCCGCTCGGCCACGAGACCCTGATCTATGTCGGCACCGCCGAGGGCGACGTGATTGCCAAGGCCGACGGGCGCACGCCGCCCTCTGTCGGCGAAACCGTCCGGCTCGGCGCGCATCCGGACACCCTGCACCTGTTCGACGCCGCCACGGGCACGGTGTTGGCCTAGCGCCGCGGGAGCGCCCCATGACCACGCATATGCGCCGCGAGATCGACGAGATCCCCGCCGTGCTGGATCGTCTGGCCGCGCCGGAGGCGCAGGAGGAGATCGCGCGCCTTGCGGGCATGCTGCGGTCGCGAGATCCGGGGCTGGTGCTGACCATCGCGCGCGGCTCGTCCGACCACATGGCGCTCAGCCTGAAATACGCTATCGAGTTGACGCTGCGCCTGCCGGTCGCATCGCTCGGCCCGTCGCTGGTGACGGTCTATGGTGTTGCTCCGCGCCCCCGTCAGGCGGTCGCCCTCGCCTTCAGCCAATCGGGCGGCAGCGCCGATATCGTCGCGCTGACGGAAGCGCTCTCGTCCTCCGGCACGCCGGTCTTTGCGCTGACGAACACGCCCGAGAGCCCGCTGGGTCGCGCGGCGGACGGGCTCTTGGATGTGCGCGCCGGGCCGGAGCGCGCGGTTGCGGCCACCAAGAGCGCCGTTGCGACGCTGGTCGCCGGGTTGTGGCTCGTGGCCCTCTGGGCAGAGGACACGCCCCTGGCCGCCGCGCTCCGCACGCTGGCGGACACGGTCCGCGGGGCGGAACCGAACCACGGATGGGAAGCCGCCTCCCACGCCCTGCAAGCGTCGGACCGCGCCATGGTGATCGGGCGGGGCCCGGCGCTCGGCCTCGCCCATGAAATGGCGCTCAAACTGCTGGAGACCTGCGGCATCCATGCCATGGCCTACAGCGCGGCCGAGGTGCTTCACGGGCCAAACGCAGTTCTGACCGACGGCATTCCCGTCCTGGCCTTGACGGCTGGCAGTGGCTCGGCCGTGGATGGCACGGTCGCGCGGCTCGCCGGGCAGGGGGCGAACGTCCTGCGCCCGGTCGCGCTCCATCCGCCTGTTCACCCGCTGGTCGATCCCATTCTGGAGCTGATCGCCTTCTACGGCATGGTGGAAGCCCTGTCGCGGGCCCGGGGGCGCGACCCGGACGCGCCCGCCTTTCTGGTGAAGGCCACGAGCACTCTGTAGCATCAGGCCCCCTTCAAACGGGCCACGATCGCTCCCGCGCCGGGACGCGTCTGTGGCTCCGGGCCATTCCGGTTTGCCCGTGTTCCAGCGCCGCGCCTTCGCGTAGCGACAGGCCTCGTGTCGGGTGGGGGGGCTATTCCGAGGCCGCCGCCGCGACGGAGGCAAAGAGCTGATCGAGCTCTGCCGCAACCGTGGCGAGCGCCTCTCCGCCTTCGTCGGCGTAAAAGGAGAACACGTAAGACGGCAGCTTGTAGGACAGCGTTGCCGTGCCATCGGGGTTCTCCGTCACATACATCCGGATCGGGGCTTCGATCATGGCGGAGGGCGACATTCCTAGGATGCGCACGGCGAAATCGTTGTTGAAGAGCCCGATCACGCGATTGCCGGGAATGTCGATGCCCCGGCTTCGTGCAACGCCCGTGGGGCCCGCTTCCGTCACCACGCCCAAGCCGTTTTCCCGGGCGGCGCCTTTCACTGCGGCGATGAGTGCGTCGTAGGATTTCTGCGTGGGCATGACGGCCCAACCCTCGCGCGCGGATTGTTCGGCATGGGCCGGAAGGGCAAGGACGAGCGCGAAGAGCAAGGAAAGACAGCGCATGGCGGACCGATCGTTTTCTGTGGTTGGACAGGGCGGAGAAGCTGCCCCTCCAGCGTGATGCCCCACGCGAAGTCTGGCAATTAACGATCTGGTCAGTGCATGGGGCGCCGCCAACACGGGCCGATATCGCCCTCCCCGGCTGCCATCCCTCCCTCGCCGCTGCGGTGGCGAATGCGCGATGCTCGGCCCTCGCCAGTGCTCTGTGTCCAGCGGCCGCTTCATCCCTTGCCCGGGCGCCACCAGCCGACGATGCCTGGATCAATGCCAAGGAGGCCAAGGCCGGCGGAGACGGCCATCCCGACGAGGAGCGACAAGACCATGCGCCGCGTCAGCGCCATCGTCAGGGCCGCCGCGGCCACGGCGAGGAGGCTGCGCGCATCGGCCGTCATCGCCGCTGATGCGACGATGGCGGCGATGACGGCGGCGGCCATCCCCTCCAACAGGCGTTCGAGCGTAGGAGAAGGCGGCAGGCGTTGCATGAAGAGGGCGCCGGAGAGCTTGGTGGCGAAGGCCGCCAATGCCATGACACAGACCGCAAGGGCGTAGGCGCTAGGCGTCACGGCGCAAAACGGCGGCGACGACACCGCCGGCTACCGCGGCGACGATGACGTTCCAACCTGTCTCCAGCACCGGGTGCAGAACCGCCGATGTCGCGGCCCCGACTGCCATCGCAGGCGCGAGACTGGGCTTGCTGCGCAGAATGCTCACTGCGGTTGCGGCGAAGAAACAGATCATGACGGCGCCGAAGCCGAAGGGGCTCAGGTCGCCTAGGGCGTCGCCACCGAAAGCGCCGAGGCCGGTGCTGAGAACCCAAGCCAACCAGAGGGCGAGCCCGCCCCCGATCAGCAGGCCCAGGGCATTCTCATGCGCGCCGCGCGGGTCCTGCGCGGCGGCGAAGTTGGCGTCGCTCAGAAGAAACAGCAGCCCCAGACGCTGCGTTCGGGGCAGATGGCTGACGCGCCGGCCGAGGGCTGCGCCCATCACGACATGCCGGCCACTCAGGGTGAGCACGAGCATGAAGAGCGACAGGTAGGCGACCGGCTCCGTCAGCGCGCTCAGCGCGGCGAACTGCGCGGTCGCGGTGAACACCAGCGCGCTCATCAGCACGGTCTGGCCTGGAGTAAGGCCGTGCTCCACCGCCGCGGCGCCGTAGGCCACGCCAAATGGCAGAACGAACGCGCTGATCGGAAGAAGGCGACGGATGCCGAGCGCGATGTCTGTCCATGTCGGCGGTGGATCCTGCGGCATCGGCTTTCTCTAGGATGTCTAACCTTTATGAGGGTTATATCCCGTCTTCCTTGTGGTCAACCCCTGTACAGGTTAGAATGCGCGTGATGGCATATGCGCAAGGACACCCCATTCGGCTCATCGCCGGGCGGCTGGCGCTGGACTTCGTCAACACCGCTGATTGGTCGAGCGCGGGCGACGTGGTCTCGGAGAAGCTGGAGCGCTGGGAGGATGTCGACGCGTGGCTCGCGGCCCTGCGGCTGCCCGCGATCTCCGGCGGTGCATCGCTTCCCGATCTCCACAGGTTTCGGGCCGATCTGCGCGCGCTCTTTCTGGGCGCCGGCACGCCCCAAACGCTCGGCGCCGTGCGCGAGGTGGAGTTCGGGCCGCAAGCTCTGTTCGCGGCTGGTGGAGGGCAGAAGGCCCTGCACGCCCTCCTCGCGGCTTCGGCGCTCGCCATTCTGGCCGATCCTCGCGAGATGGCGCGGTTGAAGATCTGCCCCGGCCGCGATTGCGGGTGGTTCTTCATAGACGAGACGAAGAACATGCGGCGGACATGGTGCACGATGGCGACTTGCGGGAACCGGGCGAAGGCGGCCCGCCACTATGCGCGGACGAAGGCGGGCCCGCCCTGATTCAGGGTGCGGCGGCGCGGCCGGCTTCCGGCACCGGGTGTACGATGGCGTGCCCTTGGGCCATCTTTGCGAAGGCGGCGGCGAGCGATGTCTCTCGGGCGGCCACAAGTATGCTGACAAAGCCCAGGCGCGGTAGGCCGCTTAGCTCGAGCACCCGCTCGATCTCGGCACCGAGGAGCTCTTGCGGCAGGGCCGCTAAGGCCAAACCCGCCCGAACGGCGGCCAGTTGGGCCGACGAGGGGCACTGGCGTAGGCCACGCGATAAGGAATGCTTGCAGGAACGAGCGCCCTGAGACAGGAGGCGCGCCACGGGCACGCTGGATCGGCCGTCGAGTTCGGCAGGGGCGAGCACTTCGCCGCCACGCTCATGCGCGCCTGCACGCCGTCGGCGTCGTGCAAACCCTCGCTGCGCCCGGCCGTGGCGGCGACGGGTGGTCATTGCCACGGCCCGCCCACGGCCTCCGCCCAAACGGCTCACTGAATGCCGCGGGAGGGGGGCAACGAACGGTAAGCGCCCCGGCGCAGCAGATGAGTAGAATGCCTGCCACCGCGACCGGACCAAGGGCGGACGCGCGCCGTGGGGCGGTTCCATAGGGATGAATGCGTGCGCCCGGTTCGGCGTGGGGATTGCAGCCGTCGCGGGGCCGAACGGCGAGGACCCGGACGGACAAATCGCGGACCGCCGCGTTGCCTGGCCAGTCGGTCGGGCACGGTCCAGTCTTCTGCGGCGCAGTGCTCATCGGGCGCTAGGACATAGGGCAGGCGCGTGGCGGGCGGCTAAAGCGGGGTGGCGGACCCAGGGGAATGGGTGTTTGACCAATCTCAATCGGGACAGGCCAGGAGGCTCCAATGCGCGAACCAACCCCTAGTCAGATGGACCGCGGCGCCTCGTTCCGCGCCTATCGTCCTTCCGACTACGACGCCGTCGCCGTCCTCTGGGCCGAGATCAACCGCGAGCTTGCGCCCCCTCACCTCCGCGAAGCCTTCGAGCGCTATATCGCGGTGTCCTTGGAGGAGGAGCTTGCAAAGGCCGACAAGCTCTATGACCCGGCGGATGGGAGCTGTTTGAAGGTCGTGCTCCTGAAGCAGGCGATCATCGGAACCTTGGGCGTTCAGAGGGTGGATGCGGACAAGGCGGAGCTCCGCAGGTTCTATCTGAGGTCGGACAGGAGAGGCGGGGCCATCGCCCGGAAGATGCTGGAGCACGCCGAAGCCCATGCCGCGGCTGTCGGGTTCCGAAAGCTCGTGCTGTCGACGGCGGAACTGCAGCGGGCGGCCGTCGCCTTCTATCGCAAGAACGGATACACGCTAACCCATGTCGCAGTGGAAGAAGCGGCGAGTGCGAAGACCGTCGGTGGCGGAGTGAAACGCCTCCACTTCGAGAAGGCGCTGGTCTGACGTCGGCGCTGGCGGGGCCGCACGCCGCCGCCGCGAAACGCCGCTAGGCGCGCGGTAAGACCCCGAGAGGCGGTAGGTCTGAACCGCGGGACCGCTGAAGGCGTGGCTTTGCAGTGTCCGGCGCCCGGACCGATCGGGGCACGGCCGGGCTCGGCACCGTACAGGACGGCAAGCGCGCCCGCATCGGATGTCTCCCGGAGGGCGCAACCAGGGCTCGTGTGGATCGCATTGATCCCTGGCGCTCCGCTTGTGCGGTCCTGCGCGCTCCGGATGCGGCCGCTCCAAGCCAGGTTCAGGTGCCCAGACCGAACGACATGGCGCTGCCTCGATCAGGGCCGGCGGCGAGCCCTGCCTCCTTGTGGGCCGCTCCCAACGCTCGGCCGGGTTCGTCCGACCTAGATCGGCCCTTGCCGCCGGATCATTGCTGAAGCTCCGCCTCGGCCTCGATCTCCACCAGATAGCCACCGATAAGACGGGACACCACGACGAGCGTGTTGGCGGGTTTGATCGCCCCGAAGATGCGCCCATGCGCGCGCGAGACCGCTTCGACATCTGCTTCGTCCACAAGGAAGATCCGCGTGCGGACGACATCGTCGGCCGACGCACCGAGCGCCGCCAGCGCGGCCAGGATCTTGTCGAGCGCATAGATGGCCTGGGCCCCGGCATCCTGTGGAGCGACGATGCGGTCGGTGCCCGCCGTCGCCGTCGTGCCCGACACCAGAATACGGTTGCCGATCTTCTGCGCGCGGGCATACCCGGCGATCTCTTCCCATTTCGAGCCGCTCAGCACCTGACGACCGCCCGGGCGGTGCGGCGCCGGCGTGGCCGCGAATGGCAGGGGCATCGTGTCCAGATGGTGGCTCAAGTCGCCTGACGCGGTCAGGAATGGGGGGCGGCGATACTCGTCTCCGCAATCTCCGGGGATCCGCGTGGTGCCCGCAAACGCCGCGTCGAGACGCGCGTGGTCCTCCTCGTCGAGGTCGAAGGCGAACAGGCGCAGGTTGTCGTCTGTGTGCACCTGCTCTCCAAGGCGCGCGCCCACGATCACACCGGCGACGGAGGCATGGCCCAGCACCCAGCGCGTGGCCACGTTCGACATCGACACGTTGTGCTTCCGGGCGATCGCGTCCGCGGCGGATAGAATGCCCTGAAAGGCCGCCCAGCCTCCGGCGGCTTCGATGAAGCGCTTGTACTTCATCTTTGACCAGTCCGGGATGGCGTTCGGTTCCGGCTGTCCCAGCCACCGCTCCGAAAGGAAGCCACCGCACAGCGTGCCATAGGCCAGCAGCCGTGTGCCGGTCGCCTGGCAGAGCTCGGTCAGGTCTTCGGCTGCCCGGCGATCCACCAGAGAAAAGGAAACCTGATTGGTCAGGATCGGAACCCCGTCCGACAGCGCCAGCCGAAGATGCGCGGCGTCGAAATTCGTCACGCCGATCTCGGCAATCAGCCCCTCCTCCCGCAGGCGGGCCAGTTCGTGCAGTGCGTCGAGCCACGCGGGATGCCCGAACGCCCACCAATGGAACTGGAGCAGGTCGACCCGCCCCACGCCCAGACGCTCGAGCCGCTCCGCGACACCGGCGCGGACGATCTCCGGCGTCATTTCGCCCGGGGGCGGGCACCATTTGGTGAAGGCAAGCGGCCGCGGCGACGGCCCCCGGGCCAGCAGGCGCCCGGCGATCAACTCGGCAGATCCGTAGTGATCGGCCATGTCGAAGGTATCGAAGCCCCGTTCGGTGTAAGCGGCCAGGTGATCTGCACCCGCATCGGGATCCATCGTTGCCCCGTCCCGTTCGATATCCGCGACCTGCCAGAGCCCGGTCACAATCCGGGAGATCTCCAGCCTTTCGGAGAGGCGCACCCGTTCGGGTGCAGCGGGGGATGCCATGTCGGGCGGGTCCTTTCCTTGGCGGGCGGCAGATCGCCCTTGTGGGTCGCGTCACTTCCGCTAACCTCGCGCGCATCTTATTCGACGCCGGGCGACAGTCCAGCGCTTGGGCCGGCGGCACCTTCTGCGTGCGCCGGGGGGCGGGCCAGCAGAAGGAACGGGATGACCGGGGAAGTGGGCGGCCAGGAGTTCTGGCTTTACGATCTGAAGGTTGAGACCGTGCTGGATGGCCGCACCCCGGTCTGCCGCCACGTGGAGGGCGAGAGCTTTCGCGTCGAGGGCGAGGCGCTTGTCTTCGAGGCGGGGACGCGGGTGTCGATGTATGCGCTGGCCGCGCTTCTGCCGCTGCTTCCGGCGAAACAGCGGGTGACCGATCCCAACGACTGGATGTCCACGGACGCCGAGGTCGCGTGCCCCGATCCCCATTGCGGCGGGCGCTTCCGGATCACGCGTCTGGGCAAGCGCCGCTTCTCCCATGCCGAGACGACCGGCCTGCCCGGGGAGCGCGGCACGCCCTATTGGAAAGCGAAGGCTGAATGAACGAAACGACGGCGGAGGTGCGCCCGGGATACTCGATTTCCCGCGTGATCAAGGGCGGCTGGCAACTCGCCGGTGACCATGGGCCGGTAAACCGGGCCGAAGCGGTGGCAGATATGGCCGCCTTTCTGGAGGCCGGGATCACCACTTTCGATTGTGCCGACATCTACACCGGTGTCGAAGAGATGATCGGCGCCTTCATCGCCGACACCCGGCAGAACCGCGGTGCCGCCGAGGCGGCCCGCATCCAGGTCCACACCAAGCTCGTGCCCGATCTGGGCCTTCTGAGCGATCTGCGCCCGGAGGCGGTAGAGGCGATCGTGGATCGCTCGCTCAAGCGGCTCGGGATCGAGCGGCTGCACCTTGTGCAGTTCTACTGGTGGGACCTGACGCTCGGCAACGCGCAGGCGGGGCTGGAGGTGCTCAAGCGCTGCCAGGAAAAGGGCAAGATCGCCTATCTGGGCGTGACGAACTGGGACGTGGCCGAGACGCAGCCGTTCCTCGACGCCGGGTACGATCTGATCTCGACACAGGTCCAGTATTCCCTGCTCGACCGGCGCCCGGAGGGCGGGTTGACGGCCTGGGGCGCGGCGCATGATGTGCAGCTTCTATGCTACGGCACGCTGGCGGGGGGCTTTCTGACGGATCGCTGGCTGGGCGCGCCCGATCCCGGCTTCGCGTTCGCGAACCGGAGCCTCGTCAAGTATCGGCTGATCATCGATGAGTTCGGCCCCTGGGAGCGGTTTCAGGAACTGCTGGCCGTTTTGGCGGCCATCGCCGACAAGCACGCCGTCTCGCTTGCGAGTGTGGCCACGCGCTGGGTGCTGGACCGGCCGCAGGTCGCCGCGGCCATCGTCGGCGCCCGCTACGCCCGGCATCTGCCCAAGACGCTGGAGGTGTTTCGCGTCGCCCTCGATGCGCAGGACAATGCCGCGATCCAGGCCGTGCTGGACAGGGCACCTGGACCGCGCGGGCCTGTCTTCGGGCTGGAGCGCGACCGCAACGGGCGGCACGGTCGGATCATGAAGTACAATCTCAACACCCGCCCCGACGATCAGGTGCTGGGGGCCGGGGGCGCACCGGCCGGTCCGGGATCTGTCGATGCCTGAACCGATCCTGTCCATGAAGAACCTGTCGCGGAGCTTCGGCGCCCTGAAAGCGGTCGACGATGTCTCGCTCGATATCCGCGATGGCGCGATCACCGGGCTGATCGGCCCGAACGGGGCCGGGAAGTCCACCCTGTTCAACCTGTTGACGGGGGCGCTCAAGCCGGATGCGGGCCATGTAGCGCTGCGCGGGCGCGAGGTGACCGGTCTGCCGCCGGACAGGCTGTTCGCCGCGGGGCTCGGCCGGACATTTCAGATCCCGCGCCCCTTCGCCCGCATGAGCGTTCTGGAGAACGTGATGCTGGCGCCGAACGGCCAGACGGGCGAGACCGTGGCGGGCCCGTTTCTGTTTCGCCGCCGCATGCGCGATCAGGAGCGGCGCATCCGGGCCAAGGCGCTCGACGTGCTCGACTTCGTCACCTTGGGCGGGCTGGCCGACCACCCGGCGGGTAAACTGTCCGGCGGGCAGATGAAGCTGCTGGAACTGGCGCGCGTTCTGATGGGCGATCCGGCCCTGATCCTGCTGGATGAACCCGCGGCCGGGGTGAACCCGGTTCTGACCGAGACGCTGATCGGCAAGATCGAAGAGCTGAACCGGGACGGCACGACCTTTGTCATCATCGAGCACGACATGGATTTCGTGATGCGCCACTGCGACCCCGTGATCGCCCTGGCCGAAGGCCGGGTGGTGTTTCAGGGAACGGCGGATGAGGCGCTGGCGAACCCGGTCCTGCTCGACGCCTATCTGGGGGCCACTGCCGATGCCTGAGGCGATCCTGACGGCCACCGAGGTAACCGCCGGCTATGTGCCGGATCTTCCGATCCTCCGGCAGGTCTCCATGACGGCGAGAGCGGGACAGATCACGCTCATCATCGGGCCCAACGGCGCGGGCAAGTCGACGCTGATCAAGGCCATTGCGGGGCTGGTGTCGGTCACCTCCGGTGCCATTGCGCTGGGCGGGGCCGACATCACCGGCCTGCGGCCCGACCGGCTGACCACCCGGGGCATCGCCTATGTGCCGCAGACCGACAATGTGTTTCGCAGCCTGACCATCCGGCAGAATCTGGATCTGGCGCTCCGCCGTGCCGGTGCGGACGGTCCGGCACGGCTGGCCGCGCTGCTGGCGCAGTTTCCGGCGCTGGCCGACAAACAACGCGACAAGGCGGGCACGCTGTCCGGCGGGCAGCGGCAGTTTCTGGCGATCGCCATGGCGCTTGCCACCGCACCCCGGCTCGTGCTGATGGACGAGCCATCGGCGGGCCTGTCGCCCAAGGCCGCGCAGGACGTGCTGGAGCATGCCCGCGCCCTCACGGCGGGCGGTGTGTCGATCCTGCTCGTGGAGCAGAATGTGAACCAGGCGATGCGCCTCGCCGATCACTGCTACATCCTTGCCGAAGGCCGCAATCAGCTCGATGGGCCAGCGCAGGATCTGCTCGACGATCCGGTGGTGGGAGAGATCTATCTCGGCGGGCGCAGGGTCGGGGCGGCATGATCCAGAACATGATCGACGGGGTGCTGACGGGCTCCTACCTTTCGCTCGGCGCGATCGGCCTGACGCTGGTGATGCACATCCTGCGCTTTGCCAATTTCAGCCATGCCGAGCTTCTGTCCCTCGGCGCCTATGCCGCTCTGGTCTTCGATGCGTTGTTTGCGCATCTGGCCCCGCTGCTCGCCACCAAGCTCGGCCCCCTGTCGCTGACATGGTCGCTGAGCGCGGCGATCCTGATCTCGATGGTCCTGACCGGGGTGTCGGCCGTGATCATCGACCGGCTCGTCTTCAAGCGGGTCCGCGAGAAGGGGCAGGAGCTGTCGATGGTGTTCGCCAGCTTCGGAATGGCGCTCATCATCCGCAATGTGATCGGCCTGATTTTCGGCCTGTCCCCGCAGCTCTATTCCAAGGATATCGCCTTCGCGACCGTGCTCAGCCGGGATCCGCTGATCCTGGTGAAGCCCGATCAGGTGTTCGTTCTCGTGGCGGCCCTGCTCTTAATGCTGCTTCTGCACCTGGTGCTGTCGCGCACGACCTTCGGCTACAGCCTGCGCGCCGTGGCGGAGAACCCGACGCTGGCACAGGTGAACGGGGTGAACCTGCAACGCACCGTTCTGGCCGTCTGGCTGATCGGGGGCGGCCTCGCAGCGGTGGCGGGTGTCTTCTACGGCCTCAGCCATCAGATCATTCCGGTGATGGGGCGGGATCTTGTGCTGCCGATCTTCGCGGCGACCATCGTGGGCGGGATCGGCAGTGTCTATGGCGCTGTTTTGGGCGGCTTCATCGTCGGGCTGGCGACCAACCTGTCGCTTGTTCTTCTGCCGTCGGGATACACGCCGTCGGTGCCCTTCCTGCTGATCCTCGCCGTTCTGATCGTCCGGCCCCACGGGCTGTTTGGCGAGGCGCGGGCATGATCGGTGTCGTCTCCTATCTCGTGTTCTTCGCCACCACGGCGTCGATCCTGGCAATCGCGGTGCTGGGCCTCAACCTGCAATGGGGCAATACCGGTCTCTTCAACGGCGGCGTCGTCGCGTTCTTCGGCGCGGGGGCCTATGGTACGCTGATCCTCGGCGGTACGCCGCAGACCGGGCATCTGGGCGGGTACGAGGTGGCCTATCCCCTCGCTCTCTTCGGCGGCATGGTGCTGGCGGGCCTCATGGCCTGGGTCGTCGGCTTGCTGACCCTGCGCTTGCGGCACGATTACCTGGCCATCGCGACCTTTGGCGTCGCCGTCGCCTTCGAGAACCTGATGCGGAATGCGGAGTGGCTGGCCGGCGGGGCCAAGGGCGTTCGTGGTTTCGAGCGCCCGCTGCGCGACGCGCTGGGCGACGGGTTCCTCTACAACCTGTGCTTCTTCGCGGTTGTGCTCCTCGTTCTGATCGCCGTTTACCTCTTTCTGGAGCGCCTTGTGGCGTCGCCGTTCGGGCGGCTTCTGCGGGCCATCCGCGAGGATGAGGAGGCTGCGCGGTCCCTCGGAAAGAACCCGGCACGCATCCGCCTGACGGCCTTCATCACGGGCTCGGTTATCCTGGGGCTCGCCGGCGGGCTCTACGGCACATTCTACGCCTTCGTCAGCCCGCAGGACGTGCTGCCGACGCTCACGTTTCAGATCTGGGCGATGCTGATCGTCGGCGGCGCGGGCAACAACCGCGGCGCCATTCTAGGGGCGTTTCTGATCTGGGGCGCCTGGACGGCATCGGGCTGGGCGCTGTCGCGCTTCGCCCCGATCGAAGCGCAACTCTATACGGGATCGGTTCAGTTTGTTTTGATCGGTGCCGTCATCGTCGGCATGCTGCTCTGGCGGCCCCAGGGGCTTTTTCCAGAGCGGCTGGTCGTATCGCAAACGGGGAACACCCCGATAAAGCAACAGGGAGCGTAACATGGGACTGATCAAAAACGGCTGCGCGGGGCTTGGCCTCGCGCTCGGGCTATCGACGCTGGCAGGGGGCGCCCACGCCCAGGACTGCACCACAAAGATCGGCGCGGTTCTGCCCACGTCGGTCGACTGGGGCCGTCCGATCGCGGAAACCGCGCAGTTCGCGGTCGACCAGGTGAACGAAGCGGGCGGGGCCGCGGGCTGCGAGATCGAGATGGTGCTGCGCGACACGCAGGTCGATCCGAAGGTCGGCGTCGATGCCGCCAAGGCGCTGGTGGATCTCGACGGGGTGCGGGTGATGCTGGGCGCGGTGTCGTCCGGAGTGTCGATGCCGATCCTGACATCCGTCACCGTGCCGGGCGGCGTGATGCAGATGTCGTGCTGCTCGTCCTCCACCGCCTTCACCACGCTGGCCGAAGAGGGCAAAACCGAGGGCCTGTGGTTCCGCACCTTCGCCACCACGGGCGTGCAATCCGCCATCGGGGCCAAGGTGGCGCAGGACAAGGGCTTCGGCTCTGTCGCCATCCTTTATAAGAACGACGATTGGGGTCAGGATATGGCGCGCCTGATCGCGACGGATTTCGCGGCCGTCGGCGTCGAGGTGACGGCCTCCGTGGCGATCAACGACGCGCAGCCGTCCTACCGGGCGGAGGTGACCGAAGCCCTCGGCACCCAGCCCGAAGCGCTCTACCTCGCGCTCTACCCCGCCGAAGGCACCGCGGCCGTGCGGGAGTGGATTTCCCTCGGCGGCACGCAGAACATGATCCTGGCCAACTCGCTCAAATCCGACGAGTTCCGTGACAATGTAGGCATGCAATACCTTGAGAATGCGTTCGGCACGGATACGGCCTCGCCCCGGACAGAGAGCGCGGATGCCTTCCGCGCGGCCTATGTGGAGCGCTTCGGCGCGGAGCCGAACGGCCCGGGCCTCGCCAACAGTTACGACGCGGCCATGATCGCGATGCTCGCGATGGAGGCGGCCGGCGCGGACGCCTCCGGGGCCGACATCGCAGCTGCGGTGGGCCGGGTGACCGATGCCGGGGGGACGCCGGTGAGCGCCGATGTCGCCGGTTTCGCGGCGGCCAAGGAGATCCTCAGTGGCGGCGGTAGCGTCTTGTATCAGGGCGCAACGGGCGATGTGAGCTTCGATGCCAATGGCGATGTCTCGGCGCCCGCCGTCGTCTGGGCGTTCACCGACGAGGGCACGGAGGAGGTGGAGTACCTCTCGTTGACCGAGGTCGACGCCTTCATCGGCTCGCTGAACTGAGCGCTGTCGCGATCATGTCCGGCCGTTGTTGTTGGCGCGCGGCCGGGCATGATTGGGCTGGGCCTGCTTTGCGGCACCGCGTCGGCATGGTCGGGCCCGTCCGATCCGCCAAGCGGGCATTTGCCGCCACGAGAAACGCACAGCGAAAGCGCTCTGCGCAGCAGAACGATGCTGAGCGTCTTTTTGCCCTGTGGCCCTTGGACCCCGGCTCGCCGTTGAGCCGTTGAACCGTGGGCTAACTCGGCCGTGGGAAATGGGGCTGGTCCAGCCCTCTGGAATGACAATCTCGACCGTCGGTTGGATCGAATGTCATCGGTCTGGGGCTGACCATTCCCCCGCAGAAACCTCCCGTCCCCGGATCGAAAGCACGTCAGATGGGGCGAGCAAGCTATGCTGCGACGGGCGAGGGCGCGAAGGGCCAGGGCAGCCTTAGGATGGCCAAAGCGGGACGCGCCACCGCACCTCACCGCGCGTGAGCCCTCTTCGCGCTACGAGGAATGTCTCGTCGGCCTAGGCTCTCGGGCGATCCAGCAGATAGTCGATCAGCAGCCGGGTGAGCTTCTTCTGGGGGCCGATGTCTGGCCAGACGGCATAGATGCCCAAGAGCGGCAGGCGCCACGCCGGCAAGACCTCGACCAGCGTCCCATCCGCCAGGTCCGCTTCGATTTCGGAGACCGGCAAGTGCAGCACCCCCAGCCCGGCCAGGACGGCCGACTTCCCGGCAGCGATGGAATCGACCTCGAGGCGGAAATTCTCTGGCGCGAACCTGACCCTCTCACTCCGACGGACCAGATCGAACGAACCGGGCAGCATGGCGTAGGCCACGAACTCGCAGGTTTTCAGATCGTCCAGCGTCTGCACCGTGCCGCGCCGTGCAAGATACGCCGGGGAAGCGGCCAGCACGCGGTCGAACGTGCCGATCTTGCGGCTCATCAGGCTGCTGTCGGACAGCGTGCCCAGCCTTATCGCAAGGTCGAACCCTTCCTTGACGAGATCCACCGCCTTGTCGCTTCCGTTCAACGTGATCGCGACCATCGGGTGATCGCGCGCAAAGTCCCACACGCGCTGATAGACAGGGCTGTTGCCGCCAAAGGCGGGCATGGTGACGCGCAGGGCGCCAACGGGCTGATCGCTGTGCTCTGTCAGGGCGTCGATGGCCTCGCCGCCGGCATGCACCATGCGCCGCGCCGCATCGCGGATCAACTGGCCCTCCGGGGTGAGCGAGAGCGAGCGGGTGGAGCGGAAGAAGAGCGAGACCCCGAGCTTTGCTTCCAGCTTGGAGATATGGTGGCTGACAACCGAGGTGGAGAGCTTCAACTGGCGCGCGGCGCCGCTGAAGCTTCCGATCTCGGCGACCACATGGAAGACGGCCAGGGAGCGGAAGTCTTCGATCATCTTTCCAATTCATCGAATGCAGTTGCCCACATTCCATAGCTAATCAGAAAGCGTGCCGTCGTCTATCCCTGCCCTGCAGACCAAGGAGACGACGGATGACACATCGGATCGCGCGGCTGAAGACCAAGCACGCCAACCGGTATCTGCAGCAGCTGTGCACCCATTTCGGGCACAAGGTTCCCGTGCGCTTCAACGGCGCCCACGGCCGGATCGACCTGCCCTTCGGGACGTGCCTCCTGGATGCCGAAGGCGACGCGTTGACGATGAGGCTCGAAAGCGCGGAGGCGGAGATCGGCCGGCTCGAACGCGTGATCGGCGATCACATCGCCCGCTTCGCCTTTCGCGAAAACCCCGTCATCGCGTGGCGCCCTGCCGCGTGAGCCCTCCCAGGACACGCTGAACACCTACGGAAAGGACGACGAATGACCCATGATCATGCCACCTGGTCGCGACGCGACCTGCTGAAAGGGGCCGGCCTGACAATCGGTGCGGCGGCGCTTCTGCGCACGTCGCTCGCCCCGGCACCGGCCCGTGCCCAGGGCGACCTGCCGCCGGGTACGGTGCATAGTTTCGCCCAAGGCGGAGTGCGGTTCCACACCTACGTCTCGCCCGCGCAAGCGGTTCATGTCACCAGCCACATTATCGAGTTCGAGGACCAGGTGCTGGTCGTCGACGCAACGATGCTGCCCCCGACCGCGCAGGAGGTCTCGGCACTGATCGCTGCGATAGGCAAGCCCGTCGGCCTGGCGGTGCTCAGCCACGAACACCCCGACCATTGGGGCGGGGCGGCTGTCCTCGACGGTATCACCTTTTCCACCCTGCCACAGGTGCGCGAGGCCGTCGCCAAGGAGGCGGCGAGCGGTGACTTTCCCGAGCCAACCAATGTGCTGAACGGCCCCGATCTGGCAGTCGGGATGACGGAGATCTCCGGCGTGCCGGTGGAGTTCCGCCACTACGAGAACACCGAGGCGCCGCATCTCATCGCCACGGTTATGCCGGAACAACGGGTCGCGGTCGTGCAGGACCTCGTCTACAACGGGGTCTTCTTCGCCCCGGGCGTCGACCGGCGGAACTGGATCGCCACGCTGGAAGGCCTGCGCGACGATCCGGCGTTCGACACGCTGCTGGTCGGTCATGGTCTGCCCACGTCGCGCGGCGACCTCGACACGGCGATCGCCTATATCGCGGTGCTGGACGACGCGATGACCAACGCCGCCGACCCGGACGCGGCCGCCGCACAGATCCGTGCCGCGTTTCCCGCCTATTCCGGAGAGTTCCTGCTGAGCTTGATCCCGGAATACTGGACACGCTGAGCCCCCCGCGGCGCGCGCAACACCTTCGGCGCCGCAAACCAGAAGGACACCACAATGATCCGTAACCTTTTCGCCGCCAGTGTTCTGGCGATAGGAGCCGCAACCGCCATGGCCGACGATATCGCCACAAACGCCCAAATCGTTGAAATCGCGACGATGTCGCTGGGCGCGGGCGTCAGCCCGGAGGACTTCGCCGAAGTCGACGCCAGGGTCGAGCAGGAGCATGTCAGCCAGCAGCCGGGATTTGTTGCCCGCGAAACCGGTGCAACCGCCGATGGCTGGGTTGCGATTGTCTACTGGGCCTCTGCCGAGGACGCGCAGGCGTCGATGGACAGTTTCGCCACCGCCCCCGCCGCGGCGGAGTTCATGTCCATGGTCGATCCAGAGAGCATCGTCATGATGCGCTATAGGTTGAACCGCTAAGCGCAAAACCGCGGGGCAGGGCCGTTCTGCCCCGTGACTGTTCGAAGGTGAAGGAGAGGCGCCATGCAGCGTGCCAAGCAGAATGCGATCAACCTTTACAGGGAAGGCATCGAACGGGGGCGCCCGCGCGAGGCGATCGCCGCCTACACTGGAGACCGCTATACGCAGCAGTCCACCGGTGTCGCCGATGGGCGCGCGGGATTCATCGCGTTCTTCGAGCCGTTTCTGGAGCGCAATCCCGTGCGGGAGTTCACGGTGGTTCGGGCCCTGCAGGACGGAAGGTACGTTTTCCTGCAGGTGCATCAGAGCCTCAACGGCGGCGAGGTAGAGTGGCTGACCACCGACTTCTTCGACACCGATCCGGCGGGGAAGATCGTCGAGCATTGGGATGTGATCGCACCGGTCAAGGCCGTGAACGCGTCGGGGCGCACGCAGATCGACGGCCCCGCCGACATCACCGATCTGGACCGCACCGAGGAGAATCGCGCGCTCGTCACCGCCTATATCGAACGATGTCTCGTCGGGCGCGATCTGGCCGCGATCCCGGAGTTTCTCAGCGCCGAGAACTTTCACGAGCACAGCGCGGACGGCACGGATGGGCGGGACGCGTTCATGGCGTTCTTCGGCGCAGCGGATTGCCCGCTGCGGTACCAGGAGTGCTTTCTGGCGGTGGCGGAGGGAAACTTCGTCGCAACGCTGAACCGTGCGACGTGGCATGGGGAGGATTTGTGCCTCGTCGATCTCTATCGCGTCGAGGGCGGCAAGATCGTGGAGCATTGGGACAATGCCGAACCGGTCCCGCCCAAGGCGGAATGGGCAAACTCAGGCAAGTTCTAGGGCCCTTTAAGCCGATGTGCGGGGGCCGAGACTGGGCCTGCTGCCGGCAAGGCGTTTCCCGGGTAGGGGCGCGGCCGCCTTGTCTGACCGTATCCGCGTGGCCGCCTTGACCGTCACGGGCTGGCGACGAGGTTGCCCGCGATCTCCGGCCAGACATCGCGCAGGAACACCGTCAGATCGCTGGAGGCCCCCTTTGGCCGGTGCGGGAACAACAGCGTGCTGACGAAGCCGCGATGATAGGTGGCGTGGTTGACGAGGTGCAGCAAAATGTCCTCCCGACTCATGCACCCCGGCCCGCCATCGACAAAGGTGAAATGCACCGGCTGCGCCAGATCCGCGTCTGTCCAGCCTTGCGCCAGCGCGACGTAATGGGCGTTCATCGCCCGCAAGCCCGCCGCGACATCCGGGAATGGAAGGGCCCTGGCGCGGTGCCGGGCCCGATGCGGGTGGGAGCGCCCCTCCAGATGCGCGCGGAACATCTCTGCCACCACCAATGTGTGGTCGAACGTCCCTGAGATCGACCTGAACAGCGTGTCGCGTTCGGCGGTCAGCACGTGCTCCGGCAGTTGCTCGGCGGTTCTGAGCATCACGTCATCGGCCCAGGCCATGTAGGCGACCATGCGATGGATCGGCGAAAGCTGTGGCATGCGGCGGCTCCTTGATTGCGCCGATCTGACAGCGCCATAATGCTCTGAGCAAGTGAATCATTGCCTTCGGAGCAATTGCGTGCCGAAACCCTATGTTCAGATCGCCGACCGGCTCGCCGACCGCATTCTTCAGGGCGCGCTGCCGGTTGGGACACGCCTTCCGCCGCAGCGCACGTTTGCCTATGAGACGGGCATCGCCGTCTCGACGGCGAGCCGTGTGTATGAGGAGCTGCGGCGGCGCGGTCTGGTATCCGGTGAGGTCGGCCGGGGCACGTTCGTCTGCAACCGGTTCGCGCCGCTCGACCCGTCCTTGCAGGAGCCGTCCGGCATGGGCATCGACCTGGACATCGTGTTCCGGGTGGGCCCGGAGGCGCGGGAGCGGATTGCGCACTCCACCGGGCAGTTCTTCAAGCGCGGGCTGGGGGAGCAGGCCGTCGCGCCGCCCTCGGCGACCGTCGGGCGTTCGGCGGCGGAGGCCTTTGCCGGGCTGATGCGGTCTGACGGGTTCGCCCTGGATCCGGCGCACCTGCTGGCAGCCGGGAACGGCAAGCAGGCCATCGCGGCCGCCTTTTCCGCGCTGGCCCCGCGCGGCGGACGCATCGCCGTGGAGGCCATGACCTATCCGTTTGCGATTGCGGTTGCACGCATGCTCGGCATCACGCTGGTCCCCTTGCCGATGGATGATGCGGGCCTCGAGCCGGACGCGCTCGACCGGGCGGCAGACGCCGGGTTGGACGGCGTCTATTTGCAGCCTACGCTGCAAAGCCCGCTCGTTCTTACGATGCCCGAGGAGCGGCGGCGCGCCATCGCCCGGCTGCTGCAACGCCACGATCTGATCGCCGTCGAGGATCGCGTCTACGGGTTTCTGAAGCCGACGGTGCCGCTCGCGGCCTGGGCACCGTCGCACGTTATCCTGATCGACAGCTTGTCGAAACGCTTGATGCCCGGGATGGCGCTCGGCTTGATAGGGGCGCCGCCCCCGTTCCGCGCGGCCCTGGCACGGGCGCTGCGGACAGGCGGGTGGATGGCCCCGTCGTTGTCCGTGGCACTGGCAGAGCATTGGACGAGGGATGGCGTTGTAGCCGCGGTGGAAGCGTCCAAGCGCCGGGAGGCCGAGGCGATGTACGCGATCGCCAGAGAGGCGTTCGCGGGCCTGAGTTACCGCGGGGCGGGCGACGCACTGCACAGCTGGCTGGATCTGCCGAAGGCATGGCGGGCCGAGAGCTTTGTTGCGGCCTGCGCCGCGCTGGGCATCGCGGTCGCCACGGGAAGCGCGTTCGCGGTCGGCACCGGTTTCTGCCCGCCGGGGGTGCGCATCGCGTCATCGGCGACCGACCTGCAGACGTGGCGCTATGCGCTGGGAGAGGTCTCGAAGCTGGCGCGGCAGGCGCCCCTGGCCGGGTAGGGTGGTGCCTCGGCACCTGCGTTGTACGCGCTTCTGCCATGTGGCGTGCAGGGATTAGAGCCGCCCATTTGGGGAGACCGGGGCCGACGGGAGCACTTTGGGCGGCACCCCCGGGGCTTGCCCCGTCGACCCAGCGCAGAGCACCCTTGCGGCAGGTCCAGCTTTGCACTCCTCGTTGTCGATAGCGTGCAGGCCATTAGTGCTCCGGCGACGGCAGACTCCAGGCAAGCGGGCTGGAACGCAGTGAGAGACAAACCCGGATATCTGCCTCGGATACTCCTCGCACTGCACGGGGCATCCTCGTCGTCCCAACGTCCGGTCGTCAGCATCCGAAAGCGTGACCGCTGCTCTGGGGCGTTGGATTGGCGCGGCAGCATTACTCGACCGCTGCTGGTGCAAGGAAGCCGAAAGACGCTCTTCCGACAGCCTGGAAACTGCCCGCAGCGCCGCCTCCGGCCCTTTTGCCCTTTGAGGACGAGGCGCGCGCAAAGCCCGATGAAGCACGCGGCAGGTTGGCACGCCGGGCCTTGAGCGAGCAGGCCGCGCGCATGCGCTGACGAAGCGGACGTGCGGCGAGCGGTTGCGCGTAGGCCCACGTGCCCTTCCAGCCATGAACGCTGCGATCTCGAAGAGCCCGGCGGAGCGGGGCCCAAAGCGATGGGGGAAACGGCCGAAGGGCGCGACGCGGCCCGAGACCGAGAGATCGCGACGCGTCGCGCGATGAGTCAGGTGCGCCGCAATGCGCTAGGTGCGGGACTTCTCGAACGCGCCCCACGCCTCCAGAAGCGTGTCGATGTCGATCTTCCCTTGCAGGGCGGGATCGAGGACCAGTCGCTCGCTCCGGTTCAGCCGGTCGATCGCGGCCGCAATGCCCGGCAGCACGTCAGGCGGGATAACAACCGCGCCATGCCGGTCGGCATGGAGGAGATCCCCGTCGTTGACCGTGAGGCCGAGGATCTGCACTGGGATGCCGAAATCGACAACATGAACGTAGGCATGGCTGACACCCACACCGCCCGCGATCACCGGGAACCCCTCGGCCAGCGATCCAAGATCCCGCACCAGCCCGTTGGTCAGCGCGCCCTGATGGTCGATGCTGCGATGGACGGCGACGTGCACCTCGCCCCACCACGCGCCCACGCAGGCGGGATGGTCCAGATCCTCGATGACCGTCACGGCCGGCCTCGGGCCGGAGGCCATGTGGCGAAGGTAGTCGCGCCGCCTGGCGCGAACGGCGTCCGCCGGGTCGTCCGAGGGGCGAGCGCCCCGGATCGTCGCGGTGCGGGCGTAGCCGACGATGGGGGCGGCTTCCGGCTCCGAGCAGACGGTGGTGCCGCGGGTGAACGCATCGAAGCCCCGCTGACCCTGCGCGACTTCGATCGCGTTGCAGACCGTCGGCGTATCCACACGCCGCAGCAGCGTCAGAATCTCGGGTGAAATCGGATCGGATGTCATGAGCGCAGCCGCTGTTCGGTTTCGGGATCGAAGAGGTAGAGATGTTCGGGGTTGAACCGCAGGCCCACGACGTCGTCCTGCTCCTTGCGCAGATGACGATCCCCCCGGGCGATCACGCGCTGTTCGCCCCATTGCAGCGTGAGCAGCGAGGCCTCGCCGGTGTTCTCATAGGCGTAGACGGTGGCATCGATGCTGCCCTCCCCCTTTTCGCAGACGCTCAGATCGTCTGCGCGCACGCCCAGGATCACCGCGGGCCGGTCCGCGGCACTGACGCGGGCCAGGGGCGTGCCGCCGCGGGTGACGAATGTGCCGTCCCGCAGGCTTCCATGCAGCAGGTTCATCGCCGGTGACCCTATGAAGCCTGCGACGAACAGGTTGGCGGGATCGTTGTAGATCTCGTCCGGCGTGCCCAGTTGCTGGATGACGCCGTGCTGCATGACGGCGACGCGGTCGGCCAGCGTCATCGCCTCGATCTGGTCGTGGGTGACGTAGATCGTGGTGATCTTCAACTCGCGCGACAGGTGCTTCAACTCGGCGCGCATCGTGACGCGGAGCTTCGCATCAAGGTTCGACAGCGGCTCGTCCATCAAGAACACCTTGGGCGTTCGGACGATGGCCCGCGCGAGCGCCACGCGCTGGCGCTGACCGCCGGAGAGCGCCTTTGGCTTGCGCTTGAGGAACTGCGTCAGTTCCACCTGTTCGGCCGCCCGCTCCACACGCGGCGCGATCTCCGCCTTCGGCGTGCCGCGGACACGCAAGGGGTAGGCGATGTTGTCGAAGATCGACATGTGCGGATAGAGGCCATAGTTTTGGAACACCATCGCCACGTCGCGATCCTTGGGCAGATCGTCGTTGACCATCTTGTCGCCGATCCAGATCTCGCCCGAGGTCGGCTCCTCCAGCCCGGCGATCATGCGCATGGTCGTGGTCTTGCCGCAGCCTGACGGCCCGAGCAGGACGAGGAACTCCTTGTCGTGGATCGTCAGCGTCTGATCGTTCACGCCAACGAAGTCGCCCCAGCGTTTGGTCAGGTTGTTCAGGATCACCTCAGACACCGGCGCACCTCCCCCGGAGCGCCAAAGCGCCGACATGATTGGATTTCATCGCACTGCTCCCATCGTCATGCCCTGGACGAAGTATTTCCGGATCGCGAGGGCCAGCACGAACATCGGCGCCATGATGATGATCCCGGCCGCGCTCAACAGGTTCCACAGGTCGCCCTCCTCGCCCTTGAAGAGCGCAAGGCCGATCGGAAGCGTCACGGCGTTCTTGTTCGTCAGGATCAGCGCGAACAGAAACTCGTTCCACGCGATGATGAAGCAAAAGATGCCAGCCGTCAGAAGGCCCGGCGCGGCCATGGGCAGCACCACATCGCGGATGACCTGAAGGCGCGAGGCGCCGTCGACCATGGCGGCCTCTTCGGTGTCCATCGGAATGCCGTCGATGAAGCCTTTGATCATCCAGATCGCGAACGGCATCACGATGGCGAGGTTCACCAGGATCAGGCCGAGGCGCGTGTCGAGCAGCCCAATGTCGCGGAACATGATGAAGAAGGGCAGGATGATCACGACCGCGGGGACGAACTGCGTGGCGAGGATCATCACCAGCATCAGCGTCTCCCCCCGCAGGCGGAACCGGCTGAACGAGTAGGCCGCGCAGGTCGCCACGGGAATGGCGATGACGACGGTCACGAGCGCTACCAGCGTGGAGTTCAAGAGCTTGTCGCCCAGGCGGTAGGGATCCTGGAAGACGGTTCCGAAGTTTTCCAGCGTCGGCGTGAAAATCAGCTTGAGCTGGTAGACATCGACATGGGTTTTGAATGCGGCCAGGAAGATCCAGATGATCGGCGTCAGCATGACCACGGTTGCGATCAGGATCAGCCCCACCTGTACGGCGTTCCAGAGGCGTTGGGTTTGTCTTCCGGTCATGGGTCAGTCCTTCCGGAAGACGAACTTGGCGTAGAAATACGTGAGCAGGATCATCGGGATCACGAGCAGCCACGCGACGGCGGCCGAATACCCGATCTGCCCGTACTTCATTCCGTTGAAGTAGACGTAATGCGACAGGGTCTGCGTTGCCGTGCCCGGCCCGCCATTGGTGAGCATGAACACCTGATCGAAGGTCTTTAGCGAGAAGATCGTCTTGAGGATGATCACCACGGCCAGGACGGGCAGCAATTGCGGCAACGTGATGTCGCGGAACACACGCCAGCCGCTCGCGCCGTCGACCTGCGCGGCTTCGATCGTCTCGCGGGGGACGGAAGCAAGGCCCCCGATCAGCACCAGCGTCAGAAAGGGAATCCAGCCCCAGACGTCGGCCATCACGACGACGGCGAAGGCCAGCGTCGGGTCGGCCAGCCACGAGATATCGGCCAGGGGCGGGATGACGAAGCCGAAGAACGCATCGAACAGCCCAAATTCGGGATTGAACATGAAGCGGAACGAGACACCGATCAGCGCAGGGGACATGGCGAACGGCAGGATCAGCAGCGTCTGCACACCGGACCGCAGCCGCCCGCCCGGGGCGAGCAACAGCGCAAGCCCGAGGGCGAAGAGCGTCGTCAGCGCCACTGTCAGCAGCGTGTAGACGGCCGTCACGGTGACGGAGTTCCAGAAGGCGGGCTCCTCCAGAAACGCCCAGGTGTAGTTGTCCCACCCGACATAACCTTGCGGAAAGTCCGGGCGGGTGACGAGCCCGCGCGTGAAGCTCAGGCGCAGGCTCTCGGCGAGCGGCCAGATGGCTGTGGCAAAGACCACGAGCACGGCCGGGAACACCAGCAGGTACTTGAGTGTGTTGTCGCGCATGGCAGAAGGGCGGGCTGTTCGCCCGCCCGTCCCCGCAGCTTACTGAATGCGGCCGGCGCGCTTGAGCAGCCTGTCGGACTGCTCGGCGGCCTCGATCATCAGCGCGCGCACGTCTCCGCCGGCGGCGGCTTCGGCGATGGCGGCAGACAGCAGATCGCCGACCTCGGGCCATTCGGGGATTTGCGGCATGATGTCGGATTCCTTCAGCGACTCCCATGCCGCCGCCTGAATGCCGTCATTGGCCGCGTTCACATCCGGGTCCTGCAGGGACGAGATATGCGTCACCACGTTGTTGACGATGCTCTCGCCCTTCACCTCACGCTCGGTGGCGTTGGCCTTGTCCATGTCTGGGTTGGACAGCCATTTCATGAACTCCCACGACGCATCCTGCGCATCGGAATAGGCCGAGATCGAGAACGGCATCGAGATCGCGTAAGTCTTGGTGACGCCCTCGTAGCTTGGCATGCCGGCGAAGCCGACCTGATCTTTGGTGAGCGTCGAGCTGTCGGGGTTGTAGAAGCCCGAATAGGCCCACCACCAGACGGGGATCATTGCAGAGTTGCCCTGCATGAAAGACTGCCGCGCATCCTGCTCGACGAAGGCGACCGAGTTCGGATTGGTGACCGCGTGCTCGGTGTGCAGCGCGATGTAATCCTCCGTGGCCTGCAGTGCTTCTTCGCTGGTCCAGGCCGCCGTCCAGTCTTCATTGAAGACATCCGCCCCCGCGGCCCACAGGAAGTTCAACCAGATGAACAGGTTCTGACGGTTGCCATCGTTGTTGAAGTAGAGCGCCAGCGGCGCGACGTCGGGGTGGCTCTCTTTCAGCTCCTTGCCGATGCGCACCACGTCCGCCCATGTCTGCGGCGGCTCGGCGATCAGGTCCTTGCGGTAGAACATGAGCTGGGGATGCGCGCGCAGCGGAAAGCCGAGCGTCTCGCCCTCGAACTGAGCCGAGCGTGCAAAGGCGGCCGGATAGCGCTCCATCGAGATGCCGTCGCGGGCCATCAACTCGTCGATCTTGACCATCCAATGCGCGTTCGGCGGCCCCCAGCTGTCCAGATAGTTCACGACGTCGAAGGTGCCGTTCTGGGCAATTCCTTCGGCCACGAGCTTCTCCTGAAGATTGCCGAACGGAATGAACGTCCACTCCGTTTCGATCCCGGTCAGTTCGGTGAACTCGTCGGCCCGCAGCATGAGGCCGTCGAACTGCGGTGTCACCACGCTCAAGATATCCAGCGTCGTGCCCTCGAAAGGTTTGCCGGGCAACAACCCATACGGGAGATCTTCTGCGCTGGCTGCAAGCGGGACTGCGCTCACCGTTAGTGTGAGCAGACCATTCCGGATAAGTCCACGTAAGTTCATGTTTCTAGCTCCTCCCTACGATCCGCACGCGGATCCGATCCCACTATTCCGCACTTTGCATACGTTTGCAACAGCCATGTCCCGCGCCTCGGCCCGGGGCCAACGGATGGGGTGGAGGGTGCGCCCCATGAATGACCCGCCGGGGGCGGGACGGCCTTGGGCGGCTATCTCGACGTGAAGAAATCCGCGCTCCGCCTGCGCAGAGCTGACGGTGTGCCGGGGCCGTTGAACGGCTCCCCGGTCAGGCGACACAGGTTATGGACGGGCGTGCGCGCGGCCGGACGGAACGGGCGGCTTACGAGCGCGTGATCCGCGCGTACTGGGCGTAGCTTCGATAGAGCGGACAAAAGTGCACGGTCAGCGGCGGTTGCTTTTTCAGGGCGTCGAGCATGTTCAGTAGGCCGTCCCGAGGCGCCACGTGGAACCGCCTCAGCCAGTCCCGCAATGCCCGCGCGAACCAGTGCGGCAGGCGCGCCTGATCGCCGAAGTCGACGATTTGCAGCGTGCCCCCCGGCGCCAGCATCGTCACCGCGTGGGAGATCGCGCCGCGCCAGTCCGGGATCATGGAGATCGCATAGGACAGAACGATGTGGTCGAACTCGCTTGGCCCGAACGTGGCCACCGGATCGAAGGTGCAGGCATCGCCCTGCGCCAGGGTCGCCGTGCCGCCAAGCTTGCGCCGCGCCGTTGCGAGCATCTGCTCCGAGATGTCGAGACCGTAAAGCGGCCGGCCAGGATACCGCCGTGCGATCAGGGACAGGTTGCGTCCGGTACCGCAGGCGAGCTCGAGGATACGATCCTCTCGCCGCGGCGACATCTCGGCGATCAGGTGATCCCGGCCCAGCAGGTAGTACTTGCGCGTCAGATCGTAGATCAGCCGTTGATGCCGGTAGACATCGTCCATGAGGCGGCCGTGGTCATCCTTAACCTCGATCACGATACCCGCCCTTCAGCCTGTAGAGGTGTACGCCGCCATAGATCGCGGAGCGGTCCTGCTGGAAAGCGCGGTGCGAGGCCGCCGCGTCGTAGGCCCATCGCGCGAGGATGCCATCGGCAACCCGACCAGGAAGGATATCCGCGGCACCACCGGTGCGGAACAGCACCCGCGCGCCGGGTGCTGCCGTCCGCGTTATTTCAGACCACAGCGCGTTCAACTGCGCGTCGCTCATCCAATCCTGGGCGTCGAGCAGAACGAAGACGCTCTTGGAGCGCGCGGGCTGGGTGGTCAGCACATCGGTCAGTGACCGGTTCAGAACCGTCACGCGATCGCAGGCGGTGCGGAGCGTGTCGAAATGCCGGGCCCCCAGATACGGCGGCACGGGCCCCGTGCCGTCTTGCTTGTAGCTGCGCTGGATCGCCTGCCACGCAAAGTAATTGTCCTGTATGGCGAAGTCGCAAAACAACCGGCGCGTCCGTTCGTGCAGAACCTCGACGATATCGCCGTCGGCATCGGCGGCGAGCTTGTCGTACTGCGCGGGCGGAATGCCGAGGCCAAAGAGCGACGTTTTGCGCCGCGCCAGAAAGCGCACAAAGCGCGACCGGTAGAGCGGGGCTATTCTGGCCTCGAAGAGCGCATTCTGTTCCTCCAGCGTTTTGGCGCGCAAAAGCTCCCTAAGATCCAACCGGCACACCCAAGCAATGGCACCAATTGCACCCAGGAACCGGCCCAGAACGCCAAAGCGATACAGCCCTTTCCGGAACATGGATTTGCGCGTTCCACTGATGGTCCAGCCGTTCCAGAAATCGGCTGCGTCCCGGTCGAGATGCGGCGCGAGGTATCTGTCGAACGCCGCCATATTCTCGATGCGATCCGCATGCCCGAACATCGAATAGAACGTCGCATGATCGGGGAAATGCCGCGCCGCTAGCAGCTTCAATCGATTGAGCTGCACATGGGCGGGCGACAGATCGACCGCGACGATCGAAGCCGGGTTGGCAGTGAGATAAGACATTACGTTGCAGCCGCCCGAGGCGATGCACACGAGGTGATCCGTTTCGCGCAGGTCGAGCGCTTGCATATCCGCGACCGGATCCTCCCAGATCTGGGCGTAGACGAGGCCCCGGAACAGGCGGGCAAAGACCCGGTCCGAGATCCCGCCGAACGAGAAGGGCTTGTCTTCGTGCACGGCCGTGCCGATGGCCCTGGTTGCGCTGGAGGTCATGGCCCCGTCCTTTCCCCTGACACTCAGGCCGTTTCGCGCGGCCTGGAGGCGCGTCTTCGCCGCGCCCGGCGGGCGACGGCCCGGCGCCGCGCAATCCGCGCCTCCCAGTCGACAAGCGTCAGCTTGCCGGCCTGATCTTCGAGAATTGCGGTGCAGCTTTCCACCCAATCCCCGGTATTGATGTATGTGATGTCGTCGATTTGGCGAATATTGGCGTGATGGATATGGCCGCAAATCACACCGTCGAACCCGGCGCGACGGGCGTCATCCGCCAGAACCTTCTCGTACTGGCCGATGAAGTTCACCGCCTGTTTCACCTGCGCTTTCGCCCATTTCGACAAGGACCAGTAGCGGCGCGTCCAGAGGTTGCGCACCGCATTGATCCTGGGGTTCAGCCAGAGAAGAGCCGCGTAGGACCGGTCGCCCAGAAGCGCCAGCCAGCGTGCATGCATCACCACGGTATCGAACTCGTCGCCATGGGTGACCAGAAAACGCCGACCATCGGCGCATTGAAACTCCGCCCGCGGCATCACCTCGATCCCGCCGAAATGGGTGCCGAAATAGCTTCGCGCGACTTCATCGTGATTTCCGGGAATGAAGATCAGCCGCGTTCCCCGGCGGGCTTTGTCGAGAAACGCGGCGACGATGTCGTTGTGGCTTTGCGGCCAGTGCCAGCCGCGCCGAAGCTGCCAGCCGTCGAAGATGTCGCCGACCAGGTAGATCGTTTCGGCGTCGTACTGCCTGAGGAAATCCAGCAGCAGCTCTGCCTGGCATCCGCGTGTGCCCAGGTGAACGTCAGACAGGAAGATCGTGCGATAACTCAAGGGCCGCCCCAGCCGTTTGGCAGCCCCTACGCGCCCGCTATGACAGTACGGTGACGGTTCGCGGTGTCTCGCGGCACCGCTGCGCAGATGCGCCCGACAAGGCACAGATGCGCCGCCGCTTGCCGGTTGATATGCTCGGCCTTCAGGTTGACGCCGGGCGCGCGGCGCAGCCCCGGCGCGGGCTCAGGATGCCGGCGGGAAGAGGGCCGGGGCCACGGCCTTGATCGTGCCCATGCGGATGGGCCCACGGCGGCAGGTCTCGGCCGAACCGACGCGCTCGCAGATCGCATTGGTGGCCCGGATGCGGCTGGCGGTCAGGTACCCGCGCCGCCCGCGCACGTCGTGTCCGAGCGCCCGAAACCGATCCTCCGCCACCCAAAGATAGGCGTTCCGGTTGATCTGCGCGGTCACGATCAAGGCGCGGGCGCGCGCCACGGCGGGCGCCTCCATGATCAGGCGTTCGGCATTCAGCCAGAAATACGCGGGTTCGAGCTGCGACGAGAGGTGCAGCCGTTCTTCGACCTCGACGACGGGGCGCAGGCCCGCATGCTCGACAAGGGCGACGCGCGCCTCCAGCGCTCCTTCCGTGCCGCGGCCCGGGCCCCGCAGGTAGCGCAGGAGCGTCTCGGCTGCGCGCCCGTCGCCCGCATCCGCCCGCGCCGCCACGCGGGAGAGCAGGGCGGCCTCGTCCCCGGCCGGTTCGCGGCGGCGCACGGCTGTCTTCAGCAGGGCAAGCTCCGCCACCGTGTCACCCGACGCGGCGAGACGGTGCAGCTCGCGCCAACCTCTGTCGGGGGCCGAGGCCGCGCCCAACCGCCCCTGCGCATGGGCCGAGGCCCGCTCCGCCGCCGCGCCCTTGACGGAGTGCGCCACGGCCGCGTCGAAGAGCTCGACCGCGCTGTCGGTCTCGCCGAGCCGCATCAAGAGCTTCGCCCGCGACAGTAGCGATCTGGCGTGGCCCGCCGCCACCGCTTCGGCATAAAGGCCCTCGGCCAGGTGCGGGTCGGCGGCCGTTCCGATCCCTTTAAGATGATAATATGCGAGCCGCGCGAGGGCGCGCCCTTCTCCTTGCCCCGCAAGCCCCTCCATCGTCCGGAAGGCGGCGGCCGGGTCGGTGTCTCGCAAGGCTTCGGCGGCGCGGTAGATCTCCTTCGGACTCAGATCCGCTTTGGGCGCGGCCTCGGCCCAGGTGATGGTGCAGGACAGAAGGGTGGCCAGCCCCCCGGCCATCAGGCGCCGGGCGAGCGACGCCAGGGCGGGGTGGGTGAACCGCATGTGTCTATGGGCGATCATGACCGTGTACTCCTGTAATGGGGACAAGGGGTTAGGGACGGCGCGGAAGCAGCACCGTCGCTCCCGCCATCTGCGCGGCGTCATAGGACAGCTCGATGGCAACGGGGCGGCGCGTGCCCGCGGCCGCGAGGCTGAGATACATCGGCGCCGATTGGGCGCGCGCGGGCATGTGGGCGGACCGGGCGAGAGAGATCTTCATGCGCGAGCCGTTGTCGAAATGCAGAACGCCCTTCACCCGGGCCTTGCCCGGCCGCTCCAAACGGACGCCGAACACGCTGGTGTCCGGGTCGAGGCCTGCGGGCAGGGCGAGCCGGGCCACGTCGGCGTCAGGCAACGCGACAGGGGCAAGGTCTGCGCCGCCTTTGCCGGCCTGCAGCGCGCCGAGGATCTGCCGCAGGCCCGAGACGGACTTGAACGCTGAGGTGTAGGGCACCTCCCAGATCAGCAGCTTATGCCGGGCAGCGTCGATCTCGCCGGACAGAACGTAGGCCTCGAAGGCGGAAAGTGCGCCGCCCCCGGACACCGAGACGTTGTCCACATCCATCCCGGTCGCATGGGCGATCGCATCGGCCACGCGCAGGGCATCGCGCTTGTAGCGATCCGAGAAGCTGGTGCCGACAAGGGCCGCGCGCGCCGTGTCCGAAGGCGTGTCCCCGAGCAGGCCGACCGCGTCCGCGGGACGCGGAAAGCGCACTGCCGCGGTCGTCTCCGGGCCGATCTCGATGCCGCACACCTCGCGCGCAACCTCGGCGAGCGAGCCCGGCTCCACAAAGGGATCGGTCGCCGGGGCGGGCGCGTCGGCCGCCGGGGTGATCCATGGGACGCTGGCCTGCTCAAGCGCCTCGGCCAGAGCCGCAGCGCTGCGGACGGCGCCCGACGGCGTCCAGTGCGTGTCGCGCTGGAAGTAGAACGGCGTCCCGGCCGTTTCCGCGGCGAGCGCGGCGTCGAGCAGATTGGGCGCCACGGCGCCGGTCTCGGCGATCTGCCTCATCATTCTCTGAAAGCTGAGTGCCGCGCGCACCGCATCGTAGCCCGCCTCGGGCGGCAGGACGCCCCGGCGCGTGTCAGGCCCGGCCACGAGCGGGCGGGGCGGCGGGATGACGATGGCCAGTTCCATTCCGCGCGCGCGGATCTCTTCCACGATCCGCTCCAGAAGGTGCACGGCGCTGTCCTTCAGGGCGTAGTCCTCGCGCAACTGGTCGTTGGCGAAGATCCAGCCGCGCTCCGCATCGGAGTAGATCGGAGCGATCTGCCGGTAGGTTTTCGCGATGGTCTGCTCCTCCTGAAGCGCGGCGCAGTACGGCTCGGCAGAGGCGACGCCGGCTGCGAGCAGGAGAGAAAGAAGACTGTGGGCAAGGGGCAGGCGCATGGCCGATCTCCGGATTGCGAGGGGCAGGTCAGGGCAGATCGCCGGGCGCGAGATAGCGCTCCGGAATCTCCCAGATGACGAGGCGGGGCGGGGTGGGCAGCTCGGCCAGAGCGGCGAGAGCCTCGTCCATCGGCGCGAAGGGGCCGCGCCCCTCTTGGGCGAGGTTGAGGACATCGGCCCGCAGGGCCGCCTTGAGAAAGCCCGCGAAGTGAAAGTCCGGCCGCGCCGAAAAGCTCGTTCCGACGAGGACGACCTCCAGCCTGTCCAGGCCGAAGAGCCCACCGCTTGCCTCAATCTGCGTAGTGTAGGTCGCGATGCGCTCCGGCGCGGGGCCGACCGTATCGCGCCAGCGGCCGGTATCCGCAAAGACCATCAGATCGCCGGTGAAAACGGCATCGACGCCCTGCCGATGCACGGGGTCGACCGTCGCCAGGGCGATGCCGAGGTCGCGCACCGTCTCCGCAACCGCGGCTGCCACTGCGCGCGCACCCTCGAGGCTCCAATGCGTGTCCGTCCGCATGAAAGGCTTCGGCAGATCGTCCAGCACCGGGCGCAGGTCGAGCGCCGGCAGGCCCTGTGCCCGGAGGCGCGCCAGCGCCGCATTGTAGCGGCCCTGGAAAGCGGGAGAGCGACGGCGCGGCAGCCGTTCGGCCATGATGCGTGCCTTGTCCGGCACAATCACAGGCATGAGCGCGGTGCCGTGCTCCCCTAGCAGCCCTGCCACCCGCGCCACTTCGGCACAGAGGGCGCGGGTTGTTTCCGGAGCCGCGAACTCCTCCTCGGTGAAGAGCCATCCGTCGGCGCCGAGTACGGCGCCCTCGGCTACTTCTCCGAAGACCGCGAGACGCAGGGCGGCCCAGGTCTCGGCGGCGATACGGGAGGTGCGGAGCTGACCTTCGAACCGGGCCTCATAGCCGCGCTGATAGGAACCGTCGGACCAGTCCGTGCGGGGCGCAGTGAGCGGTGTGGTGGCCAGGGCGCCCGCCCCGAGGCTGCCCAGGGCGCAAAGAGTGCCAAGCAGAAGGGCCGCGGACAAGGATCGGGGACGAGGACGGGGACGGGGGCGGAGGAGGGGGTGCATGGGGTGCCTCAGAACTGGAAATAGAGGAAGGGCGCGTCGGTCCGTGCCTGTACGACGAGCGCGCAGAGGCCGAGCAGCGCGGTCGCCCCGACCCCGCTTGCAACGTGCCGCAAACGGGCCGATGGCAGCGGCAGGCGTGCCCGTTGGCGGCTGGGGGGCCGCCGCATCAGGGGCGCGGCACAGAGAACGAGGCCGAGCATGAGGAAGGTCAGCTCGGACGGTTTGGTCAGGGTCAGCATCTCGGGCCGCATGGCCCACTGATTGCGCCCGGCCATACCGCCATAGACGGCAAAGGCGTGGCCGACCGTTTCGGCGCGGAACATCACCCAACCGATCATCACGAGCACCATCGTCAGCGGCCACGCCAGGGCCCGCGGCCAGACCGTCGGCCGGTGCTTTGCGCCCAGGGCCCGTTCCAGCGCCATGAGCCCGCCATGCCACAGGCCCCAGAGAAGGAACGTCCAGTTCGCGCCGTGCCAGAGCCCGCCCAGACCCATGGTGAGGATCAGATTGCGGTAGGTCCTGGGCGCGCCGCCGCGATTGCCGCCGAGCGGCACGTAAAGGTAGTCGCGCAGCCAACGCGACAGGCTGATATGCCAGCGCCGCCAGAACTCCGTGATGGAGCGCGCGGTGTAGGGCGCGTCGAAGTTCTCGACAAAGCGAAAGCCGATCATCAGCCCCAGGCCGATTGCCATTGCCGAGTACCCTGCAAAGTCGAAGAACAGCTGGATGGAATAGGCGAGCGCGGCCAGCCACGCCTCGGCAGCGGTGGGGTGGGACAGGGCAAAGAGCCTGTCTGCCAGTGGGGCGACGCTGTCGGCGATCAACAGCTTCATCGCCAGCCCGGCAATGAAGCGCTTCAGCCCCGCGACGACACGCGCCACCGAATGGTCGCGCTCGTCGAACTGCGCGGCGATGTCCTTGTAACGCAGGACCGGCCCCGCGATGAGTTGCGGGAACAGCGTCGTGAACGCCATGAAGTCCGACAGGCGGCGGGCCGGAGGAGCGTCTCCCCGCGCGACATCGACGATGTAGCTGATCGACTGGAACGTCAGAAACGACAACCCGATCGGCAGGATGATGTCGGGCACGCTGAGCGCGCCCAGACCCGCACGCTCCGTCCCGTCGGACACGATCCCGCCGACGAACATGGCGTACTTGAACCAGCCCAGAACCGCGAGGTTGAAGCCGACGCCGAGCCGGACGGCCCAGCGGCGCGTCCGCTCCGTCGGAAGGCGCAGCGCGCCGTGCGCCGCCGCATAGCTCGCCAGGCCCATCGCGAGAACGATCAGCAGGACATCCGCGCGCCACCAGGCGTAGAAGAGCGCGCTCGCCAACAGGATCAGCCAGCTCCGCCACCGTCCGGGCACAAGATAGTAGGCGGCCAGAAAGCAGGGCAGAAAGCCGAACAGGAAGATGGGGCTGGAAAACACCATGGCAGCGGCCCGTCAGGTTGGAGGATTGCGGGAAAGGCTCAGGGCAGGAGAGGGCCTGCGCCGAACCCATCCGGGATCACCCGCAGACCGGCCGGCGAGACGAAGAGCGTCACGTCCTGCCCGCGTTGGAGGTGCAGCGCGGCATGGCCAAGGGCGTTTCCGCTCCGCGTATCCTGCACCACGAGATCGGCGGAAACCGGGTTCACCGCGCGCACCTCGGAGGTGAAGGGCGCGACATCGGCCAGAACCACAGCCCCGGCCTCCGCAACGACCAGATCGACCGGACCGTCGGCGGCATTGACCAGGATGAGATGGACCTGCCCCACCGCATCGCGCGCGGGCTCTTGGATCAGGACGGGCGTGCCATCCGTGGCGCGGACGACGGACAGATGCGCGCCGGGGGCAATGCCGCGGGTCTCCGACGCAGAGACGTGGCCGAACTCGCTCTCCGCCCCTGCAACCGGGGCTAGAACTGGGCCAAGCGCCGCCGGCGTCCCGTCGCCGTCGAGCCAGCGGACGAAAACGGCATCGGGCGGCGGCGGCGCATCGTAGAGCGCTTCATTGGCGGCGGGCGCGGTGGCGCCGAGTCCGGCAATGCCGGCCAAAAGGGCCAGTGTCAGGATTGGGAAACGTCTCATCGGGAACCTCCAAACTCGGTTGGCCCCTGGATAGACGGCTGGCGTTTCGACCGCGCGCATGCGTCGGCATAGCGGTGGCGCCCTTTGGTATAGCCCGGTCTCGAAAGAGGGGGCGCAACCCCGCCATTGCGGGAGACACCGCCGCCGGGCCCGACCGGGCACAGACGCTTGTGCACCCCGATTGCGCCCCGGCCTATCCTTTTGAGCGTCCGCCTATCCGCACGCACGCTCGCCCTGCGCCGTGCCCCCGGACTATCCCGGGCGCATGTTCCTTAGCACGGCTGCTCCGACGTGAAGATTCGCCACGAACGCCCTATGTCAGACCTGCAGTTTCGGGTTCGCGCGCCGCTCGGCCTCGAACTGGGAACGGGCGAGTGCTTGGAAATCACCAGCTGGTCGCTCAAAGAGATCTGCTTTCCGGACGCGCCCAACGTCCTGCCGAAGAAGGGCATCCTGTCGATCCCGTTTCAGGGGGTCGATATCCGGTTCCCGGTGGAGTTCGCCCCGGGCAGCGAACCCGGCACACTCGCCTTCGAGGGTCTGAACGGACGCCAGCGCGAGACGCTGGCCACCTTTTACCGTGCGATCCTGTCCGGGCAGATGGCCTCCACCGCAGAGGTGATCACCGCGCTGGATACGCCCGTCGATCTGGTGCCGATGGGAGAGACGGAGGCGGAGCGCGACGCGGGCGTCGAAAAGCAAGCACCCAGAAGCCTGCGCGCCGCCCTGACCGTTCTGCTCTATGCCGGTCTTGCCCTGGCCGTCTTCGGCGTTGTGGGCGGTCAGATCTGGTCGCGGCTGACGCAGATCGAGGTAGCGCAGGCGCGTGTAGAGGCTCCGATCGTTGCGCACCGGGCGCCGCAGGCGGGCTATGTCGATCAGTTGGATGTCGCCGTCGGAGACCGCGTGGAGGCAGGTGATCGCCTCGTGCGCATGTCCGATCCCGATCATGCCACCCGCATGGAGGACATCCGCGCCGATATCGAGGATCAGGACCGTGCCGTCCGCCGGGCGCGGGAACGGCTGCGGCGGCACCTGGAGACGGAAGACGCCGCCCGCGCGCCGCTGATCGCGGCCTACGAGGCCGCCGTCGCGGCGCGGCGCCCGGAGGATTTCTTCGCAGCCCGGTCCCTGGAGGGCGTACGTGCCGTCTGGGTGGCCCTGCGGCGGTTCGATGACGGGCATTGGGAGCGTGTGGGCGATTGGCACGAGGAACGCGACGTCCGCGAGGACGACCTGCGCCAGGCCAAGGACGATTTTCGGCGACTGAAGAGGCAGCTCAGTGCGCAGAAAGCATCCGGCTCGGCGGCCGACGTGCACGCGCTGTCGAGCGGTACCGTCACCGCAATTCACGTCTTCCGCGACCAATATGCCGCCCGCGGAACGCTCGTTGTCGAGCTCGAGGCCGATGCCGACCGGCTTGCCGTCGGGTGGCTCGACGAGCACCTGTCCGACGCGGTCTATCCGGGGATGTCCGCGACGCTGAGCATCAACGCGCGGGGCCGGAAACACCGCCTGCCCGGGCGCATCGTCGAGGTAAGCGCCGGGGCGCAGGAGGCGCGGCCCGGGCAATACGGCGTCCGCCTTGCGGTGCTGCCGGAGGCGTCCTCCAGCGATGCCGTGCGGGCCTTGATGCGCCCGGATGCCCCGCTGCGCATGACGCTCGACCGGACGCCTGCCTGGGCCCTGCCGCGACAAAGGCCGGCCTGGATCGCGGCGCTCCCGGCCGGCGCGGCGCCGCCTGCTGCAGGACACTGACATGTCGGCGCCCGCAAGCGAGTACGCGTTCGACAAGGACCTGACCGTGCGGCTGCGGTCTCTGGCTGCGCCGGCGCCGCGCGGGCTGTCGAAGTGGAGCGGGCGGCAGAGTCTCACGTTGACGGGCATCGTCGTGGTGCTCCTCTGGCTGCTCGCGCACACGCAAAACCGGTTCTTCGAGCCCGATGTGCGGCATGTCTCCTTCGTTCTGGGCGGGCTTGGATGCTGGCGCTTTGGCTGGTGGTTCACCCATGCTGTGCGGGCCGAGATCTATCGCCGCCGTAAATGGCCGCCCATGCGGGCGCGGGCCGAGGCTGTCTGGCGCTCCGGCTGGCGGCCGCGGCGCCTGCATATCCAGATGACCACGTACTACGAGGAGCCCGCGATCACGAAGCGGGTGATCGGGTCGATCCTCGGCCAAATCCGGCGGGAGCGGATCCCCACGACGATCTACATCGGCACCGGCTCGTCCTATGACGAGTTGATCATCCGCTCCTTCGTCGAGACCCATGGCCAGGACATCCCCGACGATCTGGCCGAGCTAGTCTTCATCCGGCAGAACCAGCCGGGCAAGAGGATGGCGATCGGCCTGATCCTGCGTGCCATCAATCGCAGCGGCGTCGACCCCGACGATCTGGTGATCTTCATGGATGGAGACGCGCTTTACGGCACGGATGTGCTCGAAAAGACGCTGCCGATGTTCGGCGCCGATCCGGATCTGCAGGCCCTGACGACCGATGAGGAGGTGATCTGCTACGGCCCGCGCTGGATCGCGAGCTGGCTCGACATGCGGTTCGCCCAGCGGCGGCTTGCGATGCAGAGCCACGCGATGTCGGACAAGGTGCTGACGCTGACCGGGCGGATGAGCGTGTTCCGCGCCCAGCACATGCTGAACGAGAGGTTCATCCGCACCATCGAGGCCGACCACCTGGACCATTGGCTCTGGGGCCGGTTCCGTTTCCTGTCGGGGGACGACAAGTCGACCTGGTATCACATGCTCACCCGCGACGCGAAGATGACCTATGTGCCCGACGCGACCGTCTACACGATCGAAGTGATCAAGGAGAACGGCCTGGGTCGGATGGTGCAGAACTTCCGCCGCTGGTCGGGCAACATGCTGCGCAACGGCAGCCGGGCGATCGCGCTGGGGCCGCGCAAGGTGAAACCGTTCATCTGGTGGTGCGTGGTGGATCAGCGCATTGCGATGTGGACGATGATGGTCAGCCCGACGCTCGCCGTCCTGGCGACCTTCGTGGCCCCGGGATATCTGTGGAGCGTTCTGATCTGGGTCGTCTTCTCGCGCGTCGTGCTGTGCCTGTTCCTTTACAGCTATTCGCGGCGCGTCGATCTGAGTTGGCCGTTCATTCTGTACCTGAACCAGGTCATCAACGCCTCGGTGAAGATCTACATGATCTATCACCTGTCGAAGCAGAAATGGTCCAACCGGGGGAACCAGAGCGCGGGCGCCGGTGCCGGATGGTTCGCGCGGCTGCAAGCCACCACCGCGCTGGCGCAAATGGCGACGATGGTCGCGGCGTTCGTGTCCGGCCTCGCCATCTACATCGGCTTGCTCGACATGCCCGCATTTCTGCGCTGAGCCCGTTCTATCCTTTCGGACAGGGGCGCGCGCAAACGCGCCGTCGCGATGATCTGACGGACAGAAGATTTGCAGCCCGTCGGACGGTAAGCATCTGGTCACCAAGTCAACCCTGGAGACCCTTCATGATCCGACCTGTCATCCTCGCCGGCGGTGCCGGCACCCGCCTCTGGCCCTTGTCGCGCAAGAGCTTCCCCAAGCAGTTCGCAGATCTCGGGGCGGGCGTGACGCTCTTTCAGGATACCGTGCGCCGCGCCCAGGGCGGCCGGTTCTCGGCGCCGACCATCGTCACCGGCAAGGACTTTCGCTTTATCGTCGCCGAGCAGCTCGACCAGATCGGGCTCGACCCCGCCACCGGCGGTGCCGACATTCTGCTGGAGCCCGAGGGCCGCAACACGGCGCCTGCGATACTGGCCGCGGCCCTGCGGCATGAGGAGACGCCCGATGACGTCCTCCTCGTGATGCCGTCCGATCACCGGATCGAAGACGAGCGCGCCTTTCGAGCGGCTGTCCGCGCAGGCGCCTCGGCGGCGCGGAACGGCGCGATTGTCACGTTCGGGATCTGCCCGACGCGCCCGGAGACGGGCTATGGCTACCTCCAGCTCAGCAAACCGGCCGTTCCCGGCGAGGCCCAGTCGCTCGTCTCCTTCGCCGAGAAGCCCGGGCCCGCCGAGGCCGAGCGCATGGTCGAAAGCGGGGCGTATCTCTGGAATGCGGGGATCTTCATGTTCCGTGTCGCCGACATCCTGCAGGCCTTCGACCGGCTCGCCCCCAAGCTGATGCTGCCAGCGAAGGCCGCTCTTCGGGATGCGCAGCAGGACCTGTGCTTTACCGCGCTCGGGGCCGAGCCCTATGCGCGCTGTGCCGACATCTCTATCGACTATGCCATTATGGAACGGGCGAGCGCGCTGACCGTCATCCCGCTGGACTGCGGCTGGACGGATCTCGGCTCGTGGCATGCCGTGCTTGGCGCGAGCGCGCGCGACGACGCGGGCAACGCCGCGAGCGGGCGCGCCTTGCAGATCGACTGCAAAGACACGCTTTTGCGTTCGGACGGCGACGGGCCGCGCCTTGTCGGCCTCGGGCTGACGAATGTCGCGGCGATCGCGACCGGCGATGCGGTGCTTGTGGCGAATCTCGACGCGGGCGACCGCGTGAAGGAGGTCGTCGCCGAGCTCAAGCTGCAGGAGGCCGAGGAAGCAGAAAGCTTCCGGCAATGCCACCGGCCATGGGGGCACTACGAGACACTGTCCTTGGGGGAGCGGTTCCAGGTGAAGCGGATCATGGTGAAGCCGGGCGGCAAGCTCAGCCTGCAAAGCCACGTGCACCGGTCCGAGCATTGGGTCGTCGTCGAAGGGACGGCGCATGTGACCGTCGGCAGCGAGATCCGCGTGCTGACGGAGAACGAAAGCGTCTACATCCCGCTGGGCGAAATCCACCGGTTGGAGAACCGCGGGCGCCTGCCGCTGACCCTGATCGAGGTCCAGTCCGGCGCCTATTTGGGCGAGGACGATATCGTCCGCTACGAGGATGTGTACGCCCGGGTGGAGCGCGCATCGGAGACGGAGGAACAAGCCGCCTAAGACGCTTCCCCAGTCCGGCGGCTTGGCCCGCGGCATCGCGCCGGTCCCGCGCGTGCCGCGGGCTTTTTTCGTTCCGGCGAGGCGCGCTCTCGGTTGGGCAGCCCTTCCTATCCGTTCGGATAGCGCCCTGACCGATTGGGCGGCCCGCCTATACGTTCCCCGAAAAGACACTGACAATTCATGATCTTAGAAGGGGGTCAGTGGAAAGATACAATTGAAGAGAGGCGCTTGAGTTATGTTGGATCTGACCCCCCTAGACGATGTCTATCACGGTGCAATTCCTGTCGGCATGGCCCGCACGAAACCGGCGATCTCGGTTGTCGGCCTGGGATATGTCGGCGCTGTTTCCTGCGCGTGCCTCACCCATCTTGGCCACCGGGTGATCGGGGTCGATCTCGACCTCGACAAGGTCGGCGACATTGCCGCGGGGCGCTCGCCGATCCACGAAAAGGACCTGGGCGATCTGTTGTCGCTGGGGGTCGGGGCGGGCCTTCTGTCTGCCACCGACGATCTGGTTGCGGCGGTCATGGAGACCGACGTGACATTCGTGTCGGTCGGCACGCCGACCGCGCCGGATGGCGGTTGCGACTACTCCTACATCGAGGCCGCCGCCGAAAGCATGGGCCGGGGCCTCGCCGCCAAATCGGGCTTCCATGTCTTCGCCATGCGCTGCTCGATCCCGCCCGGGACGACGATGAAGGTCATGACGCCGATCCTGGAACGGATCTCGGGCAAACGGCTGGGCGAGGGCTTCGGCGTGTCCTTCAACCCGGAGTTTCTGCGCGAGGGCGTCGCCGTCGCGGATTTCCACGCCCCGCCAAAGACGGTGATCGGCGCAACCTGCGACCGCACGGCGGCGATCATGGGCGGGATCTACGCCCCCATCGATGACGCGCCCCTGCACACGGACATCGAAACCGCCGAGATGGTGAAGTACGTCGACAATGTCTGGCACGCGACGAAGGTGTGTTTTGCCAACGAAGTCGGTCGTTTGTCCCGCAGTCAGGGCGTCGACAGTCACCGCGTGATGGAGATTTTCTGCCAGGACACGAAGCTCAACCTCTCGCCCTATTACCTCAAGCCCGGCTTCGCCTATGGCGGGTCTTGCCTCCCGAAGGAGGTGCGCGCCGTTGCTCATATCGGGCGGGGGGCTGGCGTATCGCTTCCCCTGGTCGAGGCGCTCAGCGTGTCGAACCAGGAGCAGATCGCCGATGCCACGCGCCTCGCGATTGAGAGCGGGGCCCGGCGGGTCGCCATTCTCGGGCTGGCGTTCAAGCCGGGAACGGACGACCTCCGCGAAAGTCCGATCCTCGAAGTGATGGCCGAGTTGCGCGATCAGGGGGTGGAGGTCGTGGCGCACGACCCCGCCATCACGCGGCAGACGCCCATCGCGGGCCAACTTGCCTACGTGCGCCACGGCAGCTCCGGCTTGGCGGCGCTGGCCGACGATCTTCCCGATTTGCTGTGCGGCACGGCAGAGGACGCCCTCGATGGCGCGGACGCCGTGATCGTTACCCAGAAGACGCCGGCCTACACGCGCCTCGCGCGCCGAGCGCTCCGCGACGGAAGCGTGGCCGTGATCGACGTCGTGCGCCTGTTCGATCACGTGCCGGCCTCGGCGGCCTATCACGGCACCGGCTGGTAGCGGCCCGGCGCCGGCCGAAGCGGCACTTCCCATCCCAATTCCTGTAACTCATGCGTGGATCATCGAGTCATGTCTGAACCCAATCCCCAAATCGGAACCGAGCAAGCTGACGCCATCGTCGGCGACGCCGGGATCAATGTCGTTGTCGGCCTCGCCGGAGACGACGCCATCGACGGAAAAGCCGGCGACGATCGCCTCGTCGGCGATTACGGCGACGAGAACCTGCTCAGCGCAACCATCGGTGCCACGAGCTTTGCGCAATACGGCGAGAGCGGCGCGTGGGATGTCAGCGAAGAAGAATCGGGCCACGTCACCCTCAGTCAGGAGGTGCAGACCGTCGCCGGAGCAAGCTACGAGATCACTTTCGAGGCGGCCTCGAACTACGGCGCGAACGTCATTTCAGGCCTCGTCGAGGTGATCTGGAACGGCGAGGTGATCGGTACCATCGACACGTCGAGTGCCGTGTTCGACAGCCATTCCATGACCTTTCTGGGCACCGGCGCGCCGGGCGAGCTGGCCTTTCGCGCCATCGAAAGCGAGCCCGACACCAGCGGGCCGGAGATCGACACAACCGGGCCCGTGTTCAGTTACGAGACCGTGGCCGATGTGGAAGGCGACGCCACCACTGTGCAGGCGATCGCTGAGGGCCAGACGCATATCTATCAGGTGATTGACGGCAAGCTGCATGTCTTCGACCCGGTGAGCGAGACCTACACTGCCGCAGGCTCCGACGCGACGGTTGTCACGAACGCCATCGGCTTCAACGCCGAGGACGATCTGATCTACGGCATTGCCGTGAAGGCGGGCGAGGATGCGTTCGGCAATGCCGTGAACCAGGCGGACCTGGTGATGATCGACGCCGATGGCGCGACCTACCGGGTCGGCGCGACGCCCTATCGGGCCTGGACGGGCGATTTCGATGGCAATGGTAACCTCTGGGCGTTCCATTCCTCGATGGACCGCGTGACCCGCATCGATGTGGACCAGTTCGATGCCAACGGTGACCCGGTTTGCGTCACCTACAAGTTCCCAAAGTCGATGATCACGGAGTCCCTGTGGGACGTCGCCTACGATGCCGCGAGCGAGAGCTTTTACGGGCTGACGCGGCCGGCCAAGGCGGGCGATCCCGCCAAGCTCTTTCAGATCGATATCTCGGGCGTCGAGTCTGGAGACGATCCCACCTTCTCGACCGTCCCTGTGACGGCCACGCTGATCGACGGATCACTGAAAGACGGTGTCCCCGCCGTTACCTTCGGCGCCTTCGTCGTCGATGGGGACGGCAACCTCTATGCGGGCGGAAACAGCGGCGACCACGACATGGATTCGTCGACCGGCTCGTCCGGCGGGATCTATCGCGTCGACCGGGACCCGAGCACGGGCGAGGCAACCCTGGTGCTCGTCTCTGACGCGCCGCGCAGCAAGTCGAACGACGGCGCCGTCGACCCCCGGGCGATGGACCCGTTCACGGAGCAGGATGCCAGCGCCGCCGTGCTGATCCGTTCGCCGGAGGTCATCGCGGCCGAAGACCCGGCGCAGAGCTACGACGATACGCTGCGCGGGGGCGCGGGCGACGACGAGTTGTCTGGGGGATTTGGATCCGACAGCCTGATCGGCGGATCGGGCGACGACGTGATCCTCGGCGGGCTCGCGGGCGATCAGCTGTTCGGCGGAAGCGACGCGCAGACCGGCCCGCAATCCTACTACGACCCCGATACCGGCACGCGGTTCGACGCCTATGGCAATATCCTGGCGGCCGACAACGACACGATCTCCGGCGGGGACGGCAACGATTATGCCCATGCCGGTGCGGGCCACGACATCGCCGCGGGCGATTCCGGCGACGACACCGTGATCGGCGGGTCCGGCTACGACACCCTGTCTGGCGGCGCCGACGACGATCTGCTGAAGGGCGGCAGCGAAGACGACGAGATGGACGGCGGCGCCGGGGCCGACACCCTCGACGGAGGAACGGGGGACGACTTGCTGACAGGCGGCACCGGCGATGATTCGCTTTGGGGCAGCTCCGGCGACGACACGCTCGAAGGCGGGTCGGGCGACGACATCCTCGAAGGCCGCAACCAGAACGACAGCCTGTTCGGCGGGGCCGGGGCGGATACGGTAGAGGGCGGCTCGCACGATGACATCCTCGACGGCGGCACTGGCAATGACAGGGTGAACGGCGGCTCCGGCAACGACATCGTGGAGGGTGGGGACGGCAATGACCGCGTCGGTGGCGGGTCGGGCGACGACGTTCTGCGCGGCGGCGAGGGCAAGGATGTCCTGAATGCCTATCGCGGCGACGATACCCTCGATGGCGGAGCCGGCAATGACAGGCTCTACATGGGCGCCGGCGACGACCAGGCCGCGGGCGGCAGCGGGGCGGACAGGTTCATTTACCGCGCCGAGGACATGGACGGCGGCAGCGACCTGATCACCGACTTCGTGGCGGATGACGGAGATTGGATCGACCTGCGCGCGCTCTCCCTCCTGGAGGCCGAGCAAACCGAAGCGGAGTGGTTGGACCAGAATGTGAGTTACGTCGAAGACGTCGGGGTGATCGTCGATCTCGGCGGCGCGGACGTGACGGTTGCCGACTGGCAGGGCGACGGCAGCGCGATGCTCGCCGGCGTCGGAGATTGGATCGAACTCGTTTGATCCACGCGGCCGCGCTTCCTGCCCTCCGGGCGCGGCCGCCCTTCCACCGGCTTCACATGAGCCCGGCTTCCTTGGCGATCATCGCCGCGTGCGTGCGGTTTTTCGCTTCGAGCTTGCGGCACAGGGTTTTGACGTGGAGCTTGATCGTCACTTCCTGAAGGTCAAGCTCGCGCGCGATCTCCTTATTGGCGAGGCCACGGCACAGCCCCGACAGCACTTCCATCTCGCGCCCGGTGAGCCGTTCGGCCAGCGGGGAAACCGGGCCCTCGTCCTTTGCATTCAGGAAATCCAGCGGGATATACGTCTCACCCATGGCCATGAAGCGCACCGCGTTGATGAGCGACTTCGCGGCCATGGTTTTTGGCATGAAGCCTATGGCGCCCGCATCGATCGCGCTCTGCGCCACCTCGCGCGTCGCCGTGCCCGACATCAGCGCGACGGGCTTCTCGCCCTGGGCTGCGCGTGCCTCGGCCAACCCCTCCAGACCGTTCATGCCGGGCATGCCATAATCCAGCAGGACAAGATCATAGGGGCCATCCGTGCGGATCTTGTCGCACGCCCCGGGCAGATCCTCCGCAAGGTCGACCTCGAACTGGCCCTCGTTCGACAGAAACGCCGCCAAGGTCTCTCGAACCAGATCGTGGTCGTCGGCAATCAGTAGGCGCATGGCGGAATGCTCCCGTTCAAGTGTCGGCCTGAGGCGGTTCTCCGGAACTGAATGCCGCAAGCGCGCTGACAAGTTGGGACAGATCGACCGGCTTCGCAAACATTCCCGCGATCTTGCCGGGAGAAACCCGGGGGTCGGACAGGCGCCGCGCGAGCGCCGTCACCAGAAACACCGCGATGTCGGGCGCTTCGCGGGCAAGCGCCTCGGTCAGATCGCCGCCGGACATGCCGGGCATGTCATAATCCGTCACGACAGCGCTCCAGAAGCCCGGATCCTCCCGGACGGCCTCGATGGCCAGTTCAGGGTCCGTGCAAACCGCGACTTCGGCGCCGTAGCGCTCCAGGTATCCTTGGATCACCTCCGCAACTTCGACCTCGTCGTCGACGACGATCACCGCGAGGCCGGCGAGGGCGCGAGGCGATGGGCCGTCGGAGACAACGGAGACGACCCGTTCGGCCGCCGCCATCGGCCAGAACAGGTGAAAGGCACTGCCCTCTCCCGGTGCGGTCTCCACCTCGATCCCGCCGCCCGCAGCGCGCACCAGCGCTGCGGCCGTGGGCAGGCCAAGCCCGGTCCCGCTTGTGCCCTTGGTGGTGAAGTACGGCTCGAAGATCCGCGCGAGCGCTTCCGGATCGACGCCCATCCCGGTGTCGCGCACGGAAATGCGGGCGTAGGGCTCGCCGCCCACCAGCGCGCCGACGCGAAGGCGGCGGGCGGTGTCGCCGGTCTCGACACAGCACGCCAGCGAGATCTCTCCGCCCTCCGCCCCCAGTGCATCGCGGGCGTTGAGGATGAAGTTCACCACGATCTGGTTCAGTTCGTCGGGGTCGCCGCTCAGCAGGAGGGACTCGTCGGGCAACCGGCTGGAGAAGGAGATGTTGTCGGGCAGGGTGCCGCCGACGAGATCGGGGATGTCGGACAACGCCTGGCGGAGATCGAACGTCGCCGCTTGCGACCGCGGCGCGCCGACATCGAGCAGCCGGTTCACAAGGCGCGCGGCGCGCGCGCCCGCGGCGCTGATCCGCGCCGTATGCTCCTCGACCTTGTCGCGGTCGCCGGGGTCGAGGCCGATCAAGGCGGCGGAGCCGGAAATCGCCGAAAGCAGATTGTTGAAGTCATGGGCGATACCCGAGGCCAGACGGGCGACCGCGTCGCGCCGTTGCACCTGGAAGAGCGCCTTCTGGAGATCGGCCTCCCGCGTTTCGGCGGCGAGGCGCTCCGTGACATCGCGAATGACAAGGACGGCGCCCTCCGCAAGGGGCGAGGCCGTCACCTCGTGGGTGGCACCCGTTCCGCGGCGCGACAGCCGCGCAAACAAACGGGCTTGCACGGCGGCCTGTGGGGCGTCCTCGTAGAAGCGCGTCCAGTCGCGGCCGAGCGCCATGTCGGCTATCTCGAAGCCGAGGGCGCGGCCCGCGTTTCTGTTCAGATAGGCGATCCGGCCGGACCGGTCGACGATTGCGATGCCGTCGAGCGCGGCTTCGATGGCCGCCAGGCGTTGCTCCAGAAGGATCTGCGAGGCTTTGAGGGGGGTGATGTTCGCAGCCCAAAGCACCATGGCCCCATCCTCGATATCGGCCGCGCGCACAAAGGCGGTGCGCCCGTCCGGCAGGGACAGCTCGCGCCCGGCGGGCAGCTCGGCCAGTTCCGTCAGGTCCGGGTTTGCCAGCAGGCGGGTCACGCGGCCCTCGGCCGCGCGCATTGTGTCGAGATAGCCCGACCAATTGTCGGCGAAGGTCGTCCCCGTGGCCCAGTCATGTGGGCGTGCGGGAAACAGCTGCGACGTGGCGGTGTTGGCATAGAGCACCCGCCGCCCGGCATCGAGCAGAAGAAAGGCATCCTGGCTGACCGCCATCGCCTGTTCCATGCGCTTGCGCATCCGGTCCCTGTCGGCCTCGGCCGCGATCCGGTCGGACACGTCGCGCTGCGTGGCCACGAGATGGGTGGTCCGGTCGTCGGCGTCGCGCACCGGATAGAGGGTCAGTTCGTTCCAGAACGGGGTGCCGTCCTTGCGCTGGTTGCGCAACAGAAACGTGCCGCCCGATCTGGTTTCGACCGCGTGACGCAGGCGTGTCCGCTCCCGCGAGGCCTTCGGCTCCAGCGTGAGGAACCGGCAGTTCCGGTCCAGCACCTCATCTGCGGCAAAGCCCGACAGCTCCTCGAAAGCCGGGTTGACGTAAATCAGCGGATTGTCCGACCGGGTGGCGTCTGAGATCGCGAACCCGGACGACGAGCCTTCGATGGTCGCGGCCAGAAGGTTGAGCCGGCTCTCGTTGCGATGGCCGATCACCGACTGTGCCGCGAGGCCCGCGATCCGTTGAAGGATGCGCAGCGCATCGTTGCTGAAGCTGCCGCTGCGCCGCAGGCACATCAGGGCGAAGCCGCGTCCGGCGTGGTCGGAGGGGGCCACGAGCGCGGCGGTATACTCTTCTATCCCGACGTCGCCCCGCCACTGGCCGGCGAGGCGCAGGTCGGCGATGTTGCGGGGACGGCGCAGCGCGTCGAAGGGGGGCCATGTCCGGCATCGGTCCCACGCGGGCTCGCTGCTTGCCGCAACGGTCAGGCCCTCGCCGTCGTCGCCTTCGTCGCGTTCGAGCACGGCGCAGGCATCGGCCGACAGCGTGGATTTCAGCGCCCCGAAGAGCGCGCCAATGGCCGCGCGTGACGAGGGCGCCCGAGAGATCGCCTCGACGCATTCAAGAACGGTCTGGGTCGAGAGGTGATTGCGCGCTTCCCGCTCGCGCAGAAGCTGAAGCTCGAGAAGGGCTTCACGCAAGCGCTCGTCGTCGGGCATACGGATCGCTCTCGCTGCGGACTACCTTCCAAATATAATGCAGGAGATCATGAGATTGCCATGTCGGTTTCCTGCGCCGAAAACGCGACCTTGTTCGCCAAAGGTGAAGATACCCATAAAGGGCGCCTCCCCGAGCTCGCCCACGATGCCGCCGACCACCTCGTCGACCCTGTCCTGAACCGCCAGCATGCAGCCGCCGCAGTAGACCATGAGGGCGCCGGCGATGTCGCCATCCCCGCGGAACTGGCCCGCGCCGCGGGCAAGGGCAGCCACGCGGCCCGCCCGCTCTACCAGGCTGTCCGGCGACCCGCTCATCTGGGTCAGCGTCTCGCCTTCGGTGACGGTCGCAAAGAGATGCAGGGTGCCGTCGGCATCGCCCGCCGCCGGGTGGGCCAGCAGGAACTGCGGCACACCGCCGATTTCCGAGATCTCGCGTCCGAGGGGCCAGAACGTCGACTTGGCGAGGATCGGTTGCCCGTCGCCCCCTTCTTTAGGAACCGCGACCGCGCCCTCGGTCCAGCGGCTATACACCTCCGCCGCGGGCTGGCCGTCGATCTCTGCCAGGCGGCGGCCGTCGACGGCGGTGACGCGGCCGGAATGCGCCGTCGGGGCGTATCCGTTCTGATAGGCGAAGCTGACGGAGGCGGACGGAAACAGCACGCCGATTGCAATGCCGTCGGGCAGAAGGCTTTCGGCATCGAAGACAGCCCACTGGCCCGTGACATCGTTGTCGGCCGCGCTGCCGCCGATGATCGGAACGTCCTGGCCCACAACGGATTCGATGCCGGCGAGAAACTCCTCCTCGCGTCCCGGCGTACCGCTGACCCACACGAGCTCCGGCTTTTCGCCGGGCCGGTCGGCGGCGCGCACCGCCCGTTCGGTCGCCCGCCGCGCGGCCGCCTCGGCATCGCTGTCCAGGGGTTCGGCGGCCGCGCCGTAATCCCCCTCGGGATCGACGATCATCAACGCGGCGAGTTCCGGCGCATGCCCCTGATGCGACATCGTCCCAAGACAGGACGTGGCCCCGATGAAAGCGGGCCCGCCCATGCGCGCGATCGCGTCACGCAGCCCGTCGAGATCGCAGGCGGCATTGGCCTGGAGAAAAACCAAACTGCCCTGTGGCTCCTCGGCAAGCGCAGCGCACAGATCCTGTGCTGCGGTCGCTCCCGCGGCACGTTCGACGACGATTTTCACGTTGGCTCTCCGACTCGGGCGGTTCTCCCTAGCATCGCGCCTGCCGTCTGTCCGGGCGCATGCGGATAGGTCCTCTATCCGAAAGGATAGGTGCCGCCACGGGGGCCGACGGGGGTTACGGATAGGCGGCGCGCTTCATCTCGTGTGCGAGGCTTTCGTAGACCGCCGCCCACGCGGCGCGGTCCTCGGCGCCGAAGCCGTCGCCCAGCAGGTCCTGCAGCGTTTGGAGCAGGGCCGCGCCCACCGCATCGTATTGGTCTGCGGTTACGCCATAGCGCACGTGGCGCACGGCCAGTTCGCGGGCCTCGGGCAGGAGCGTCTCGGCATCGTCGAGGTGATCGACGACGAATCCCAGCGTGTTCACCAGCTTGCGGCCCTGCACATCCATGTCGCCGCGAAAGAGCGCGCGCGTCTGCGGCGCGATCTGGAACAGATTGGAATAGAACGCGCGCGCCGTCTGATCCTGCATCAAGGCCGTCGTGGCCCAGCCCTTGCGGACGATCGACTTCTGTATGTCGCTGGGGGGGGCTACAGGCACGCTCACCTCCTCTGGCTCTGGGACGTTCCTGCCCGACGCGCAATCCCGGTTCGGGCGAGGCGTGTATAGACCTTCCGCCATGTGAGCGGAAGAAACGATGGCCTGCCACCGAGGTGGGCGGCCGGACATGCCCGTTCGCGCCGGCGGGAGGCGCCTTTGGGACAGTCGCGCGGCCGACGGGCGCCTGGGTGAGTGCGGCGTGGATCCTCGGGTCAGCGCGAGATCGCCGCACCGTGCCATCCGCGTTTGACCGCGATCCATCCGATGTGAAATGGGTGCAACACATCCAATCGCTGAATGATCATGCCCACACGTCCGACCGAGATTTCCGCAATCTCATCCGTACCGGAGTCCGCCGGTGGCCTCAGTGCGGCTGAGGTCGAAAGCCTCAGAAAGCGCTTTGGCTGGAACGAGTTGCCGAAAGGCAAGCCGCCCTCGGCCCTTGCGGTGTTCCTGCGTCAGTTCAAAGGGTTCCTGATTCTGATCCTGGCGCTTGCCGCCCTGGCGGCCTTCGCCCTGGGAGAGGTGATCGACGCCCTGGCGATCACCCTCGTCCTGGTGCTGAACGCCATTCTTGGCTTCGTTCAGGAATGGCGCGCGGAGACGGCGCTCGAGGCCCTGCGCGCCATGCTGCAGCCGAGTGCGGTGGTTCTGCGGGAGGGACGCGAACGGCGCATTCCGGCGCGCGAGATCGTGCCCGGCGACATCGTCATTCTGGAGACGGGCGACACCGTGCCAGCCGATCTTGCCCTGACCTCCGGCGCAGAGGCGATGCTGGACGAGAGCGCGCTTTCGGGGGAATCCGTGCCCGTGGCCAAGGTGCCCGGGGATCCGGGGGCGGCCGGGCGGCTGCTGGCGGGCACGGCCCTCGTCGCCGGGCGGGCCGAAGGGCGCGTGACGGCAATCGGGTCCGAGACGGAGTTCGGCCATGTCGCCGAGCTCACCGCAACCCAGGGCGAGAAGCAGACGAACCTGCAGCGCCGGTTGGGGCAGCTGGCCGGCCAGATCGGGATCGCCTCCATTGGCATCGCCGTCGCCGTGATTGCGCTGGGCGTTTGGCTCGGGCGGCCGCTCTTCGACATGTTCATGACGGGCCTGTCGCTCGCGGTGGCAATGGTGCCGGAGGGGCTTCCGGCCGTGGTGACGATCACGCTGGCCCTCGGCGCGTCGGCCATGGCGCGTCAGAAGGCCCTGGCCCGGCGTTTGCAGGCCATCGAAAGCCTGGGCGCCGCTTCGGTGATCTGCACCGACAAGACGGGGACGCTGACCGAAAACCAGATGACGGCCACGCGGATCTGGACCGCCGACCACGCCTATACCGCCACCGGTTCGGGCTATGATCCGGCCGGGCATATCGCGCGGAACGGTGGCAAGGTCCGCGCGGCGGACGATGCGGTGCTGGCCCGCCTGCTGGAAACAGCGCTGGTCTGCACCCATGCGAGCCTGCACCGCGAGGGCGACGCGTGGACGAAGTTCGGCGCCCCGACGGAGGCCGCCCTGGTGGTGCTGGCGATGAAGGGATGGGCGCCCGACCGCCCCGCAGACGAGCGGTTGGCCGAGGTCCCGTTTTCCAGCGACCGCAAGCGCATGAGCGTGCTGGCACGGGACGGCCACGACGGCGCCCGCCTGCATGTCAAAGGCGCACCGGAAACGATCCTGGACCGCGCGACCGCAATCCTGACGGAAGCGGGGCCGCGGCCCCTGAGCGCGGCCGACCGGGAAGCTGTCGAAGCGGCCTATTCCGAGTTGGCCAGCGCAGGCCAGCGCGTTCTGGCCCTGGCGGCGCGCGATGCCGCCCCCGGCGACACCGAGGAGCACGAACTGGTCCTCCTCGGCCTTGTCGGCATGATCGATCCGCCGCGCCCCGAGGTTGCCGGCGCCATCGCGCACGCGCGGTCTGCCGGTATTCGCGTCGTCATGATCACCGGCGACAGTCCCCTGACCGCCGGTGCCATCGCCGCCTCCGTCGGGCTCGACCGGGCCGAGGTGTTGCAAGGCCCGGACATCGACGCCCTGTCGGACACCGACCTGCAGGAGCGGCTGCGCGCGCCGGTGCATTTCGCCCGCACGAAACCCGAGCACAAGCTGCGTATTGTCCGGGCCTTGCAGGCCGACAACCAGATCGTCGCGATGACGGGCGACGGGGTGAACGATGCGCCTGCATTGAAGCGGGCCGATATCGGCGTTGCCATGGGGATCCGCGGCACCGACGTATCGAAGGGGGCGGCCGATCTCGTGCTGCTGGACGACAACTTCGCGACCATCGTTAATGCGATCCGCGAGGGGCGGCGGCAATTCGACAATCTGCGCAAGTTCGTGCGCTATCTTCTATCGTCCAACGCGGGCGAGGTAGTGGCCATCGTGGTGAACCTGATGCTCGGCGGCCCGCTGATCTTCCTGGCCACGCAGATCCTGTGGATGAACCTGATCACCGACGGGGTTACGGCCGTCGCGCTCGGGCTGGAGAAGTCCGAGAAGAACCAGATGGAGCGGCCGCCGAGACGCCCGAACGCGTCGATCCTAGGGCGCCCCGGCATTCTCACCATCGCCGCGTTCGGGGCCTATACGGGTGCCGCGAGCCTGTGGATCTTCTACACCTTTCTGCCCCTCGGGGCGGACGTCGCCCGCACCGCGGCCTTCACCGGGATGGTGGTGTTCGAGAAGGTGAGCGTATTTGCCTTCCGGTCGCTCACCCAGCCAATCTCGCGCATCGGCTGGCTCTCGAACCGGTTCCTGATCGCGGCGTTCTCCTTCAGCCTGCTTTTGCAAGTGGCGGCGGTGTACTGGGCCCCCTTGCAGGCGCTGCTGCAGACCGTGCCGATTGGATGGGAGCAATGGCGCGCGATTTTAATCGCCGCGCTGCCGCTGATCATCGTACCCGAACTCTACAAATTCCTGCGCACCGGGGGAACGCGAACGTCCCCTGCGGCGGGTTGATCGGGATCATATCCGCCCGCTCCAGCCCGGCTAAAGTCTCTCCGAAGATCGGAGAAAAGACATGCGTGCCATGGTTTTACGTGAAGGGTCGGAGCATTTGCGTCTGGAGGACGTCGACCGGCCGGGCGTTGGTGGAGGTCAGGTTCGGATCGCGGTGGAGGCCTGTGGCGTCTGCCGCACGGACCTGCACGTCGTGGACGGAGATCTGACGGAGCCCGCGCTTCCGCTGATCCCCGGCCATGAGATCGTGGGCCGGATTCTGGAGCTCGGCGCGCATGTCGACGGGCTGCGCGTCGGTCAGCGGGTCGGCGTGCCTTGGCTCGGCTGGACATGCGGCACCTGTACGTTCTGCCGCTCCGGCCAGGAGAACCTGTGCGACCGGCCCCGGTTTACCGGCTACACGCTGCCGGGCGGGTATGCCGAGGAATGCGTGGCCGATGCCCGCTATGTCTTCGCGCTGCCCGAGGAGGCGGATCCCGTGTCCCTCGCGCCGTTGCTCTGTGCAGGGCTGATCGGGTATCGCTGCCTGCGCATGGCGGGCGATGCGGAGCGGCTGGGCATCTACGGGTTCGGTGCGGCGGCTCATATTCTGGCTCAGATCGCCGTGTTTCAGGGCCGCAGCATCTACGCCTTCACGCGCACCGACGACACCGCCGCGCAGCGCTTTGCGCGGGAGATGGGCGTGGTCTGGGCGGGGGGCTCGGATCAGGAAGCACCGGACGTTCTCGATGCTGCGATCATCTTCGCACCGGTGGGCGCGCTCGTTCCTGCGGCGCTCAAGGCCGTGCGGAAGGGGGGTCGTGTGGTCTGCGGCGGCATCCACATGAGCGATATCCCGGCGTTCCGTTACGGTGACCTGTGGCAGGAACGACAGATTATCTCTGTTGCGAACCTCACCCGGCAGGACGGCGAGGAGTTCTTTCCTCTCGCGGCGGAAGCCGGGGTTCAGACCCATACCACCCCCTATCCGCTGGAGCGAGCGAACGAGGCACTGGAGGATCTCCGGGAAGGCCGGGTGCAGGGCGCCGCGGTGCTGGTTCCCGGGATGCCGTCGACCGTGCGCTGACCGGGCCGGGATCCGTCTGGCCCCGGCTCTCGTTCCCCGGATCGGCGGCCCCCTGTCCCATGCTGCGCGCCGGTCTTGTGGGACGCATCGGCGGGGCCGTTTCCAAGTGCCAGAACGGGCGGCGGCGGTATGACGTCCGCTGCCCTAGCGGGAGTAGCGGGGCAAGGGCGGTGCGTCTCCCGCAATCCCCGGCGTGTCGCAGGTGTTAGACGGCGCCCTGTTGTCGGAGGAGCGGAGCCTGTTGCCGTGGACCGTGCGAGAGACCCGAGAGGTCAAACCTCGCCGCATCCGGATCGAAACGGCGCCAGGCCCGCATGGAGTTGAGGCGTTCACGCCGACGCAAATGCCT